>JAFMRC010000142.1 GCA_017354375.1 Nocardiopsaceae bacterium | reverse complement strand
CCGGCACGCCTGCCAGCGCGCCGAAACCCTCCCGGGCAGGCCCCGGGCGGCCCAGGGGCCGCCGCAGCACGCCCGCGACCCGCTACGACGTCATCAAGAAAGCGGCCTGACGTCACGCAACAGGTTAAAACGCAAGCCATGGGGGCCTGTTACAGAAGTCATCGTTTGGTATATGAGATGCAATTGTGGCAGGTGATGTCAGGTTCCCGGCCGACTGCCGGGCGCCTTCCGCGGGGGAGCCGACCACTTTTGGCGCATGGCGGCCCCACATATGCCGCGAACCGGGCGCGATCAGGGCCCTCATCCCCCAAAAGTCGATGTCACCTGGCCGGGCACGGCGGAAATGGTGGGGTATCCGCTGGGAGCGTCATCATGAGCGGCTCATTCGCAACGGCCCCCATAGCGACAGTGACGGTCGCGTTACGTACACGATCCCGCAGCAGCACCGAGACCATCGCTGTCCCATAGGGCAGGCGGGGGCACGGGGCATGGGAGACACAGGGGGCATGGGAGGCACAGGAGGCACGGGGCACAGGGGGCATGGGAGGGAACCGCCATCCGGGCTGGCTGCTGACCGCGGCGTGTCCTGAGCTGGTACCTAGGTATGCGCAATTTTGCGGGCGTTTCCTGATGCACGTGCAGGTGGCGTGTTAGTGTGCAATGTGCAAATGTTCGTTGCAGGGGAGCGAGGCTCAACTCGCTCCTTCCTCACCTCACTCACAGGGGAGATATGCAGCTCAGCAATGGCGTATCGGCTGACCGGCTGGCATCCGCGTCGTGGCGCAAAAGCAGCGCGAGCAACCCGAGCGGGAACTGCGTGGAGGTCGCCGGGCTGCCCGGCGACGCGGTCGCGGTCCGCAACTCCCGGTACCCGTCCGGGCCGGCGCTGGTCTACACGCGAGCCGAGATCGCCGCGTTCATTGCGGGCGCGAAGAATGGCGAGTTCGATGATCTCTGCCCGAACGCGATTGCGGGAACAGGCGATCAGCTGGGGTGATCTCAAGTTCCTGACAATCGCGGTTTGCGGCCCGGAACGAATCGGTACGCATGGTATTCTCCCCCGGTACTTCATCAATTACCACAGCACCAACAGCGCCGACATGAGGGAACCGGTAAGTGGCTGAGCAGGACGGTAGGGTGCCCGGCGGCTCCGGTTCGCCGACGGCACCGCGCTTGATCCTGGGTACTCAGCTGCAGCGCTTCCGCGAGGCGGCCAAGGTGTCACCGGAGGAGGCCGGGTACCGGATCCGGGCGTCCCGGTCCAAGATCAGCCGGATGGAGAACGGGCGCGTCGGGTTCAAGGAACGCGACGTGGCCGATCTCCTCACCCTGTACGGAGTCACCGAGCCCGAGACGCGTTCCCACGTCCTGTCGCTGGTCGGGCTGGCCAACGCCACGAGCTGGTGGTCACGCTACGACGAAGTGCTCCCGGATTGGTTCGAGTCCTACCTAGGGCTGGAGTCCGCCGCTTCCGTCATCCGGAGCTTCGAGCTGCAGTTCGTGCCGGGGCTGTTCCAGGCCGAAGACTATGCGCGTGCGGTCGCGCTGCTCGGCCCCGGGGCGATGCCAGGCGAGGAGACCGACCAGCGGGTAGCCCTCCGGCTCAGGCGCCAGGACCTGCTGAGGCGGCCGGAACCGCCGCACGTCTGGGCGGTCCTGGACGAGGGGGTGCTGCGGCGCCCTCTGGGGGGCCGGGAGGTGATGCGTGCCCAGATCGACCGGCTCGTCGAGGTAGCGGACATGCCGCACGTCACCCTTCAGGTCATGCCGTTCGGCCGCGGCGGGCACGCCGCGGCGGGCGGCTCGTTCAGCATGCTCCGCTTCGAGGACGTCGGCGTGCCCGACATCGTCTACCTCGAGCACCTCGCCGGCGCTGTCTACCTCGACAAGCAGGAGGACGTCGCGCTGTACGCCGGAGTGATGGACCGCCTCGGCGCGAAGGCGCTGACGCCGCCGCAAACCCGCAGGTTCCTCGCCCAGGTCCGGGACGAGACATGACAGAAGGCAGCCAGATGACCAGTGATGAGTTTCCCGACACCGTCAGCGATGACGACCCGGCGTTCGACACCAGCGTCGCGCACCAGGCCCGGATGTATAACTACCTGCTCGGGGGCAAGGATCACTACGCCCCGGACCGCGCCTTCGCCCGCGAACTGGAGGCGATTTTCCCCAACGCGGTCGTCGCGGCGCGGGCGAACCGGGATTTCCTGGGCCGGGCGGTCCGGTTCCTGGCGGGTGAGGCGGGGTTGTCGCAGTTCCTGGACATCGGGACGGGGATCCCGGCGCCGGGCAGCACGCATGAGGTGGCGCAGGAGGTCAGGCCGGACGCCAGGATCGTGTACGTGGACCACGACCCGGTGGTGCTGTCGCATGCCCGCGCGTTCCTGGTGGGCCGCGATCCCGGTACCACCGAGTATCTCGATGCCGACCTGCGCCAGCCCGAGGTGATTCTAGAGCGGGCGGCGGGCATCCTTGATTTTTCCAAGCCGGTCGGACTGCTGCTGCTCGCCATCCTGCACGCGATCCCCGACGGCGACGACCCGTACGGCGCCGTGGCTACGCTGGTGGACGTCCTGCCCAGCGGCAGCTACGTGGCTATCTCGCACGGGACCGGGGACCAGGCCGGCCCGGACGCCAAGGAGAAGGTTGACGATGTCGCCAACCGGATGAGCCACGAGAAGTACGATTTCCGTTCCCGGGCCGGGGTGGCTCGGTTCTTCGAGGGACTTGACCTGATCGAGCCCGGGCTGGTGCCGCCCCATGAATGGCGGCCCGGCCCGCGGGAACTGGTCTCCAACGACGTGCTGGTTGGCGTGGGGCGCAAGCCGTGACGGAAGGCGGAGACATGACCAGCGACGAGTTTCCCGACACCGTCAGAGACGACGACCCGGCGTTCGATACCAGCGTCGCGCACCAGGCCCGGGTGTATAACTACCTGCTCGGGGGCAAGGATCACTACGCCCCGGACCGCGCCTTCGCCCGCGAGCTAGAGACTATTTTCCCCGACATTGTGTCCGTGGCGCGGGCGAACCGGGATTTCCTGGGCCGGGCGGTCCGGTTCCTGGCGGGTGAGGCGGGGTTGTCGCAGTTCCTGGACATCGGGACGGGGATCCCGGCGCCGGGTAGTACGCATGAGGTGGCGCAGGAGGTCAGGCCGGACGCCAGGATCGTGTACGTGGATCGTGACCCGGTGGTGCTGTCGCATGCCCGGGCGTTCCTGGTGGGCCGCGATCCCGGTACAACCGACTACCTCGACGCCGACCTGCGCGAGCCGGAGGTGATCCTGGAGCGGGCGGCGGGCACCCTCGACTTTTCCAAGCCGGTTGGCCTGCTGCTGCTCGCCATCCTGCACGCGATCCCCGACGACGACGCCTACCGCATCATGGCCACGCTGGTGGACGCCCTGCCCAGCGGCAGCTACGTGGCCATCTCGCACGCGAGCAAGGAGCGGCTAGGCGCGGAAGCCAACGCGAAGGTTGCCGATCTTTCCCGCCGGACGAGCCGCGAGCAGTACGTTCTCCGCGATCACGCCGGGGTGGCGCGGTTCTTCGAGGGCCTCGACCTGGTCGAGCCCGGGGTGGTGCCGCCTCATGAATGGCGGCCCGGCCCGCGGGAACTTGCCTCTAACGACGTGCTGGTTGGCGTGGGCCGCAAGCCATGACGGGCGGCGGCGAGTTCCCCGCTACCGGGAACGACGAGCCGGTGCTCGACACCAGTGTCGCGCACCATGCCAGGCTGTATAACTACCTGCTCGGAGGGAAGGACCACTACGCCGCCGACCGGGCCTATGCCAAGTCGCTGACGGCCATTTACCCTGGCGTGCCCGCCACGGCGCGGGCGAACCGGGATTTCCTGGGCCGGGCGGTCCGGTTCCTGGCGGGCGAGGAGGGCCTGTCGCAGTTCCTGGACATCGGCACCGGCATCCCGGCGCCCGGCAGCACCCATGAGGTCGCGCTGAAGGCGAGGCCGGACGCCCGAATCGTGTACGTGGACAACGACCCGGTGGTCCTCGCTCATGCCCACGCGTTCCGGGCGGGCCGCGGGTCCGGCACCACCGACTACGTCATGGCCGACCTCCGCGATCCCGAGGCGATCCTCCGGCGGGCCGGACAGACCCTTGACTTCGGCAAGCCGGTGGGGTTGCTGCTGCTCGGCGTGCTGCACGCCGTCGGCGACGACGATAATCCGCACCGCATCGTGGCCACGCTGGTGGATGCCCTGCCCAGCGGCAGCTACCTCGCCGTGACGCACGCAGGCTCGGACCTCGTCACGCCGGAGCTGGAGGCGAGGGGCACGGAGGTCACTCGCCGGCAGAGCCGCCACCAGTACACCGTCCGCCCCCGGGCCGAGGTCGAGCGGTTCTTCCGGGGCCTCGACCTGGTCGAGCCGGGGCTGGTGCAGCCCCAGTACTGGCGGCCGGACCGTCAGGGCGGGTCCGACCAGGACATCCCCCTGTGGGCCGGGGTGGCGCGCAAGCCATGACGGGAGGCGGAGGCGCGGACGGCGACGGATTCCCATCGGCGCCAAAGGACGACCTGGTGTTCGATACCAGCGTCGCGCACCAGGCCAGGCTGTATAACTACCTGCTCGGAGGGAAGGACCACTACGCCGCCGACCGGGCCTACGCCAGGTCGCTGACCGCCATCAACCCCGCCGTGCCCGCCATGGCGCGGGCGAACCGGGACTTCCTGGGCCGCGCGGTCCGGTTCCTGGCCGGGGAGGCGGGAGTGTCGCAGTTCCTGGACATCGGCACCGGCATCCCGGCGCCCGGCGGCACTCATGAGGTCGCGCTGAGCGTGAGGCCGGACGCCCGGATCGTGTACGTGGACAACGACCCCGTGGTCCTCGCCCATGCCCACGCGTTCCGGACCGGCCACGGGCCCGGTGCCACCGACTACGTCGATGCCGATGTCCGCGATCCCGAGGCGATCCTCCGGCGGGCCGCGAAGACCCTCGATTTCGGCGAGCCCGTCGGGCTGCTGCTGCTCATGATCCTGCACGCCATTCCCGACGGCGACGACCCGTACGGCGCCGTGGCCACGCTGGTGGATGCCCTGCCCAGTGGCAGTTACCTCGCCGTATCGCACATGACCGCTGACCAGGCCGGCCCGGAGGCGGATGAGAGATTCAGGGAGATCACCCGCCGGGAGAGCCGTCATCAGTACACCAACCGTTCCCGGGCCGAGGTCGCGCGGTTCTTCGAGGGCCTCGACCTGGTCGAGCCCGGCCTCGTGCCGCACCAGGACTGGCGGCCCGACCGGGAGGACAAGGAGATGGCCGGAATCATCTCCCTGTGGGCCGGGGTAGCGCGCAAGCCATGATGGGAGGCAGTGACGTGAGTGGCGACGAGTTCCCCGCGGTTCCGAACGACGACCCCGCGTTCGACACCAGCGTCGCGCACCAGGCCAGGTTCTATAACTACCTGCTCGGAGGGAAGGACCACTACGCCGCCGACCGGGCCTACGCTAAGTCGCTGACGACTATCTACCCTGCCCTGCCCGCCGTGGTGCGGGCGAACCGGGAGTTCCTGGGCCGCGCGGTCCGGTTCCTGGCCGGGGAGGCGGGGCTGTCGCAGTTCCTGGACATCGGGACCGGGATCCCGGCGCCGGGCAGTCCCCATGAGGTCGCCCAGGAGGTCAGGCCGGAAAGCCGCGTCGTCTACGTGGACAACGATCCGGTCGTCCTCGCGCACGCCCGCGCGTTCCGGGCCGGCCGCGGACCCGGTGCCACCGACTACGTCATGGCCGACGTTCGCGATCCCGAGGCGATCCTCCGGCGGGCCGCGAAGACCCTTGATTTCAGCGAGCCCGTCGGGCTGCTGCTGATCGCCGTCCTGCACTCCATTCCCGACAGGGACGACCCGTACCGCGCCGTCGCGACCCTGCTGGATGCCCTGCCCAGCGGCAGCTACCTCGCCGTAACGCACGGAACCTCGGACCAGGCCGGGCCGGAGGCGAAGGCGAGAGGCGCGGAGCTCACCCGTCGGCAGAGCCGCCACCAGTACACCGTCCGCTCCCGGGCCGAGGTCGAGCGGTTCTTCGAGGGCCTCGACCTGGTCGAGCCCGGCCTCGTGCCGCACCAGGACTGGCGGCCCGACCGGAAGGACGAGGAGATGGCCGGAGTGATCGCCCTGTGGGCCGGGGTGGCGCGCAAGCCGTAAATGGCCCGGACGGTCCCAGCGCATCAAATTCCTCATCTGTTCACAGATGGCGCATACATCTCTATATACCAATATTACCTCCTATATACTTCTCTATAGGATTTATTGGACATAGATGCTTGTAAGTGGATAACTTGGCATGAAGCGCGGGTTTGTCGCAACGATCCGACGACCGCGACTCGGGGAATACGGGGAAGGGGATCCCTCATGCCAAGCAGCGTGACCAGTGCCAATCTGGCCGAGTTCCAGCAGCTCCTGATCGGGACCTGGCGCAACGTCGATGAGCTGACGCGGGACGGCAAGCCGCTGTCCTACAACGTCATGCCGTTACCGCAGGATACCCCGCAGCCGGGGCGGCCCGCGGAACCGGGCGAATCCGAGTACGGCGGGTTCATCCTCAAGAACTTCGCCTTCACTGAGACGATCCGGTTCAACGGCACCGCCAGCGCGGGCGACCCTGCCGATCAGCAGGATCCGGGGGCGCTGGCGGTGGCGGGCGCGGCGCCGAACCGCGGCGGGACCTACACCCAGTCCGCGCACGCCGTGTTCTACGAGCAGCAGGTCCGCTTCGCGGAGGGGCCGCAGCAGGGGCAGATCATCCATCTCGAGAACGGCGCCTGGCTGCACCTGGGCAGCCAGGCGCAGATGACCGGGCCCTACACCACCGAGCCGGCCCCGCCGGACGCGCAGGTGCTCCCTCAGCCGCCGGCCCTGACCATCGCCAAGCAGATCTCGGTGCCGCACGGCAACTCGATACTCGCCCTGGGCAGCGTGGACCTGAACGACCGGGGCACGTACGACCCCGACCTCAGCGGCCTTACCGTCAACACCGTGTTCGACGGGGCGCCGGTGATTCCCGACGCGCAGGTTCCGCATCCGCAGCCGTCGAGCATCGCGACGGCGCCCTTCTACGACCCGTTCGCCGCGACCTTGACCGCCGACGGCGACTTCGAGAACCCGGAGGTCGACTCGGCGCTGAACCCGAACTATCCGCTCCAGCTTGCGCTCAAGGTCATCAAGCCGCGTGCCTTCATCCACTGGCGGGTGACGACCGAGCCGCTCTTCGGGGGCACGGGGATAGTGACCAACATCCCGTTCGAGCAGCGCCGGTCGGACGTCACGGAGTACACGGCAGACTACTGGCTTCTATCCAAGGACCGGCACGCCAGGGAGTCCAAGCGGTTCGACTACCTGCTCTACACCCAGGTAATACTGCTGAAGATACAGATCTCCACCGACGGCGGCGAGTCAACGAAGGAGTACGTGTTCCCGCACATAACCAGCAACACCGTCATGAAGGTACCGGGCACCCCGACGGAGGCGCGTGCCGCGACCCCGACCCCCCTGGAGTAGGCGGTGTATTACTCGTAAGTAAGCGGGCAAATATCCAGGTTGGGCGCGTGATATTCTCTTCCGGACGCGGGAGGGGGCAGCGTGACCAGCGACGAGTTTCCCGGCGCCGGAAGCGACGATGACGACCCGGTGATCGACTCCAACGACCCGGTGATCGATCCCACCATCGCGCACCAGGCCCGGGTGTATAACTACCTGCTCGGTGGCAAGGACCACTTCGCCGCCGACCGCGCCTACGCCGACGCGGCGGCGGCCTACTACCCCGGCACGGCGGCGATCGCGCGGGCGAACCGGGACTTCCTGGGCCGCGCAGTCCGTTTCCTGGCGGGTGAGGCGGGGCTGTCGCAGTTCCTGGACGTCGGGACCGGGATCCCGGCCCCCGGCAACACGCACGAGGTGGCGCAGGAGGCGCGGCCGGACAGCCGGATCGTCTACGTCGATAACGATCCCGTCGTGCTCGCCCACGCACGCGCGCTCCTGGTCGGCCATGCGCCCGGCACCACCGCCTACCTGAACGCCGACATCCGCGACCCCGGGCAGATCCTCCGGCGGGCGGCGCGGACCCTGGATCTCGGCAAGCCGGTCGGGTTGCTGCTCCTCTTCATCCTGCACGCCATTCCCGACGCCGACGATCCGTACCGCGCCGTCGCCTCCCTGATGGACGCCCTGCCCAGCGGCAGCTACCTCGCCGTATCGCACATCGCCGGGGACCAAGGTCCCCAGGAGCTCAAGACGAAGATGGGAGAGATCACCCGAGAGATGAGCCGCCACCAGTACATTGCCCGGAGCCGGGCCGAGGTGGCGCGGTTCTTCAATGGCCTCGACCTGGTCGAACCCGGGCTGGTGCAGGTCAGGGACTGGCGGCCCGACCCCGTCGGCGCGGACGCCGCGGACTCGGGCGCCGAAGGCGCCCCCGTCTGGGCCGGAGTCGCGCGCAAGCCGTTATCGCGAGAGCGTGCGCGGTCAGGGGGACGGGTGAGGCGCCACGATCCGTTCGGCATCAATCTTGTCGGGGTTTGCTTGCCGGGGTTGCGGGGTTGCCGCCGGCGGGGTCAGCGGCGGCGCAGCCTGACCTCGAAGACGTCCCGCATGCCGTCGCCGACCGCGTTGAAGGCCATCACGGTCAGCACGATCGCGATGCCCGGCGGGTAGATCAGCCACCAGTCGTTGGCGTAGACGTAGTTGATGCCGGTGGACAGCATCGCCCCCCAGTTCGTGGCGGGCGGCTGCACCCCGAGGCCGAGGAAGCCGAGGCTGGCCAGGGCGAGGATGGCGTCCGCGACCTGGAAGGTGGCGTTGACCATGATCGTGCCGATCGTGTTCGGGACGATGTGCAGCGCGACCATCCGCCTGCCCGAGCCGCCCATCACCCGGACCGCCTGGACGTACTCGCGGGTGCGCAGGCTCAGCGTTTCCGCCCGCACCAGCCGGGCCGGGACCAGCCAGGCCACCAGCCCGATGACCAGGACGAGCAGCAGGGTGCTCGCCTGGTAGACGGTGAACAGGAACACCAGCAGGAAGATCGTCGGGATCGCCAGCAGCCCGTCCACCAGCCGCATCATGATCCCGTCGAGGATCCCGCCGGCGAAGCCGGAGATGGCGCCGTAGCAGACGCCGATGATGGTCGCGACCGCGGCCGCGGCCAGCCCCACCTCCAGCGAGCTCTGTCCCGCCACCATCAGCCTGCCGAGGACGTCGTGGCCCTCGTTGTCGGTGCCCAGCGGGTGCCCGCCCCCCGGCGGGCGCAGCGAGGCGGGGAGGTCGGTAGCGACCTGGTTGGTGTGGTAGAAGAGCGGGCCGAGGAACGAGAACCCGAGCATCACGACGATGACGATCAGCCCGGCGAGCGCGGCGCGGTTCGCGATCAGGACCGCCAGTGCGTCCCGCCACGGCCGGGTCCCCGGCGTGACCTCTCCCGCGTCCGGGGAGACGCTGGTGGCGAGCGACTGCTGGGCGGTCATGATACGTACCTGACCCGGGGGTCGGCCGCCGCGTAGAGCAGGTCGGCCAGGAGGTTCCCCGCGATCGTCGCGAGCCCGACGACCATCGTGACCCCGAGCATCACCGGATAGTCCCGGGACTGCGCGGAGTTCCAGTACAGCAGCCCCATGCCGGGGTAGTTGAACACGGACTCGGTGATCAGCGCGCCGCCCAGGATGCCGGGGAGGCTGAGCCCGACCAGCGTGATGACCGGCAGCAGGGAGTTCGGGAAGACGTGCCTGAGCATGACCCTCCGTTCGCTCGCGCCCGTGGCCCGCGCGGTCCGCACGTAGTCCTCGGCCAGGTTATCGAGCAGCGAGGACCGCAGGTAGCGGGTGAACGCCGCCAGGCTGCCGAGGGCCAGGGTGATGACCGGCAGCACCAGTCCCGCCGGATTCGCGAGTATCTGCGGCACGTTGCCCTGCGGAGCGACCGGGGGGAACGCCCGCACCTTCTCCGCGAGCAGCATGATGAGCATCAGCCCCAGCCAGAACTCCGGCATCGCGTACAGCACGAACGTGACGCCGGTCAGCGCGTAGTCCGTCGGCTTGTTCCGCCGCGTGGCCTGGAGGATGGACACCGGGATCATCAGCAGCAGCGCGACGATCACGCTCAGGCCGACCAGCAGGACGGTGGCCGGGAGCCGCTCGCCGAGCAGCGCCGCCACGGTCTGGTTCTGCTGGTAGGAGAACCCCAGGTTGCCGTGCACGAGCCGGTCCAGGTAGTCCACGTACTGGACCGGCACCGGCTGGTTGTACCCGTTCTCGGCGTTGAACGCCCGGATCTGCGCCTGGCTCGCGTGCACGCCCAGGATCGCCCGCGCCGGGCTGCCCGGCATCAGGTGCGCCTCGAGGAAGGTCAGGAACGAGACGACGATGACGACGGCGAGTCCCTGGCCGGCGCGCCGGAGGGTGTAGGAGAGCATGAAAGGCCTACTTCGAGAAGTACCAGTTCTCGGGGAAGATGTCGCCGAAGGGGTCGTCCTGGTCGTCGGTGTATCCCTTGAGGTTGCTGGCCACCACGTTGTTGACCTCGGTCTGCTCCCACGGCATCCAGATCATCGGGACCTGCTTGGCGATGTAGTTCTCGTAGGCGAAGAAGTGGCTCAGGCCCGGCTTGAACTCGGTCGCGTCGATGAGCTTGTCCGCCTCCGGGCTGCTGTAGTTGCCCTGGCCGTTGGCGTTGGTGTTGAACATGCCGTTGCCGGTCGGGTAGATCCCCCACGTGGTCCCGCCGTACATCACGCCGTCCCAGTTGCAGGCGCTGGAGCCCATTGTGCAGACGCCGGTGACCCCGGTGATCTGGTTGAACTCGCCCTGGCTGAGCGTGACGCGGATCCCCGCCTTGCGCGCCGCGGACTGGAAGTTGTCCATCATGACCGAGTAGCCGGGGTCGCCGCTGGCGTAGAGGATCCTGAACGAGAGGGTCTTCCCCTTGGCGATGCCGGCGCCGCAGTCGGCGGGGCCGGTCCCCGGCCGGGAGCAGGTGTCCGCCCCGCCGGGCTTCACGGTCCAGCCGTGCGCCCTGAGGAGCTTTTCCGCCGACGCGGAGCTGAACGGGTACGGGTTCGACCGCTCGTACGGGGTGGTGTACGGGCTCTTGGGCGCGAGCGGGACCGGGCCGTAGCTCGGCGTCGCGTTGCCGTGGTAGGCGTACTTGACGTCCTGCGGCTGGTTCACCAGGTGCTGCAGCGCCTGCCGGATGTACAGCTGGCGGAATAGGTAGCCGGCGTTCGGGCTGTTGAAGTTGAGCACGACGTAGTTGGTGCCGTAGGTGAGCGTGTTGTAGACGCGGTAGCCGTCGGACTTCAGCGCCGGGATCTGGCTGTCGTCGGTGCTGGGCACGTACCCGGTGGTCAGCCCGGTGTTGGCCATCAGGGCGTTGAACTCCGCGGTGGGAGAGGTGAACGGCCGCTCGATGAGCTTCTTGATCCGCGGCTTCGGCGTGCCGGAGTAGTGCGCGTTGGGCACGAGGTCGATGTCGCCCCTGGTGGAGTAAGACTTGAGCCGGAACGGCCCGTCGATGACCTGCCAGAGCGGGTTGCTGGCGTAGGTGTTCAGCGACCGGGCCTGGCCGAGCAGGTAGTGGAAGACCGCCGTGGCGCCGGCCTGCGTTTCGTCGTAATTGCCGACCTTGCCGCTGGCGGAGGTCTTGTCCCAGGCCTGCTGCGGGAACGGGATGATGTCCGACAGCTCGTTGGTGTTGAACCACTGCGGCGAGTAGGACTTGGTCAGGGTGAACCTGATCGTCCTTGAGTTCACGGCCCGCACGCTCTTGAGGTTGTCGGGGAACTCGCCGGGGGTGTAGTAGCCCCAGTAGTCCTTGACGGCCTTCGCCTTCAGCAGGTTCACGAAGAACGTGACGTCCCGCGCCGTGACCGGCGTGCCGTCCGACCAGTCGTACTTCTTGAGCGTGACGGTGGCCACGGTGTCGTGGTCGGAGTAGACCGGGGCGTTCGCCAGGCTGAGCCGGTTGTTCAGGCCGAACTCGTTGCCCGGCTGCCCGCCGTACCACAGCATCGGCCGGTACATGAGGTACTGGAACATCTGCTGGTTGTACGGGGTGACCTGCGGCCCGCTGACGATCGGGAAGATGTCGTCCGCGGCGCTGCCCTGGGGCAGCTGGATGGTCGCGACGTCGTTGGTGTTCGCCGTCGCGCCGCCGGAGGAGGTGCAGGCGGCGAGCGCGCCGACAGCGAGCGCCAGGACCACGGCGGATACCCGTCGGCGGCCGGCCGCCCGGTGGCCAGTTGCCCGGTGGCCGGGGATCCGTCGGCGGATGGAGGCGATGGTCATCGCTGCGTTCCCTTCGCTGATCAGCGGGGCGCGTGGTGTGTACGCCACTGAAGTGACATATGCCAGTAGTAGCGACATATGCCAGTACCTCTTTTACCAGTAACTTTGTTACAGGTACAGACTCACTTCTGTTAAGAGACGGCTGGCGCCCAGCTTGCGGACCCCGGGTCGGCACCGGCAGCCGTCGTGCGGGGGCGCCGGCTCCCGCCGCGGCCCGCGCCGCCCTGACCGC
>JAFMRC010000141.1:5747-12533 GCA_017354375.1 Nocardiopsaceae bacterium | reverse complement strand
CAGGACGTCCTCCTCACTGCGTTTGGGACACCAAGCCCGCACTACCGCACCAGGAGGACGTCCCCTTCACAAGCGGAACCCGCTAATCAGCCGCCTTCCCGGGGCTACGTCCTATTACTACAGATCACAGTCCGCCCCGTCGCCCAGCCTCGCCCCAGTTGCTCCACCCAGTCCCCGTTTCGCCCCCGTCCCGCTCCCGTCGCTTCGCCCCTCCCCCCGTCTTCGCCCGCCCACCGATTGTGCTCGATGTCACATCGCCGTGATAGAACGTGGCCAATGAGTCATCGAGCAGGTTCGGAACGAGGTCAACGAGTCATCGAGTAGGTTCCGAACGGGGTCAACGAGTCATCGGGTAGGTTCCGGGGTCGGCGCATCGGCACAATGGCGGCATGAAGCCGGATGCCGCGGCGCTGGAGGCCGCACGGGACCGAACCATCCCCGACGTGCTGCCGGAGCCGGGCGAGCCGCTGGACGTGCTGTTCTGCGGGATCAACCCGAGCCTGTACTCCGCCGCGACCGGGCACCACTTCGCCCGCCCAGGCAACCGGTTCTGGCCCGCGCTGCACAGGTCCGGGTTCACCCCGCGCCAGCTCGCCCCGGCCGAGCAGGCGGAACTCGCGCGATACGGCCTCGGCATCACGAACGTCGCGCCCCGCGCGACCGCGCAGGCCGCCGAACTGTCCGCCGCCGAGCTTCGCGAAGGCGGCGCCAGGCTGCTAGCCCTGGTGGAGAAGCGCCGGCCCCGCTTCGTCGCCATCGCCGGCGTGACCGCCTACCGGACGGCCTTCGCCCGCCCCCGCACCGCCATCGGCCCGCAGGACGAGGCCCTCGGCCCCGCCCGCCTGTGGATCCTCCCCAACCCCAGCGGCCTCAACGCCCACTGGACGGTACACGGTCTGGCCGAGGCGTTCCGTGAACTAAAAGAGGCCGTTGGAGACCTCTAGTAGTGTCCTGTGGAGTTTTTTTGCACGTATAGCGCAAAAAAACTCCACAGCAGCTCAAACACAGCCCCCAGCGACCGGTCGCAGCCCGAAGACATGGCGGGAAAGGTGGGATTTTCGTCATTGCTGCCATCGGACCGGTCCGCGAGACTGGGTGCCATGCGGAACGTGCTGATTCCCGTCTTCGACGGGGTGCAGAGCCTGGACGTGACCGGGCCGCTGGAGGTGTTCGCGAACGCGGACGGCTATCGTGTCCGAACCGCGAGCCTCGGCGGGGGAGAGGTCCGCACCACGAGCGGGCTGCGCATCGTGCCCGACACTGACCTGCGCGCCGAGGAGAGCAGCGCACTCGGCCTGCTGCTCGTACCCGGCGGCAGCGGGGCGCGGCGCCGCGACGAAGAGCTCGTCGCCTGGATCCGGGAGGCTGCCCCGCGCGCCGCCCGGGTCGCGTCCGTGTGCACCGGGGCGTTCCTGCTCGCCGAGGCGGGCCTGCTCAGCGGCAGGCGCGTGACCACCCACTGGTCGAAGTGCACCGAGCTGGCGGACCAGTACCCAGACGTCACCGTCGATCCGGACCCGATCTTCATCCGGGACGGGAACCTCGCCACCTCCGCCGGCGTCACCGCGGGCATCGACTTGGCGCTCGCCCTCGTCGAGGACGACCTCGGACGGGGGACCGCCCTCGAGATCGCCCGCCAGCTCGTGGTGTTCCTCCGCAGGCCCGGCAGCCAGTCCCAGTTCAGTACCCAGCTGTCGGCTCAGGTCGCGACTAGGCAGCCGCTTCGCGACGTCCAGCAGTGGGTCGCCGAGCACCCCGCCGAAGACCTTTCCGTCGAGGCCCTTGCCGCGAGGGCCAGCCTGTCCCCGCGGCAGTTCGCCCGCGCGTTCGCCGCCGAAACCGGGATTCCGCCCGGCAGGTACGTGGACAAGTCCCGGCTTGAGGCCGCACGCCGTTGCCTGGAGGATACGGCCGACGGCGTCGAGGAGACAGCCCGCTCCTGCGGCTTCGGCACCCCCGAGGCGATGCGCCGCGCCTTTATCCGTGAGCTCGGGGTCGGCCCCGCCGAGTACCGGCGCCGCTTCCGCCCCAAGGATCCCGTTCCCGTTGAGGTCTCTCGTTCCCGTTGAGGATCCCGCATGATGCAGATAGTCATCCCGTTGTTCGACCGGTTCGCGCCCCTCGACGCCATCGGTCCGTACCAGGTTCTCAAGCTCCTGCCGGACGCTGAGATAGTCTTCGCCGCCACGCGGCCCGGACCCGTCGCCGACGAGGGCGGCGCCTTCGCCCAGCACGCGCGGGCGGCCTTCGGCGATGTCCCGCACCCGGATGTCATCCTCGTCCCTGGCGGCGCGGGCCAGGCCGGTCACATGACGGGCGGCCCACTCCGGGACTGGCTCATCGAGGCCGACAAGACCAGCACCTGGACCACGTCCGTGTGCACCGGCGCGCTCATCCTGGCCGGGGCCGGCCTGCTCGACGGCCGGGAGGCCACCACCTACTGGCTGGCCCTGGACGAGCTGGCACGCCTCGGCGCCAAGCCCCGGAAGGAGCGCTACGTCTTCGATGGCAAGTACGTCACCGCGGCGGGCGTCTCGGCGGGAATCGACATGGCCCTCGCCCTCGTCGCGAAGATCGCGGATCCTGGCACCGCCCGCCGCTGCCAGCTCGCCATCGAGTACGACCCGAAGCCGCCCTTCGACGGCGACCCCTACACCGCCCCCCAAGCCCTGGTCGATGCCGTGCGGGCGGGCAGCCGCTTCGAGCGTCAGGACCCGGCGTAGATGCCCTCGCGGGTGTCGTAGTCGTAGCGGTCGGGGTGATCGGGATCTCCGCGCCCGCCGCCGCCAGCCGGCCCGGTTTGGCTTTACCGCCAGGCGGCGATCAGGTCAGCCGGGCCGTACACCCGGTCAAGGTCGCTTGCCTCGCAGCCGGATCTGGTGACCGCGATCAGCCGCGCCTCATCGCCGGCGCCGGGGACCTGGGAACGCTGTGCGGCCAGGTCCACCAGATCGTGCCGGCCGAAGGGGGCCCGCTCGCGCCACTTGACGGAGCCGACAAAGCCGATGGTGCGCGCGCCGGGCCACCGGTCCGCGCCGACGAGGTCTACTTCGATGTCCCCGGTACGGTTCCAGTAACCGCCCACGGCGGTGACGCCGGAGAGGTCAGGGTCATCGGGCAGGAGACGTTCCAGCGACTGGCGGATTAGCGGCTCCACCGCCCGGGCCCCGGTAGTCGGTCCAGGACGCTCGTATCCGGGCTAGGGCGAGATCGGGCCGTCCTCGCGCGATGTCGGGCAGGGATGGCTGGATGAAGCGTAGCCAGAAGCGCAGGTAGGAATCGGCCACCCGGTAGTGCGGGTCTATCATCCATGTTACTAACATCAATGTTAGAAACATGAGGGCTACGGCTCGGCGAAGACGCCTTCGCGGGTGTCGTAGTCGTAGCGGTAGATCTCGCGGCCCGCGCGGTAGGCGACCTCGGCCCGGCTCATCACGTCGAGGGGGTCTCCGGACCAGACGACCACGTCCGCGTCCTTCCCGGGGGTCAGCGACCCGAGCCGGTCGTCCACGCCGATTATCCGGGCCGGGTTGATCGTCACCGCGCGCAGCGCCGTGACGGGGTCCAGTCCTTCCTTCACCGACAGCGTCGCCTGGTGGATCAGGAAGTGGACCGGCACGACCGGGTGGTCGGTGGTGATCGAGATCTCCACGCCCGCCGCCGCCAGCCGGCCCGGGTTGGCGAGCGAACGGTTCCGCAGTTCCGCCTTCGACCGCGACGTGAACAGCGGCCCGATCACGACCGGGATCCCGGCCGCGGCTATCTTGTCGGCGATCAGGTGCGCTTCGGTGCCATGGTCGATCACGAGCCTGTATCCGAACTCCGACGCGATCCGCAGCGCGGTGGCGATGTCGTCGGCGCGGTGGCAGTGCTGCCGCCACGGGATCTCTCCTCGCAGCACGCGACCGAGTGCCTCGTGCTTGAGATCCCGGGCAGTCGCCTCGATCCGTTCGGATGAATCTTGTTGTTGTGCCAGGTAATTGGCGGCATCCACCAGCGCGGACCGGATGACGGCCGCGGTGCCCAGCCGGGTGGCCGGGGTCTCCTTGCGCTCGCCGTAGATCCGCTTGGGGTTCTCGCCGAGCGCGGACTTCAGGCCGGCCGGGTTGCGCAGCACCATGTCATCGACGGTGCGACCCCAGCACCGGATCGCGGCGGTCTGCCCGCCGATCGGGTTGCCGGAGCCGGGGTTCACGTTCACGGCCAGCACGCCGCCCGTGATCGCGTCGCGGAACCCGATGTCCGCGGGGTTGATCGCGTCCAGGACCCGGACGTGCGCCTGCACCGGGCCGGTCAGCTCGTTGGTGTCGGAGCCGGCCCAGCCGCCGGCCTCCTCGTACGCGCCGAGGTGGGTGTGCGCGTCGATGAACCCAGGTAGCACCCACTTGCC
This sequence comes from Nocardiopsaceae bacterium, assembly GCA_017354375.1. Lineage (GTDB taxonomy): Bacteria > Actinomycetota > Actinomycetes > Streptosporangiales > Streptosporangiaceae > Trebonia. The sequence goes on along the minus strand of JAFMRC010000141.1, from coordinate 8,143 downwards.
GGTCGCGTCGATGACCTCGGCGTCCGGCGGCACCGCCAGGCCCGGCCCCCCGACGGCCGCGATCTTCCCGTCGGCCATCAGCACGGTCCCGCCGTCGACCGGCTCGCCTTCGACGGGCACGACTCGCCCGCCGGTAATCGCAATCGTTGTCACCCGTTAATTATCGCAACCGCCTTGGCGGTCCGCACAGCCTCACTTCGGCGCGTCCAGATGGCCCACCTCGGATTAGCGTTGCCTGGGTGGTAGCTGACCATGTGCTCCGCGTTCACCTGTAAAACCGACATTGATGGCGAATATGCTTTTTTTGGTATGGACAGCGTGGCCTACGTGAACCCTATACTGTGCGGTCATTGACCAGCTGACTAGGACGTCAGAGAGGGGACCGGATGACATCCGGCGATGAGGCCGGTGCGCTGACCGAGCCGAAGGCCCGCACGGATTCCGGCGCGGACGCGCACGACGACCCGGCTCCTGCCGAGCCAGAACCTGGCGACGAGGATCTCGCCGAGCCCGCCGACGCGAGTTCGGCGGACGCGGATTCCGTGGAGGCGGATTCCGGCGCGGACCTCGAGGAAGACGAGGAAGACCAGGACGAGGAAGACGAGGACACCGCCAGCCCGGTCAGCGCCGGGGGCTGGGTCGCGTCCATGGCGCTACTGGTCGTGCTGCTGATCGCGGGCCTGGTGACCGTGGGGATCTACTGGAGCCGGGCCAACAGCGCCGCGAACGCCGCCGGCGGCAGCCCGAATGCGGCCATCGCCGTTGCCCGGACCGCGGTGACCGACCTGACCACGGTCAGCTACAAGAATGCGGATGCGTACGCGGCCAAGCTCAAGCCACTGGCCGCCGGCAACTTCCTGAGCCAGTACGGCAACTCCGCCAGCGGGTTCAAGAACCTCCTGGAAAAGGGGAAGGTGCAGAGCTCCGGACAGGTCGTGCAGGTGGGCGTGGATAAGTACAACGGCAAAACCGCCCAGCTGGCGGTGCTCGCCTATGTAACGGTGAAGAACACGCAGACCCCGAAGGGGTCTGAGCGCGCCTACCGGCTTGCGGTCTCGATGGTTCAGTCCGGGTCGAAGTGGCTGGTGTCGAATGTGCAGTTCGTGCAATGAGCGCTGGTGAGGACAACGTGACTGGTAAGGACAAGGTGACTTCCGGCGAGGGCAAGGTGCTCGTCGAGGACGACGCGACCAGCGAGGACGCCGAGGACGTCGAGGACGTCGAGGAATTCGAGGACGACGCGACCGCAACTGACCGCGACGAGGACGAGGACGACGGCGTCGAGGACGAGGACGTCGAAGAGGACGACGAGGACGTCGAAGGCGCAGCGGCCGTCGAGGACACCGACAGCCTGGCTCGCCGGATCGCGTTGCGGGCGGGCCGGATACCGCTGGGCTGGCGGATCGCGTCCGAGGTCGTCCTCGTCCTGCTGGTCACCGGGTCGGCGATCGCGTCCGTATTCCTGGCCATGCGGACGTCGGGCGCCGTGACGACGCAGCGGGACCGCGCCGCGGCGGTCGCCGCGGCGAAAACGGAGATCCCGCAGATCCTGTCCTACAACTACAAGACGCTCAAGGCGGACCTGGCCCGCGCGAGCGCCGACACCACCGGGCAGTTCAGCGGGCAGTTCGGCATGCTGGCCAGCCAGATGATCGGTCCCAACGCCACGAAGGAGCAGACCGTCACCAAGGCGAGGGTGCCGGTCGCGGCCGTGGAGCACTCGTCCGGGAACCAGGTGACGGTGCTGGTGTTCGTCGATCAGAGCACAACCAGCAAGTCGCAGCCGAAGCCGGTGCCGAACGCCGGCCAGATCCGGGTGACGATGCAGAAGGTCAAGGGCCGCTGGCTCGTGGCGCAGTTCACGGCTCTGTGACGCCGACCTGGTCGCCTTCGCCGAGGGATGCGGAACTCTGGCGTACCGTTGCCTTGTGGCTACGCATGAGGTAACCAACCAGCCGCCGCCGCTCGTGCCCTACGATGCCTCCGGCGATCCGGCCCTGCTGGACGCGCTGCACCGTGCTGGCGCTGGCTGGGCCGAGCCGGGGGTTCGCGAGCTCGGCCACCTGGCCGGAAGCGAGCACTTCGCCGAGGCCGGCCGTCTCGCCAACGAGAACCCCCCGAAGCTCCGCACCCACGACCGGTACGGCCACCGGATCGACGAGGTGGAGTTCCACCCCGCCTGGCACGAGCTGATGGGCACCGCCATCTCCCACGGCCTGCACGCCGCGCCGTGGCGCGATGGCAGGCCCGCCGCGCACGCCGCCCGCGCCGCGGGCTTCTACGTCTGGTCCCAGGCCGAGGCCGGCCACTGCTGCCCTGTCTCCATGACCTACTCGATCGTCCCGGCCCTCCGGCACGCTCCGGACCTGGCGGAGCGGTACGAGGCGCGGCTCGCG
>JAFMRC010000141.1:0-5737 GCA_017354375.1 Nocardiopsaceae bacterium | reverse complement strand
GGAGCGAGCCTACGACCCCGGTCACCGCGATCCGTTCGGGAAGAAGGGTCTTACCGCGGGGATGTCGATGACCGAGAAGCAGGGCGGTTCCGACGTCCGCGCCAACACCACCACGGCCACGGCGCAGGGGGACGGCAGCTACCGGATCACCGGCCACAAGTGGTTCACGTCCGCCCCGATGGGCGACCTGTTCATGGTCCTGGCCCAGGCGGAGGGCGGCCTGAGTTGTTTCCTGCTGCCGCGGATCCTCCCTGACGGCAGCCGCAACGGGATGCGGCTGATGCGGCTGAAGGACAAGCTCGGCAACCGCTCGAACGCCTCCGCCGAGGTCGAATACGAGAACGCGACCGCCTGGCTGGTCGGCGAGGAGGGCCGCGGCGTCGCCGTGATCCTGGAGATGGTCAACTCCACCCGCCTGGACTGCGTGCTCGCCGCCGCGTCCATGATGCGCCTCGGCGTCGTGCGGGCGGCCCACCACGCCACGCACCGGAAGGCCTTCGGCAAGACGCTCGTCGGCCAGCCCCTGATGGCCAGCGTCCTGGCGGACCTCGCGATCGAGTCCGAGGCCGCCACCACGGTGGCGATGCGGCTGGCCGAGGCCACCGACCGGGCGGCCGGGGGAGACGAGCGCGAGGCCGCATTCCGCCGCCTGGCCCTGGCGGCGACGAAGTACCACGTGTGCAAGCAGGTACCGGCGCACGCCGCCGAGGCCCTGGAGTGCCTCGGCGGCAACGGCTACGTCGAGGAGTCGGAGATGCCGCGGCTGTACCGGGAGGCGCCGCTGCAGTCGATCTGGGAGGGGTCGGGGAACGTCGCCGCCCTCGACGCGCTGCGCGCCCTGGCCCGCCGGCCAGAGACGGCCGAGGCGTTCTTCGCCGAGCTGGAGCTGTCGGCCGGCGCCGACCGCAGGCTGGACGAGGCCATCGCCCGGCTGCGGAAGGAGACGGCGGACGCGACCGAGCCAGCGGCCCGTCGGCTGGCGGAGAACCTCGCCGTCACCCTGCAGGGCGCGCTCCTGGCCCGCCATGGGCACCCGGCCGTCGCCAGTGCCTTCATCGCGACCCGCCTGTCCGGCGACCGTGGCCGGGCCTACGGCACCCTTCCCGCGGGCGTCGGCGTAGCGGACATCCTCCCCCGAGCCCTCCCGCTCCCGTAGTCCGGGAGGCCGACGCTGGGCGGTGGGTCGACGCGGGGTACCCGCCCCAACGTGCCAAATGCGCACTCGGGCCAGCAAGAGCGAGTCCAAATGCGCACTCGGGCCGCAGAGGAGGGGGCTGGGGCTCCCCGAGGGCTAACGTGCCAAGCGCGCACCTGGGCCGGCAAGAGCGAGCCCAAATGCGCACTCGGGTCCGGTCAACCGCTTGACCGGCCAGGGGCCGGCCGGAGACCAGTCAGGCGGTTGGGCCGCTGGTGAGGGTCACGGTCGAGGTGTGGGTCTGGCCGTAGGGGTCCGTCCAGCCGATGCTGACCTTGTCGCCGGGGTGGTAGCCGATCATGATCCGCTGGATGTCGGTGCTGGAGCTGACCTGGTGCCCGGCGATCGAGGTGATCACGTCACCTTGGGCCAGGCCGGCCTTGGCGGCCGCGGTGCCGGGTACGACCCCCGCTAGCACGGCGCCGGAGCTGGCGGGGCTGCCGCCGCTGAACTCCATGCCGAGGAAGGCCGTCGGACCGATGTGCACGGTAGACGAGCCGTGACCCGCCTCGATCTGCTTCGCGACGGACAGCGCCGTGTTGATCGGGATCGAATAGCCCTGGACAGGGGCCTGCTGGGAACCCGAGCCCCTCGACCCGGAGCCCCCTGACCCGTAGCCCCCCGGCCCGTAACCGCCGCCACCGTAACCGCCGCCACCGGGACCGTAGCCGCCGGGCTGCCCGCTTCCGGGACCCAGCTGGTAGCTGGAGGAGGCGGCGGTGTCCATGCCGATTACCTGGCCGTGGTTGTTGACGAGCGGGCCGCCGGAGTCACCCGACTGGATGTCGGCGTTCGTCTCCATCATCCCGGTCAGGTTCTCGGTCGTTCCTGAGCTTTCGTCGGAGGCGGTGATCGACTGGTTCAGCGCGGTCACCTTGCCCGGGGCCCTCGCCGGGGTGCCGCCCTTGCCGCCCGCGTTGCCCAGCGCCAGCACGTTGTCGCCGACGCCAACGGCCGAGGAGTTGCCCGTGGTCGCGGTGGTCAGGCCGGAAGCCCCGGACAACTGCAGCACCGCGACGTCCTTGCTCTCGTCGTAGCCGACCACGGTCGCCTTGTAGGTCTTGCCGTTGCCGATGTCGGTGACGCTGACGCTGGTGGCGCCCGAGACCACGTGGTTGTTGGTGAGGATCTCGCCATTGGGCGTGAGCACGATCCCGGTGCCGTAGGCCTTCTCCTGCTGGTAGCTGAGGGTGGACGTGACGTCCACTATGGCGGGATCAACCCGTTTGGCGAGTTGGGAGGCGTTCAGCGCCGTATTCGAGGTCGCCGTCGCGCTGCCGGACGGAGAGGAACTGTTCGACAGGGCGATGCCGGCGCCGGCGCCCGCGGCCATGGCGACCACCGCCGTCACGGTCAGGCTGAACGCCTGCCTGCCGCGAGGCTTTCTCGGCGGCTCAGGAATGGGATAGTACGCGGAGGGGTACGGTGCAAATGGCTCGCTCATCGTGTCCTGCCAGCTCGGTTGTGACTCGCCCGGTTGTGGCCTGATGGTTCCCGGGACGCATGATTCCCGGTCACACACCGAGAATCGGTCGCGAACCTTGGCGGATCCCGAAGACGGCTTCAGCCTTTGCTCCTGATCGCTTGAACCTTCCCTAAACTTCCTCAGGTTCCGGCGAGAGGTTCCGGCGAGCCCCGGACTACGTCCGGGGCCGGCCCGCAGTGCTTCCCGGGGGGACACCCCCCGGACCCCCCGTGGTGACGCGCTCGCCCTCCCGTACCGGTCCTGGCGGTGTTCCGTCGCCGAACGGGCGGCCACCGAGCGCCTCACGGCCGTGCGGGGCCAGCCAGCCCGACAGGTCCGGCCCGAGTGGCACGATCCGCGTCGGGTTAATCCCGGTATGCACCCGGTAGTAGTGCTGCTTGATCTGCGCGAAGTCGATCGTGTCCCCGAACCCCGGCGTCTGGAACAGGTCCCGCGCGTACGCCCACAGCGCCGGCATCTCCGACAGCTTGTTCCGGTTGCACTTGAAGTGGCCATGGTAGACGGCGTCGAACCGCGCGAGCGTCGGCCACAGCCGGACGTCCGCCTCGGTGATCGTGTCCCCGACCAGGTACCGCCGGGACTCCAGCCGTTCCGACAGCCAGTCCAGGGTTCCGAACAGCCGCCGGAAGGCCTCGGCGTAGGCGTCCTGCGTCGTGGCGAATCCGCACCTGTACACGCCGTTGTTGACGTCGGAGTAGACCCGCTCGCTGACCTCCTCGATCTCGTCCCGCAGGCTTCCGGGATACAGGTCGGGAGCGCCCGGCCGGTGGTAGGCCGTCCACTCGTGCTCCATGTCGCGGGTGATGTGCTGGAAGTGGGACGTCACGACCTTCCCGGTCGGGACGTCCACGATCGCGGGCACGGTGACGCCCTTGTCGTAGCCCGGGACCGCCTTCTCGTACGCCTCGCGCAGCCAGTGGATGCCGAGTACCGGATCCTTCTCGCCGGGGTCCAGGTCGAACGTCCACGACCGCCAGTCGTGCTCCGGCCCGCAGATCCCCATCGACAGCACTGGCGTGCCGTCAGCCCCCGCCCCGGAACCAGCCCCGGCCCCTGAACCGGCGTCGGCGTCGAGGCCGAGCAGGCGGCGGACGATGACCGCCCGGTTCGCCCACGGGCAGCCGCGCGCCACCACGAGGCGGTACCGGCCCGGCTCCACGGGCCACCCGTCCCGCCCGTCGGCCGTGATCCGCCCGTCAAGATACGTAGTGTCCCGAATGAACTCTCCGCTCTTCCCCATGCCTTCAGAAACTAAGCTTTCCTGAGGCGAATGTCATCTTCCGATGGAGGTCGCGTGAGCGCCGAGAGCAGTACCGACGGCAGCAGTGCCGAAGCTAGCCTGGCCGCGCTGGCCACCGAGTACCTCGACGACCTGGCCGAGCGCCACCCGGACCTGGCCACCGACCTCGGCGATCACCGCTACGACAACCTTCTTCCCGAACGGAGCGAGGCGGCTGTAGCAGCCGAGCGCCAGGCACTGGACGCTTTCGCCGCGCGGATCGAGGCGCTGACAGCCTCCGCCGGGGCGGGAGCCTCGCTGGATCCCGAGCTGGCGGTGGACGTCGCCATGCTGTCCGAGCACGTGGAGCGGCGCGTCTTCGAGCTCGACGAGCTGCGCGAGCACACCTGGGATCCGCTTGAGGCCAACCCGGGCCGGGCCGTCTACGACCTGCTCGCCAGGGACTTCGCGCCGCTGCCCGAACGCCTGGCGTCGGTCGCCGGGCGGCTGTCCCAGGTTCCCGAGTTCCTCTCCGGCGCCCGCGGCCAGCTCGGCGCGATGCCGAAGGTCCACCTCGAGACCGCGATCGGCCAGCTCGACGGGAGCATCGCCCTGGTGCGCGACGAGGTCGACGCGGCCCTCGCCACGGAGGGAACTCCGGCATCGGTCCGCGACGAGGTCGAGCGGGTCCGTCCCGCCGCGCTGGAGGCCCTGGCGGAGCACCGCGACTGGCTGAAGGCGAAGCTGGCCGCGGGCGAGGATTTCGCCGACCCGCGGATCGGCCCGGAGCGGTTCGCCCGCAAGCTGTCCCTCACGCTGTCCGCGGCGGCCGACGCCGACGCGGTCCTCGCCCGGGCCGAGGCCGACCTGGACGTGATCACCGAGGAGATCACCGCCCTGGCCGCCGAGATGGGCGGCGGCCCCCGCGAGGTGCTCAGCCGGCTGGCCGCGGACGCGCTCGACGGCGACACGATCCTGCGGTTCTGCGGCGACGCGCTGGAGGCGCAGACCGCGTTCGTCCGCGACCACGACCTGGTCACGCTCTACGACGACCCGGTCGAGCTGATCGACATGCCGGAGATCGACCGCGGCGTCGCGATTGCCTACTGCGACTCGCCGGGGCCGCTGGAGACCGCGCCGGTGCCCACGTTCATCGCGGTCTCCCCGACCCCCGAGGGGTGGACGCCGGAGCGGATCGCGTCCTTCTACCGGGAGTACAACCGGCACATGATGCACAACCTGATGGCGCACGAGGCGATGCCAGGCCACTACCTGCAACTGCAGCACGCCAGGCGGTTCGGCGGCGTGACCCAGCTGCGCGCGGCGCTGCGGTCGGGGTCGTTCATCGAGGGCTGGGCGGCCTACACCGAGGGGCTGATGGCCGCGCACGGCTACCCGGGGGAGGGCGACCCGCGGGCGGTCCGGATGCAGATGCTGAAGAGCCGGCTGCGGACCACGATCAACGCGATCCTGGACGCCCGGGTGCATGCCCACGGGATGACCGAGGACGAGGCGATGGAGCTGATGACCGGCCGCGGCTTCCAGGAGGAGGGCGAGGCGGTCGGCAAGTGGCGGCGGGCGCTGCTCACCTCGGCCCAGCTTTCCACCTACTACGTCGGCTACACCGAGATCTCCGACCTGACCCGGGAACTGCTCGCCGCCCCCGGCGCGACCGAGCGCGCGGTGCACGACCGGATCCTCGCCCACGGCTCCCCCCCGGTCCGCCTCCTCCGCACCCTCCTCTAGCCGCCCGCCCCCGCCCGCCCCCGCTCCGCCCCTGACAAATCGGACGAAAGGGGTTCCGTGCCCCTGTTGACCGCGCGTCAAAGTGCCGTTG
>JAFMRC010000140.1 GCA_017354375.1 Nocardiopsaceae bacterium | reverse complement strand
GTGCTCGCCGCCGCCGACGCGCAGCGCGCCCGCGAGCTGGCCGCCGCGATGCCCCCGCTGCTCCGCGCGGCCGAGGAAACGCCACCCGGCTCGCTGCTTTCGGAGGTGCTCGACGCCTTCGCCGACTCCCAGGCCCGCTCCCGGCTGCCGGGTTCCCTTCTCCCCGCCCGGCGGGGTCGTGCTCCCAAACGGATCGGTTATCCCGAACGGATCGTGGCGTCTCTCACCGCTCCCTCTCCTGTAGTCGCTACCCAGACGCCGGAAGACGAGGCCGAGGCGGCGTCGCTGGCGGGTGCCCTGGCCGAGTGGCTGAATGCCGCGCGGCTCCCCGCCGGCCCCGTCCGCACCTGCTTCCGCCTAGTCGAGCCCCCCGCGCCCGAGCCCGCGCCCGCGTCGGCCCCCACCACCGCGCCGTATGAACGGCACTTCCATACGCCTATAGCCGTAGCAACGGCACTTTCATCCGGGGAGAGAGCGGGGGCATCCGGGGACGGGGATGCCTGGCGGGTGGAATTCGCGTTGCAGTCGGCGGAGGATCCCAGCCTCATGCTTCCCGCCGACGAGGTCTGGGCCGGGGCGGGCGGCGGATGGCTGTCGGCCGACGTGTTCCCCGAAGAGGCGCTGCTCGAAGGGCTCGGCGCGGCGGCGCGGCTGTTTCCCGAGCTCAACGAGGCGCTGCGCGACGCCACGCCCGCCGAGGTCGGGCTCGATACCCCTGGCGCGCTGAACTTCCTCCGGGAGACCGGGCCGCTGCTGGCGGGCGCCGGGTTCGGCGTGCTGCTGCCGGACTGGGCGCGCAAGGCGCGGCTCGGCCTCAAGCTGACCACGCGCTCGTCGTCCAGCGGGGCGTCGTCGGGGCGGGCGTCGCAGTTCGGCCTGGACGACCTGGTCGAGTTCCGGTACGACCTGGCGGTCGGGGACCAGGTGCTGTCGGCCGAAGAGCTCGCCGAGCTCGCCGCGATGAAGGTTCCCCTGGTGCGGATCCGCGGCCAGTGGGTGGAGCTGGATGACCGGCACCTGAAGGCCGCGCTGAAGTTCCTCCAGCGCAAGCGCTCCGGCACCATGACGGCCGGCGAGGCGGCCCTGGCCGGGATGGGGCTCGCCGCCGGGGATGGCGAAGGCGACGGCATCCCCGTGACGTCGGTGGACGCGGACGGCTGGCTGGGCGACCTGCTGTCCGGGCAGGCCGACCGGCGCCTGGAGCCGCTTCCCGCGCCGGACGGGTTCTCCGGCGAGCTCCGCCCGTACCAGGAGCGGGGCCTGGCCTGGCTGTCCTTCCTCGGCGAGCTGGGCCTGGGCGCGATCCTGGCCGACGACATGGGCCTCGGCAAGACGGTCCAGATGCTCGCGCTAATCGCCTCAGCAGCCCCTGCCCCCACCACCGCGCCGTATGAACGGCACTTCCATACGCCTATAGCCGTAGCAACGGCACTTTCATCCGGGGGAGGGAAGGGGGCCACGCTGCTGATTTGTCCCATGTCGTTGGTTGGGAACTGGCAGCGGGAGGCGGCGAGGTTCACGCCGGGGCTGCGGGTGTACGTGCATCACGGGGCGGACCGGCTCACCGGGGATGAGTTCGCCGCGGCGGTGGCGAACGCCGACCTGGTGATCACGACCTACCAGACCGCGACCCGGGACGCCGCTGCCCTGGGGACGGTGAAGTGGGCGCGGGTGGTGTGCGACGAGGCCCAGGCCATCAAGAATGCCGGGACCGCGCAGGCCAGGGCGGTGCGCGGGCTGCCCGCGGCGTCGCGGATCGCGCTGACCGGCACGCCGGTGGAGAACCAGTTGTCCGAGCTGTGGTCGATCATGGAGTTCGCGAACCCGGGCCTGCTGGGATCGGCCACGTCGTTCCGGGAGCACTACGCGGTCCCGGTGGAACGGCACGGTTCGCCCGAGGCGGCGGACCGGTTGCGGCGGATCACCCGGCCGTTCGTGCTGCGTCGGCTCAAGACCGACAAGTCCATCATTTCCGACTTGCCGGATAAGCAGGAGATCAACGTCTGGTGCAACCTGACCCAGGAGCAAGCGTCGCTGTACCAGGCCACCGTGGACGACATGCTGGCCCGCATCGAGGAGGCGGAAGAGGACATCCAGCGGCGCGGCCTGGTCCTCGCGACGATGGCGAAGCTCAAGCAGGTCTGCAACCACCCGGCGCACCTGCTCGGCGATGGTTCCCGGCTGGCCGGACGGTCCGGGAAGCTGGAGCGGCTGGAGGAGATCTGCGAGGAGATCGCCGCCGACGGGGACAAGGCGCTGCTGTTCACCCAGTACGCCGAATGGGGGCGCCTCCTGCAGCCGTACCTGGCCTCGCGGATCGGCTGCACGGTCCTGTTCCTGCACGGGGGAACCTCCAAGAAGCAGCGGGACGCGCTGGTGTCGCGGTTCCAGTCATCGGACGAGCCAGTGCTGTTCCTGCTGTCCCTGAAGGCCGGGGGGACGGGGCTGAACCTGACCGCGGCGAACCACGTGATCCACGTCGACCGCTGGTGGAACCCGGCGGTGGAGGAGCAGGCGACCGACCGGGCGTTCCGCATCGGGCAGCGGCGTGACGTGCAGGTACGGAAGTTCATCTGCGTGGGGACCCTGGAGGAGAAGATCGACGCGATGATCTCGTCCAAGAAGTCGCTGGCCGACTCGATCGTCGGTACCGGCGAGAACTGGCTGGCGACCCTGTCGACCGCCGAGCTGCGGTCGGTCGTGTCGCTGTCGTCGGAGGCGGTCTCGGCATGAGCCCCTGGTATGAGCCGACGCGGCCGATCGCCGTGGAAGGCGGCGTGAAGGCGAAGAGCAAGCGCGGAGCCATCGGGTCGCGGTGGTGGTCGCAGCGGTTCATCGCGGTGCTCGAGTCCTACGGGATGAGCGGGCGGCTGCAGCGCGGCCGGGCGTACGCGCGCAAGGGCCAGGTGATCGAGTTCGCGCTGTCGGTCGGCAAGGTGACCGCGCGGGTGCAGGGATCGCGGCCCGCTCCGTACAAGGTGAGCATCGGGGTGCTGCCGCTGACCTCGGCCCAGTGGAGGGCCGTCGAGGCCCGGCTGGCCGGCGCGGCGCTGTTCCGGGCGAAGCTGCTGGCCGGGGAGATGCCCGCCGAGATCGAGGAGGTGTTCGCGGAGTGCGGGACGCCGCTGTTCCCGCGCTCGGCCTCCGACCTGGACATGCGGTGCAGCTGCCCGGACTGGGAGGTGCCCTGCAAGCACCTGGCCGCGGTGTGCTACGTGCTGGCGGAGGCGTTCGACGACGACCCATTCGGGATGCTGGCGTGGCGCGGGCGAGGTAAGGACGAGCTGCTGGCGGCGCTCCGACGCCGTCCCGGTGCCGATCGGCCGGCGGCTGGCGCGGGCACTGCTTCCGGCACTGCTTCCGGCGAAGACGATATGGACGAGGGGGCCAGCGCGACCCGAGCGGTGCTGGCCGACGTGACCGGGCCGTCGCTGGCGTCGGCGGCGCGGATCCCGGCGGAGTTCTGGTCGTCGGGGCTGAGCGTGGCGCGGCTGCGGTCGCTGGCGACCGCTCCTCCGGCCGCGGAAGCCGCGCCGGACCTGCTGCTGCGCATGTTCGAGCCGCCGGACGTCGTGGTTCGCGGGAAGACGCTACGCGACATCCTGGCTCCGGCCTACGACCACTTCTCCCGGGAATAAGCCCGGGGAATTCACGCTAGTGCTCTCCTCGTGCTCCTCGTGCTTTTCGTGCTCCTCGTGGAGCTGGTGGAGCTTGCTGGCGCTGGGCGCCGCCGAAGTCTTCATAGTCGTGGCCACAGGCCACTTTGCGCCAGGGAAATATTCGCTCGGCTCCAGCACCATCTCCAGCGACCGGGCTTGGGCCTCCAACGCGAAGTGGAGCAGGGATACGGCTATACCTATCGTGGCGACCAGCACTGCCAGGGCTACGATGAGGCCCACAGCGCCAGCGGTAACGATGGCTGCGATCGCGCCGACCGCCGCCGTCGCCAGCGCGAAAAAGAATGTGATGCCGGCTTCCCCGGTCCAGGTGCATGCACTGGATATCGAATTCGCGAGTGACTGCAGCTCGGCTAGGGCGGTCGATTGATTCGACACACCGGACTTGTATGCTCCGCCGGCGATCCCCTGCCATGCTTTCTGCTCGTCCTCCTTAAGGAGGTCGATTTCGTGTGCCATCTCACCCGCCTGCGAGGCCAGTGAAATCCAGGCCGGGCCCAGGTCATAAAACCAGACGAATACGACGTTTTCCCGGATGTACTCCATTACCTTCTGGTATGTGTCATCCAGTAGCTTCGAGGCTTCTTTCAGCATCTCGTCCGTGGCTTCACCCACGAGCGGTATCCCGCCGGTAGCACTACTAATCTGCGATGACCGCGCGTTGAACTCCTGAACGAGTTTCGTCATCCCATCTTCGCACTTGGAGATAAGTTCATTACATTGCGCGTGGGTAGGGGTGTAGTTACTAGGAATTGCGTTGACGTCGCTCATCCGGGACCCACCTAGAGGTTCGTTTGCGGGATCTGCTCGATGATCTGCTGAATTTGACCGATGATCTGCTGCTCGTTTTCTTTGTAGGTGTAGTGCGACGCCTTAAGGGCGTTCGAGATGGCATGCATTTCGGACTGTGCTTCAAGGCTCAAGTCGTAGATCCAGCCCGCTACCTGGTTATATGGATTGACGACAACATCAAAGAGACCCGAGGGTTTTACCCACTCGCTCCCGAAGACTCTTTGGCCGATCTCTCCCATCGCGTTCGCGAGTTCGTCCCAGGCCGTGGCGTGGTCCTGCAGGCCGCTGTGGCTAACGTTTACGTCGTATGTCGTATCGTCCGAGCTCATTCCTGGCTCCTCCTTCTCGCCGCTTCGGCGGATCGCACGGCCTCGATGCCCGCGGCGCGGATTTCCGCGAGTAGCCGCGATGCGCGATCGGCGGCGGCCGAAGCATCCGCCTCCGAGCCCCAGAGCTCTTCGCGCGCGGTGGCGAGGGCCGCCCCCAGCGCCTGGCTGAGCTCGGCGCCGGATTGCCTTCTCGCCCACAGGGTGTCGACCGTGCAGGACATCTGACCGTCCGGCGCGAGCGTAATTACGATGGGCCTATCGTCGGGGTCGCATTCCCGCGCTGGGGCGGTCTCCCGGCGTAGAGACGGCATCACGCTGTCAAATAGCTCAATGACATCTTTGTAGAGAGCGTCCAGCGGACGCGGGGCCGACAGCCCGGGCATGTCCCCGAAGCCCGGGGCCGCATCCGGGGACGGCTCCGGTTCCGCGCCGTCCTGCCCGGAACCGGCTCGCTCGAACGCGCTGGACCAAGCCTCGCCCCGGCGCTGCACCGCCTGCTGGGAAGCCTCCGTGACCGCCGCGCCGAGAGCCTCCGGGCGGATCCGGTCCTTCCACCACGCCTCGACGTGAATGGATTCCGGCAGCCCGTCTCGTCGCAGGGCCACGCGAACGGCACCAGTGCGGTCGGTACCCTCGGAGCGCTCGGGCGCCGCGTCCTGCATCAGGCGCATCTTCGCCTGAAGGTCCGCCGCACGTTGCCGCAAGCTTTCGAGATCGTCCGCGGCATCCACAGGAGACCCTTCGTTAACATGTGTCACGATGACAGGTGATTGTAACCATAGATGCTAACCGATAACGGCTGTTGAGAGAAGACTCACACGTACCATTAACGGACGGTAAGCACTCTTATACCGAGAGACTAATCCCGAAACCCCATCGGGGGTCCGGGGGTCCGGGGGTGTCCCCCGGGAAGCGCTGTGGGTCGACCCCGAAGGGGTCGTCCCCCCGGGCGCCCAATCAGCCGGACCAGGCGCGGCGCATGGCTTCGGGGAGGCCCCACCAGCCGAGGGGGGTCAGGCGGTCGTCGTCGTCGATCGCGCCGAGCACGCTCCACATCGCGGTCACGTGCAGGAACAGGCCCTCGATGCTGAGCTCGTCGAAGTCGCCGTAGGCCTCTTCGTCGCCCGGGTCCCCGGGGGAGCCGACCGGATCCTCGCCGGGGTCGGCATCGTCGCCGGGCTTGTCCTGCTCGCCGGGGTCGGTCGGCTCGTAGTCCCGCACGTACCGGGCCAGGTCCGCCGCGGACGCCGGGGTGCCGGGGCCGCCAGTGACGAGCGCGGTCATCACCGCCAGCCAATCCTCGTGGTCCAGCGCGCACACCGCGGCCATCGCGGCGGACATCTCATCGGGCTCCTCGTCCGCCGGATCACCGGAGCTTCCCGCCGCGTCGCCGAAGGCGAGGTCGTCCTCGTCTTCGACCCACTCCATGGCGCGGGCGAACTCCTTGTCCTCCTCGGACATCGGGTCGCCCTGCGGGGACGCGACGGAGGCGGAGAGCGTGAGCCACAGTTCGGCGTCGTCCGCCGGCAGCGTCTCAGAATTCCGGCCGCTGAACGAGATCAGCATCTGACCGGGCCAGCCCGGGCGGGCGATGTCCGCGCGCAGCTTGGCGGCCGCCGCCTCAAGGTCCGGCTTCGGCAGCGGACGCTCCCCGGCGGAGGACAGTAGCGCCCGCAGCGCGTCCAGCGCCTCCGTCTCGGCGGCCTCCCAGTCGGCAAGGAACGCCTCGTCCTGCTCGTCGAGCAGGACGTTCATGGGCACCCGGCCGTCCGGCAGCGCGGTCGTCATCCAGCGGTCCTGGATCGCCAGGTAGGCCTGCCTGGCTTCCGCGTCGCCCCCGGCCAGCTTGTCCGGGTCGATTTCCCCGGCCGCCAGCCGCTCCTCCAGGTGGCGCACCAGCAGGGCGTGCATCTCCTGCTGCAACTGGCTGCGGTTGGCGGGCTCCTCCCACACGTGCAGGCCGATGATCGCCGTGGGCTCGGTGCCGGTGGCCTCCAGCCAGCCGTGCACGTCCCCGACCGTCGCCTCGTGGTCGATGATCTTGCGCAGGATCGCCTCGGCGGAACTCCAGAACGGCGCGGACAGCGGGTTCCCGGCCGCTAGCAGCGCTCGCCGCAGCCCCGGCAGGGACGCGAGCGCTCCGTCGGCGGGCACGCTGAGCAGCGCGATTCCGACATCACGACGACTGAGCTCGCCGAGCGGACGGCCGGCGAGCTCAGCCATGCGGTTTGCTTCGAGTTCCACCAGTCGAAAACTATCAGGAGTGGCGGTCGTCTCGCCGCGCCCTTTCCGCTGACGGGCCGGCTCACCGCCGTTCGCCGGTACGTTTAGGGCCATGCTGGTGACCAATCATGTCCTGTCCGGCGCGCTGATCGGCACCGCGTCACGAGGGCCGGGGGAGGCCTTCGCGTTCGGAGTCGCCTCGCACTTCGCGCTCGACGCGGTACCTCACTGGGGCGACTGGCGGGACCGCCAGCACTTCCTCCACGTGGCCGTCCGGGACGGCCTCGCCGGACTGGCCGTGATGGGGACGATCACCGCGATGGCGCCGGCCGGGCGGCGGCTGACCGTGCTGGCGGGCATGGCCGGAGCGGCCCTCCCGGACGCCGACAAGCCGTTCCGGCTCGTATTCGGCCGGTCGCCGTGGCCGCGTTTCGTGGACCGGTTCCACCAGGGGATCCAGCGTGAGGCGCTCAGCCGGGCCCCGGTCGAGGTCGCCGCCGCGGCGGTCTTCGGCGGCGCCGCGCTCACCCTGATGCGCAAGCGCCGCCGTGAGCGCTAGGGCCCGTGAGCGCTAGCGCTCACGGGCCCTAGGGTGGCGTCAGCCGTGGTCAGCTGCCGCTAGGGTCAGCTGCCGTTAGCGTTGTGGCCGCCGGCCTTGTTGAGCTGCTTTCGCAGCGTATTCAGGTCCGATTGGAACTTATCGTTATCGGGATTCACGTGGGTGGTGGTGAACAGGTCCTGGAACTGGGTGACGCTGGTGGCCTGGCTGATCTTGGTGAGATCCTGCGCCACCCTGGTGGCGTCGCTGGCTACCTTGTTATCCGCCGCCTGGACGCTGGTCGGCACCGGCGTGGACCTGACGGTGCTCGCGAACGAGCTGAAGTCGCCCGCCAGGGTCCTGGTTTCCTTTGTCCCGCAGCTGAGGGTCTGGCAGGACTGCAGCGCCTTCTGGAACTGGTTCGTCTGCGAGATCAGCTTGTTAGCCGCGGGCTTGAGCACGGAGATGGCGGCGTTCGCGGTGACCGCGTTGCCGGCCCCAAGGCCGACAAAGACGCCGGCGGTGATAGAGGCCGGGAAGAACAGCACCCCGAGCACGATGAACCAGATCACGAGCCGCCTGGCGGCCGGGGTGAGGAGCAGGCGCCATCCGGCGGGGTCGCCGGTCACCTGGGGAGGGCCGTAGCCGCCGGGTTGCGGGTACCCGGCGCCAGGCGGGGTGCCATACCCGCCCGGTGCCCCGGGAGCCCCCGGAGCCCCTGGAGCCATGGGAGCCCCGGGAGCCCCGGCTCCCCCGTAGGGGGAGCCGGGCGCGCCAAAGCCGGGACTGCCGGGGCCGGCTGGACCGCCAGGGCCGCTGGGTGCCTGGTAACCGAACGCGCCGGGCGCGCCGGGAGCGCTCGGCGCAGGGCCGCCGAACCCGCCAGGGGCACCGGGCGCACTGGGCGTACTGGGCGCGCCGGGAACCGATCCGTAGTCGGGAGTGTCGAAGCCCGTCTCGGCGGGCTGGCCGTAGCCTGGGCCCGCGGGCTGGCCGTACCCGCCGGGGGTCCCGTAGCCGCCCTGTGCGGGGCCGGGGGCCGGGTACCCGGGCGCGCCCGGCGTCGCGGGGTACCCGGGCGCCTGGTACCCGCCTGGGGCACCCAGCGCGCCCGGAACCGGCGGCTGCACCGTGCCGTACTCCCCGTCCCCGAAGAGCGCGCTCGGGCTCGGGTAGGCGGGCGTCAGCATCAGCACGTAGCAGGACACCCGGACCTGGAAGCGGAGCACCGACGCGTACGCCAGGTGCATCGAGAGCGGCAGTTGCCCGTTGAACAGCGCGATCAGCCAGGCGATGAACGCCATGATGCTGCCCGCCCCGGCTCCCACGATGCCGGCCAGGATGTAGGCGGGGATCATCAGGATGAACCGGAAGAAGACCGCCGCGCGGTTGAGCGTGTCCCGCGTCGTGGCGATCCGTACCGGGTAATCCGGCACGTCGTCCAGGGTGAACGGCGGAAAGTAGTCGGTCAGCAGGAACGCGTAGGCCCCCACCCGCGTCGACCACCGGATGAAGCCGGTCAGGTAGGAAGCCGCGAAGTCGGGCAGCCGACCGGTGAACAGCGCGCCCCACCAGCCGAGGAACGCGACGATCTCCGCCGCCAACCCGAGGAACGACAGGACGAAGTAGTGCGGGATCAGCATGAACACGCGGAAGAATACGGTCGCCCTGCTCTGCGGCCGGGGCTCCGCCACCCCGACCTGGACCGGAAACGGTCCCTGGACCATCGGCTGCGGCGCGGGCGGTGGTGCCGCCGGGTACTGGGGGTAGGCCACGGTCACTCTCTTATCCGTAGTTCTGTCTGCTGCCAAACCGCCACAAGCTTATCTTTTACGTGGATTGTCCGGGACTGTCACGGGCGAAGGTCCGAACATTGTGACCTCATGGTTACGGGACGCGAGCCGGCGGGCAGTCCGAGCGCCGGGAACGCCACGGAACCGCGCTCGCGCAGGCTACAGTGGCAGAACCGCCGCAACCGCAGCAGAGGAGAAGGATCGTGTTCCAGTCCGACGATGCCCAGTCCCAGGTCATGTCGGCGAACGTGCCGGATGGGGTCTACCTGCTCGACGTGCGCGAAGACGACGAATGGGCCGCGGGCCACGCGCCGGGCGCGGTGCACGTCCGGCTGACCGACCTGAACTCCCGCAGCGACGAGATCCCGCGTGACCGCGAGGTGTACGTGATCTGCCGCTCGGGAGCGCGTTCGGCGTACGCGACGCAGGCGCTGGCCCGCGCCGGGTGGAACGCGGTCAACGTGTCCGACGGCATGACCGGCTGGGCCGTCGCCGGCCGCCCGATGGTCAGCGAAACCGGCGCGGAGCCCGTCGTCGCCTGAGCCTGATCAGCCGGTGGTGACGGCGAGGACGAGGGGGAGGACGGCGGGGGCGCCGGCCTCGCGGAGCAGTTTCGCGGCAACGGTCATAGTCCAGCCGGTTTCGATCCGGTCGTCGATCAGCAGCACCGGGCCGCCGAGACCGGAGACCGCCTCCCGCAACGATGCGGGCACCGCGAAGGCGTCCCACAGCGAGCGGACCCGCTGGGCGCTGTTGTGCCGCCGAGGCCCGGGACCGTCGCCCACGAGCGCCAGGGACTCCAGGTACTGCAGCCGCCCGATCCGCGCGATCCGCTGCCCGAGGCTGCCGATCAGCTCCGGTCGCGAGTTCGACGGCAGCGTGATCACCCCGGCCGGGCGATCGGCCCAGTCCCAGGCGGTCAGTACCTTCACCACGGCGTCGAGCACCTGGTCTGGGACCGGCCCGTCGGCGGTCTCCGGGGACAGCAGGGAACGCAGCGTCGTTCCCCAGCCGATGTCCGTGAGACGCCCGAGCGCCCGGCCCGGTTCCGCCAGCAGTGGGGCGCCGATCTTGCCGGACGCGCCGCCGATCCCCAGTTCCTTCATCCCAGACGGCCACATCCGCCGCGGCTCGACTTCGACGCCGGGGCGGAGCAGTCGCTCTCGCGCCGCCTCCGCCCTGGCCAGATCGGCCCGGACTTCCCACCGCTGTCCGGTGCAGTTGTCGCACCGCCCGCACGGCGCGGCACCCTCGTCGTCGAGCTCACGGCGCAGGTACTCCATCCGGCACCCGTCCGTGGCGAGGTACCCGAGCATCGCCCGCTGCTCGCGAGCCCGCTCCGAAGCCACCCGCGCATAGCGCTCGCCGTCGTATGTCCACGGAACGCCGGTCGCCTCCCACCCGCCGCTGACCCGTCGCACCGCGCCGTCCACGTCGAGGACCTTCAGCATCGACTCGAGTCGGCCCCGGGACAGGTCCACGCGGGTTTCCAGCGCGGTGGTCGATAGCGGTCGCCCGGCGGCCTCCAGCGCGGACAGCATGGCGCGGACCTGCGATTCCCCAGGAAACCCCAATGATGCGAAATATGCCCAGATATCCCGATCCTCCCGCCCGGGCAGCAGCACGGCTTCCGCCGACTCAACGCCGCGTCCCGCCCGCCCGATCTGCTGGTAGTACGCGATCGGAGACTGCGGAGCCCCGAGGTGAACGACGAACCCCAGGTCCGGCTTGTCGAACCCCATGCCGAGCGCGCTGGTCGCGACGAGCGCCTTGACCCGGTTGGCCAGGAGGTCTTCCTCGGCCGCGAGGCGCTTGGCGGGGTCGTCCTTTCCGCTGTAGGCGGCGATCTCCAGGCCCTGGTCGCGCAGGAACGCAGCCGTGTCATGTGCTGCGGCGACCGTGAGCGTGTAGATGATCCCCGAGCCCGGCAGCTCCCCGGACAGCAGTCGCCCGGCGAGCCAGCCGAGGCGCTGGTGGGCGGCGGGCAGGTCGGTGACGGCCAGGCGCAGCGACTCCCGGTCCAGTTCCCCGCGCAGGACGAGCACATCGTCGGTACCCGACACGCCGAGCTGTTCCGCCACGTCCCGCGTCACCCGCGCGTTCGCGGTCGCCGTGGTCGCGAGCACCGGGATCCCGCTGGGCAGGTCCGCCAGCAGCGTCCGGATGCGCCGGTAATCCGGCCGGAAGTCGTGCCCCCAGTCCGAGATGCAGTGCGCCTCGTCGATCACGACCAGCCCGGCGGCCTTGGCCAGCGACGGTAGCACCTGGTCGCGGAACGACGGGTTGTTCAGTCGTTCCGGGCTGACCAGCAGCACGTCCACCGTCCCGTCGGCGACCTCGGCGTACACCGACGACCACTCGTCGGCGTTGGAGGAATTAACGGTCCGCGCGCGGATCCCGGCGCGGTCGGCTGCCTCCACCTGGTTGCGCATCAGGGCCAGCAGCGGCGACACGATTACGGTCGGCCCGGCGCCGTCGGAACGCAGCAGTGCGGTGGCGATGAAGTAGACGGCGGACTTGCCCCACCCGGTGCGCTGCACGACGAGCGTCCGGCGCCGTTCCGTCACCAGCGCGCTGATCGCTGTCCACTGGTCGTCCCGCAGCCTCGCGTGCGGCCCGGCTAGCGCCCGCAGGTGCCGCTCCGCCTCGTCCCGCAGTGCCCCGTCCCGCGAATCCTCGGTCATGGGTTCCATGCTGGCCCAGGTGGCGGAGCGCCGGGCACGATTCGCTGTGATCTACCATCGGCGGCGTGGCGGACACGGTATCGATCACCGACCTGCGCGCCCGCGCGGTCATCGGCGTCTACGACTGGGAGCGGGAGGCCGAGCAGTCCCTCGTCTTCCGCATCGACATGGCGGCCGACGTGGCGAAGGCCGCGGCGAGCGACGACATCGCCGACGCGCTCGACTATGCGGCGGTCGCCGCGACCGTGCGCGCCGTGGTCGGCGACGGCAGGTTCCGGCTCATCGAGACCGCCGCCGAGCGGGTCGCCGAACGGCTGATCACCGATTACGGGCTGAGCTGGGTGCGGGTGACGGTGGCCAAGCCCCTGCCGAGCGAGGGTTACACCGCCACGATAACCATCGAAAGACCCATCCTCCCGAACGGATAGTCCCGACTCCCCCGCTCCATGCCTCTGTTGCCCCCGGCATCAAAGTGCCGTTGCTACGGCTCTGGCCGTAGC
>JAFMRC010000139.1 GCA_017354375.1 Nocardiopsaceae bacterium | reverse complement strand
GCGCTCCGGTGCGGACTCGTGCTCCGGCGCGGGCCCGGGGCCCGCCAGGAACTCCCCCTCGGCGACCCGCCCGTCGGCCGCCAGCCGTCGCAGCGTCGTCGTCACCACGGCCACGCCCAGCCCGTACCGCCGCGCGATCGCGGTCGCGGGGAACGGGCCGTGCGTCCGGGCGTACCTGGCGACCAGGTCGCCGAGCGGATCGGGCAGTGGCTCGGTGAACGCTTCCGGCACGCCGACCGGCAGCGCCACCCCGAGGGCGTCGCGGAGCCGGCCCGCGTCCTCGATCGCGGCGTGCATGCCGGCGCCCGCGACCCGGACCGGGATCACGCGCCGGGCGCGGGTCAGCGCGTCGATCCAGCTTCCGGCCTGGCCGGGCTGAGCGCACCGGTCCGCGACCTCGGCGGCGGTCAGTGGCCCGGAGGTGCGCAGCAGGTCGGCGACGGCCTCCGCGTCGCGGCAGCACCGGCCGGCCGACAGGTGCTGCAGGTCACGCTCGATCTCCTCGGCGACCTCCGGGTCCAGCAGCTCACGCAGCCCGTCGCTGCCGAGCAGCTCCGCGAGCAGCGCCGGGTCGAGCGCGAGAGCCTGCGCGCGTCGCTCGGCGAGCGGTGCGTCCCCCTCGTACATGAATGCCCCGACATACCGGAACAAAAGACTTTTACCGAACGGGCTTGGGGCGGCTGTTTCGACCTCCACCATCCTGATCCGGCGGCCGGCCAGGTCGGCGAGAACCTGCTGCAGCGCGGGCACGTCGAACACGTCCTGGAGGCACTCGCGGACGGTCTCCAGCGTGATCGGGAATCCGGGGTACTGACTGGCGACCTCCAGCAACTGGGCGCTGCGCTGCCGCTGCTGCCATAGCGGGGTGCGGCGGCCTGGCTGGCGGCGGGGAAGCAGCAGCGCCCGGCTGGCGCACTCGCGGAACCGGGACGCGAACAGCGCGCTGCCGCCGACCTCGGCCGTGATGATGGCGCTCGCCTCGTCGGGGTCGATCAGCGCGATCCCGGCGGGCGGCGGCTCGTCGCTGTCCGGGACGCGGATGATGATCCCGTCGTCGGTGTGCAGTGCCTGGACGTCCATGCCGCCGTACCGCTCGCGCAGCCGCGCCTCGATGGCGAGCGCCCACGGCGCGTGCACCCGGTCGCCGAACGGGCTGTGCAGCACCACCCGCCAATCGCCCAGCTCGTCGCGGAACCGCTCGACGACCAGCGTCCGGTCGTCGGGCACGGCGCCGGTGACCTGCCGCTGGTCGGCGAGGTACTTCACGAGGTTACGGGCGGCCAGCTCGTCCAGCCCCGCGTCGGTGAGCCTGCCGACGGCCATGTCCCCGGGCAGCCCGGACAGCTCACGGACCGCCGCGCCGATGGCCCGGCCCAGCTCGGCCGGTCGGCCCGGGGTGTCGCCGTGCCAGAACGGCAGCTTTCCCGGCTGGCCGGGCGAGGGCAGCACGATCACCCGGTCCGGGGTGATGTCCTCGATCCGCCACGAGCTGGCGCCGAGCACGAACACGTCCCCGACCCGGGACTCGTAGACCATCTCCTCGTCGAGCTCGCCGACGCGCCGGGGCTGCCGTCGGCCAGCGCCCCCTCCCGCGCCCCCGGATCCCGCTCCCCCTCCCGCGGCCCCTCCCGCGCCTCCCGTTCCGGACATATCGCCTGACGGGAGAAATACGCCGAAAAGTCCGCGGTCGGGGATCGTGCCGCCACTGGTGACGGCCAGCTTCTGCGCGCCCGGCCTGCCGTGGATCACCCCGGTCACCCGGTCCCAGACGATCCGGGGCCGCAACCCGGCGAACTCCTCGCCGGGGTAGCGCCCGGCCAGCATGTCGAGCACCGCCTCGAGCACCGGCCGGCTCAGCCCGCTGAACGGGGCGGCGCGGCGCACGACGGCCTCCAGCTCGTCCACCGGCCAGTCGTCGAGCGCGCACATCGCGACCACCTGCTGGGCGAGCACGTCGAGGGGGTTGCGGGGTATCTTCAGCTCCTCGATCGCGCCGTCGCCCATCCGGGTCGCGACCACCGCGGCCTGCACCAGGTCTCCGGTGTACTTGGGGAAGATCACGCCCCGGGAAACGTCGCCGACGTTGTGCCCGGCCCGGCCGACCCGCTGCAGGCCACTCGCGACCGACGGCGGCGACTCCACCTGGATGACGAGGTCGACCGCTCCCATGTCGATGCCGAGTTCCAGGCTGGAGGTGGCGACGACGGCGGGCATCCGGCCCTGCTTGAGCGCCTCCTCGATCTCGGTGCGCTCCTGCCGGGACACCGACCCGTGGTGCGCGCGGGCGACGACCGTGTCCTCGCGGTGCTCGCCACCACGAGGCTCGCCACCACGGAACTCGCCGTCGCTGTGCTCGTCGTCGCGGGCGGCCCGCTCGGCGGCCAGCTCATTCAGCCGTCCGCACAGCCGCTCGGCCAGCCGCCGGGAGTTGGCGAACACGATCGTGGACCGGTGTGCCTCGATCAGGTCCAGCACCCGCTCCTCGACGTGCGGCCAGATGGAGCGGCGGCGTACCGGATCGTCGTCCGGCTCGCCGTCCTCGCCGGTCCCGGCCAGCCCCTGCGAGGTCTCCAGGTCGGTCATGTCCTCGACGGGGACGACGACCTCGAGTTCGATGCGCTTCGGGCTGGGCGGCTGGATGACCGTGACGGGCCTGGCGCCGCCCAGAAACAGGCCGACCTCCTCCGGCGGGCGGACCGTCGCCGACAGCCCGATCCGCTGCGCGCGACCCCCGCTGGGAGCGCGGCTCTCGCGGTTGCCGTGGGTTGCGGCGCCATCGGTCGCGGTGCAGGCCTTCGCGCTGTCGGCGGTCGCGGTGCCGTCGGTCGCGGCGTCGGCCTTCAAGGCGTCGAGGCGTTCCAGCGACAGCGCCAGGTGCGCTCCGCGCTTGTTTCCCGCCACCGCGTGCACCTCGTCCACGATGACGGTCTCGACGCCGCGCAGCGTGTCCCGCGCCCGCGAGGTGAGCAGCAGGAACAGCGACTCCGGCGTGGTGATCAGGATGTCCGGGGGCTTGCTCGCTAGCTTGCGCCGTTCGTCGGCCGCGGTGTCGCCGGTGCGGACCGCCACCTGGACGTCGGGCTCGGGGAGCCCCAGCCGCTGCGCGGCCTGCCTGATCCCGGTCAGCGGGGAGCGGAGGTTCCGCTCGATGTCGACGGCGAGGGCCTTCAGCGGGGAGACGTACAGCACCCGGCAGCGCCGCTTGCGGTCCGTCGGCGGCGGCACCGCCGCTAGCCTGTCGATCGCCCACAGGAACGCCGCCAGGGTCTTGCCGGATCCGGTCGGCGCGATGACGAGCGTGTCCTCGCCCTTGCCGATGGCCCGCCAGGCCTGCGCCTGTGCCTGCGTGGGCACGGCGAAGGCGCCCTCGAACCACGCCCGGGTCGCGGGCGAGAACCCGTCGAGCGCGTCGGCGCCGCTCGCCGTCGCTGCGTCTGCCACCCCTCCATACTGCACCGCCCCACCGACATTCTGGCCTGCTCGCCATTCGTGTGGAGTTTTTTTATCTTATGCGTACCAAAAAACTCCACACTAGGCCTACCCCTGCGCGGCCAGTCAGCTCCTGGGAGGGGCTACTGCTCGTGAACTGGGCTCCGCCCAGTTTCGCGGACGCTGTCACGGGGGCTTGATGTCGGCGGCTATGCCATCGAGGAGCCAGGCCAGGCCGCGCTCGAACAGCTGGTCGTACGGCGGTTCGTTGACCGCGCCCGCCCCCACGGGCACCGGACCACTCACATTTTGGCTTATGGCCACTCCGCGCTTGCGTGCATGGAGACCCAAGGTTGACCTGTTAAGGTACGTTGCTTGCGCAGATGGTCATACGCGCAGAGTGATATGAAGTGCACCTACAGAAATCGGAGCGATGACCCCGACCCGCACCCCGGACGCCCGCGCCGCCTTCGACTCCGAACTTCGCAAGCTAGCCGCCGTCGTGATCGCGGGCGCGATCATGACGATCCTGGACTCCACGATCGTGAACGTCGCGCTCACCCCGCTGGGACGCGAGTTCCACACGTCGTTGCCGGTGATCCAGTGGACCCTCACCGGGTACGGCCTCGCGCTCTCGATGGTCATCCCGGTCACCGGCTGGGCGGTCGAGCGCTTCGGCGCCAAGACGACGTGGGTCGCGTCCCTGACGATCTTCATCGTCGGCTCGGTGCTGGCCGGCGCCGCGTCGAACGTGGTCGCGCTGATCGTCTTCCGGGTGGTGCAGGGCATCGGCGGGGGCATGGTGATGCCGGTCGGCCAGATGATGCTGGCCAGGAAGGCCGGGCCCGACCGGATGGCGCGGGTGATGGGCCTGGTCGCGATTCCCACGATGGCCGGGCCGCTCCTAGGCCCGGTGGTCGGCGGGCTGATCATGGACAACCTGTCGTGGCGCTGGATGTTCTACGTGAACGTGCCGTTGTGCGCGCTGGCCCTCGTGCTGGCCATCAGGCTGCTGCCGCGTGACGCCGGGCACCGCCCGGCCCGCAAGCTCGACGGCCTCGGCCTGGCGCTGCTCTCGCCCGGCGTCGCGTTCTGCGTGTACGGCCTGTCCAAGGCCGACGCGGACAACGCGCAGTTCGGGATCTGGACCGCGGCCGGCGTGGCCTGCGTGGCCGCGTACGTCCTGCACGCGCGGCGCAGCGCCTTCCCCCTGGTCGGCCTCCGCCCCTTCAGGAGCAGGGCGTTCGGCGCGGCCACGGTCGCGACGGTCGTCTACCTGACCGCGGTCTACGGTTTCATGGTGGTGCTGCCCGTCTACTTCCAGGTCGTGCGGGGTGAGAGCCCGCTGCACGCGGGCCTGCTGATGGCGCCGATGACGCTGGGCACCGGCCTCGTCATGGCGCTGATCGGGCGGCTCGCCCACCGCGCCTCCGCCCGCTGGATCATCATCGCCGGCATGCTGGTCGTCGCCGCGGGTGCGGTCGCATTCACCCGGCTCACTCCCGCCACCGGCCTGGTCCTGGTCGCGGTTACGCTGTTCGTGACCAGCTTCGGGCACGGAGCGATCCTGCCGACCGGCCTGGGTGCCGCCTACCAGGGCCTGCCGAAGGCCGAGATCCCATCGGCGACCGCCACGTTCAACGTCGTCTTCCGGGTAGCCTCCTCGATCGGCACGGCAATCTTCGCGACCATCCTGCAGCAGGCCATCAAGACCCGGATCCCGGGGACCAGCAGCCTCTCCGACGCCGGCCAGTTGCGTGGCGCGCGGGACGCGTCGCTGCTCACCAGCGCGTTCGGCGTGAGCTTCTGGTGGGTGGCCGGCGTCGCGCTCCTCGCCGTCCTCCCGGCTCTTTTCCTGCCCGGCCGCGCCACCGCGCCGATGTCGGCGCTGCTGTCCCCCGGCGACGAATCCCCCGCGGAACCCGCCGAAACTTGAGGTCAGCGGTCGATGGCGGCGGTTGCGTCGCGTACTGAGCCGGTGAGCAATCCGCTTGATGCCCGCACCTCGCAGATCACCGTCCTGGTTCCCGCCGCCCAGTCCGCCTGGTTCGGGTACACGTAGGTCTGCGTCAGGCTGATCGCTAGCTGCGGGTTTCGGTACGAGGTGAGCCGGGTGCCGCAGCCGTTCCTCGCGTCCCGCTGCACGGCCGCCGTCCCCGGCCACGCGGAACCGGGCAGCGCGAATTTCCCGAACGCCTCCGCGTCGTGAGGCGCCGCGCAGGAGACCACAGTCGGCGGAGATCCGTTCGGTATATCAACGCACTCGCCGGGCCGCAGCTTGAAGACCGCGGGCTCGTGGTACAGGGTCTTGTGGTACAGGGATGTAAGCGGGTCCTGGAAGCCGTGCGTAAGTACGCCTACCGCGCCGGCCACGCCGCCGATGACGACCCACGCCCCGGCGAGGAACAGCGCGCTGACCGCCATGCCGCGCCCGCGGCGCCCGGAGCGGCGGATACCAGCCAGCGCCGCGATCCCGCTGGCCACGGCCACGGGCACCGCCGGAAGGACCCCGGCGACCAGCGCGAGCACCGCGAGCTTGCTGACCGGCGGGCGCGCGTATAGGTACTCCTCGTCCGGCAGCCAGTCCGCGCCCTCGTCCGGCAACTGGTCCGTGTCCTCGTCCGGCAGCCGGTCCGCGTCGTCGGGATCCCAGGCGGCTTCCCCGCGATGGCCGTCATCGCGATCGCCCTCATCGCCGCCGGGGCCGGGCAGGAGGTCGTCGGCGGGTTCGGTGTCCTCCGGTGCCGGCACATCAGTGGTTTCCGTGCCGTTCGTGATTTCCTCGCCGTCCGCGGTCCCCGTCGTCTCCCCGGGTCCCGTCGTCTCCCCGGGCCCATGTTCGGGTTCACCGGACAGCGCGTGCGGGCCTTCGGTGCTACGGCCTTCCGTGCTACAAGAGGACATGCCGCTCCTGCTCTGCGGCCGAATGGTCGCCCGTCCCCCCATGATCGTTTACTTCCCGGTTACATCAACGAGACACCTACCCAGGGTGTGCCAGCACCAGCGAATTTTCTGGGACGGATGTCGTGCCCGGTAGCTCGGTAGCCCCAACGCCCCCGGTTCCCCCCGGTAACCTCGGTACCCCCGGTAGCCTGGCGGGGTGCGGCTGACGATGTTCTGGGAGCGGATGCGGGCGCAATTCGGCGATACGTATGCCGACAGCGTCGCGAAGGACTACGTACTGTCCAGCCTCGGGGGGCGAACCGTGAACACGGCGCTCGCCGACGGTGAGGACGCGAAGATCGTGTGGCGCGCGGTCTGCGAGACCTTCGACGTCCCCGAGTCGTTGCGATAACCTCCCGCTACTTCCCCCGAAGCCGCCACCGACTGTCATACGGTGCTGTCATGCCTTCTGGAATCCAGAACGGATCGTGGCGGCTCTTCACTGACAACCGCCTGGACGCTTCGTATGTACACCTAGACGTGGCAGCGGCCGGCCGGAGTTCCAAGGCGACCCTGCGGGCGGTGACGACGCACGCCAAGCGGGAGGCCACCGTTGGCGCGTACGTCGCCGCGGCCGAGGCCTCGTCCGTGATCGAGAAGGGCCGGGCCGACCTGGCGGGGCTGCTGGGCGTCGAGCCGGACGGGATCGCGTTCACGCAGAGCGCGACCGATTCGCTCGCCGCGCTGCTACGCGCGTGGCCGCTGTCGCTCGGCGACACGGTGGCGGTGGCCCAGAGCGAGTGGGGCCCGAACCTCGATGCCTTCACCGACCGCGGCCTGCGGACCGCGCCGCTGCCGGTCGACGGGTCAGGCGCGGTGGACGTGGACTCGCTGCGGCAGTTCTTCGTGGTGATGATGCCCGCGCTCGTGCACCTGACGCCGGTCGCGGCGCACCGGCCGCTGGTCCAGCCGGTAGCGGAGGTGGCGGCGGCCTGCCGGGAGTTCGGGATCCCGCTGTGGCTGGACGCGGCGCAGGCCCTCGGCCACGCGGACGTGGCCTCGGCCAGGCCGGACGCGGTGTACGCGACGTCGAAGAAGTGGCTCACCGGGCCGCGCGGGGTCGGCATCCTCGGGGTGGGCTCGGAATGGCTGCGAAGGCTGCGGCCGGTGGTGTCGGAGATGGCGCGCGAGAACGTCGGGGACGGGTCGCCCGTGCTGCTACTCGAACCGCATGAGGCGCACGTGGCGGGCCGGGTCGGACTGTGCAACGCGGTGCAGGAGTTCCTGTCCGCCGGGCCGTCCGAAGTCTGGGGGCGACTCGCGGAGGTCGGGGCGCTGACGCGGGCCGCGCTGGCGGACGTGCCGGGCTGGTCGGTGGTGGGCGACGTGGCCGCGCCCTCGGCGATCACCGCGCTTCGGCCCACCGCGGGACAGGACGTGGCCGCGGTCCGGTCCCGGCTGCTGTCCGAGCACAAGATCGTCACCACCGCGGCGCTGCCGGTCCGCGCCCCGCGCGACATGACCGGACCCTACCTGCGGATCAGCCCGCACGTGGACGTCACGGAAGAGGACCTGAAGAAGCTCGCCGCCGCCCTCCCGGCTTCCTGACCGGAGCGGCGTCGCCCCGCTCCTTCGAACGCTGGGCGACCACCCACGCCGCCGACTTCACCTAAAACCCTTTTTCCCGAACGGATCGCGGCGGCTCCCTCGCGCCGCCGTGTCTCCCCGGCGGCCATAAGGCGGTTGCTGTACTTACTATCCCGCGCTGAGATCCGATCGGGACGGTCAGGAACTGCCCTTCGGGATATTCCATAGGTATGTGTTTCCGTTGGCGTCGCCGGTGGCGAGTGTGGTGCCGTTTGTTGTGAATGCCACTGATTCCACGCCCCCGATGCCGGGGGTGGGGTTGGTGAGAGCGTATGCGAGGTTGACCGAGGGGGTGCCAGGGGTCAACAGGACGATGAGCGCGGTCGCGGTTGCTATCGAGATAGCGGCGACAACTGTTAGTGACAGCCTCTTGCGTGTATGTATCTGGCGCCAGAGTTTCCCCGATCGCCAGGAACTGGATGGGTCCG
Organism: Nocardiopsaceae bacterium; assembly: GCA_017354375.1. GTDB lineage: Bacteria > Actinomycetota > Actinomycetes > Streptosporangiales > Streptosporangiaceae > Trebonia. The sequence goes on along the minus strand of JAFMRC010000139.1, from coordinate 4,156 downwards.
GCATGTATGTCGGTTTTATCTCGGGTTCGGCGGTATGCGGGGCCTGCTGCGGGGTGAAAGCGGAGTGCGGAGAGTCCCGGGTGCCCGCGGTGTCGGGCAGAGGGGGATGGGCTTCGACGAGGTGGGCTTGCGCCGCTCGGGTTTCGTCGAGCTGGCGGGAGGCGTCCTTGACGGCGTCCTGGAGTTCGCGATGCTGCCCGGCATCATGCGACCGCGCGCTGGCCAGCAGTTCTTGCAGACGGACCAGTTCTCTTTCGCGTTCGGCGGCTTGAGCCTTCAGGGCGCTTATCTGGGCGTCGGCGGCTGCCAGTTCGCGCTCAGGGTCACGATAGGTGCTCGGCGGGGCGGCGTTGTAGGCGAAGGCGTACTCGCGAGCGCCATCGACGGCGCGGCGGTGCGGGACGGGTCGTCCGTCCGCGGCGAGATTGTCCCGCAATCGCCTGAACAGCGGATCCATCCGCAGCCGAGTCGGCTGCCCGGGGATGCCTTCCTCGATTAGGTCGGCCAGGTATTTGGTGAAATACGTCTGCGGCTTGGAGAGTCCGGGCTCGTCCTGGTACCAGGCGGTGGTGTAGGCGCCGGTCGCGGCCATCGTGTACGCGCCGGTGCCGGCCGTCAGATCGTCCAGCACGCCGGGGGCCAGGGTGCTTCGGGTCTCCAGCCCAGCGAAGCAGCAGTCCAGGATGACGATCTTGACTGCGGCGCTGCTGTCGAGCAGCGCCTGGCGGACGTCGGCGAACCTCAGGCTAGTCGCCGCCCGGCGGTTGGGCTCTGGCCGGGATTGCGCTAGCCCCAGGCATAGCTGATCATCGGGAGCGATCTGCCCGTGTCCCACGAAGTAGAACAAGGCGACATCGGTGACGGCATCGAAAGCGGTGATGAGCCGGTCCGGCACGTCCCCGGCGCTGGATACGTTGGGCAGCACGAGTACCCGGTCCCGAGGCCATCCGCACAGAGGCCCGGTGAGCAGGCGCTCCATCCGCCGTAGGCTGTGCCTCGCCGCGGGAACCCGGTCCAGGTGCGCGTAATCCCAGGCGCCCATCACTACCGCGAGGGACTGCGAATAGTCCCGCAGCGGCGGCCGGTCATTCATCGAGGAATTTTTCCACCACCTGCCGCGCGTCCTCGGCGTCCTTAGCCGTCACCGTCACTGTCAGCTTCCTGCGCTTCTTCTCGACCGTCGCGGTGACCGTCACGCCTGGCTTACGTGACCGCAAGAACTCCGGCAGAACCTTGATCACCGCGGCCAGCACGGTGCTATCCGCCGCGATCACCAGCACGTCCAGCGCGCCCTGCTCGCCGCGTTCGGAATGGCCCGGGCTCCGGGTTACCCGGACATCCGGTACCGCCAGATGCAGGTATTCCGCCAGCGAGCCCAGCTGCGCGTAATCCGACACCGACAGCTTAGCCACACCCGGATCCGCCGCCAGCCCCATCTGACCCCTGACCACGATTCGACACCAACTGGTCACCATTGACTCTAGGCCGCATGTATCCGGTGATGTACCCGAACCCAGCACCGAAACATCACAAAATGACAACAAGCGCTTCGGGTTTGCGCATCACCCATTCCCGGTCGGCCGCGAGCTGTTGGCCGCGTCGATCGAACGGGTCGGCGTGTCCTGGCTGCGGTCGAATAATCGTTCCAGTATAGTGGTGCCCGTCGGGCTGCTGCGTGCGTCCCGGTGCGCGTTTTCCCTGGTCCGGGCCTACGTGGCCCGGAAATGTCAGTGGTGGCGCGTAGCGTGTGCGGTGATGGTCGGCGGGTGAGATTCCTGGCGGCCCCGGATACATCTACTACCCGGCAGGGGGTCCTCATGCCACCAAGCAACAAGACGGTCCCGGACAAGGCCAGCGACCGGGAGAAGGCCCTGGAGACCGCGCTCCTCCAGATCGAGCGGCAGTTCGGCAAGGGCTCGGTCATGCGCCTTGGCGAGCAGGCGCGCGTCCCGGTAGAGGCCATCCCGACCGGCTCGATCGCGCTCGACGTGGCCCTCGGCATCGGCGGCCTCCCCCGCGGCCGGGTCGTCGAGATATACGGACCGGAGAGCAGCGGGAAGACGTCGCTGGCGCTGCACGCCGTCGCCAACGCGCAGAAGGCGGGCGGCATCGCGGCGTTCGTCGACGCCGAGCACTCGCTCGACCCCGAGTACGCCCAGAAGCTCGGCGTGGACACCGAGGGGCTGCTCGTCTCCCAGCCGGACACCGGCGAGCAGGCGCTGGAGATCGCGGACATGCTGATCCGCTCCGGCGCCATCGACATCGTCGTCATCGACTCGGTCGCCGCCCTCGTCCCGAAGGCGGAAATCGAGGGCGAGATGGGCGACAGCCACGTCGGCCTCCAGGCCCGCCTCATGTCCCAGGCGCTGCGCAAAATAGCCGGCGCCCTGAACCAGACAAAGACCACCGCCATTTTCATCAACCAGCTGAGGGAAAAGGTAGGTGTGATGTTCGGAAGTCCCGAAACGACATCGGGCGGTAAGGCGCTTAAATTCTATGCGTCGGTTCGCCTTGACATTCGGCGAATCGAAACGCTTAAGGACGGCACCGAAGCGGTCGGGAACCGCACGCGGGTCAAGGTCGTCAAGAATAAGTGCCTCGCAGAGGGAACCCGGGTATTCGACCCGGTGACCGGGCTCACTCACCGTATCGAGGAGATCGTCGATGACCGGATTCCGGTCCATGTCGTAGCCACCGACAAGAAGGGCGAACTCGGCGTCCGCGAGGTCAGCTCCTGGTTCGACCAGGGCGAGCAGGAAGTGATCGGCCTCCGTCTCCGGGACGGCACCGACCTGTGGGTGACGCCGGATCACAAGATCCTCACCGAGCACGGATGGGTGCAGGCCGGCGAACTCGCTGCGGGTGACCGGGTCGCACGGCCCCGGACGTTCATGGGATTTGGCTCGGTGGAGCCGGTCCCGCCCGAGCATGCTCGGATCCTCGGATACCTCGTCGGCGATGGTTACGTCGGCGGCAAGACGCCGATCCAGTTCATCAACACGGCGGAAGAACTGCACAAGGACATCGCGCAGATCGCGAACACTCTGGGCTGCGAGGCCAAGCCGACGAGCCACGACGTTACAACGGCGTTCTCGCACCGCCCGGGAGAGAAAAACGGACTGCTTGAGCTGTGCCGCTGGGCGGGAATTTACGGGCACCTCGCGCCTACCAAGAAGGTTCCCGCACAGTTCTTTGCTCCGGACGTCTCTGCCGAGGTGATCGCGAACTTCATCTTCGGCTATTTCGAGTCAGACGGATACGTCTCCCGGGAGCAGACGGGCGGCATTCGCATCGGCTTCACGACGGTGTCGGAGCAACTGGCTCAGCAGATGCACTGGCTGCTGCTTCGCTGGGGCATCGGCAGCAGCGTGCAACGGCGTGATCCGCATGCGCAGCGTGGCGGAATCATCAAGAACCGTCGGATCGCGGGCAAGCTACCGACATGGGAAGTGCGGATCTCCGGAGTGGAGAACATTTCCGCGTTCGCTGACGCGATCCCCATGTGGGGGCCGCGCGGGCAGGTGGTGGTCAAGGAACTGGCCGCGCTCGACGGACGGTACCGGGGGTCGCAGCGAGTCTACATTTCGGAAGATCTCGCCAAGCCGGTGCTGACCTACCTGGAAGAACGGGGCGTGAGCGCGATCCTGGCAGCGCAGCTCATCGGCGACACAGCGGGAGACCCGCAGGGCGGCATGAAGGTCGTCCTCGGCGCGTCGCGGATGCGCCGTGACCGGCTGCAGTTGCTGGCCGACGCTCTCGACGACAAGTTCCTTTACGACATCCTGGCGGACCAGCTCTGGTTCTCCAGGGTCAAGGAAATCCTGCCCGTCCGCCGTGCCCGGACCTTCGACCTGGAGGTTCCGGAACTGCACAACCTGGTCGCGGAAGACGTGGTCGTCCACAACTGTGCCCCGCCTTTCAAAAACGCAGAATTTGATATTCTGTATGGAATTGGAATTTCCAAGGAGGGTAGCCTTATCGACCTCGGGGTGGATCAGGGGATCGTCCGCAAGGCCGGGGCCTGGTACACCTACGAGGGCGACCAGCTCGGCCAGGGCAAGGAGAACGCGCGGAACTTCCTGCGCGACAACCCGGACACCGCCAACGAGATCGAGAAGCGGATCAAGGAGAAGCTCGGCGTCGGGCCGCGGCTGGA
>JAFMRC010000379.1 GCA_017354375.1 Nocardiopsaceae bacterium | reverse complement strand
GCGGCCGGGCCAGGCGAGCCGCACCATGAGCGTGTCCATGCCCGCCCTGGCGGCGAGCACCGCCAGCAGCATGCCGGTGAACAGCGGCCAGGACTGGCCGTCGTCAACGAACAGCCACCTCAGGTCGTGGTAGGCCGCGAGCACGGGAACCGCCGTGAACTGCGGCGATATCGGACGAGCGGCCGGCGCGGCGAACGTGAGCAAGCCAGCCTCGGCCGCGGCCCCACCCGCCGCGACGAGGATCAGCGCCCGGTGCCGGAAGAAGCCCCCGGCAGCTCGCTCCGCACCCATTCTCGTTGACGCAAACCCCGCTAATGCCCGGATTCTTCCCTTAATCTCGGTGTCATGGCTGACGGATTCTCGCACGACGACTACATCGACGCCGTGGCCGGCGAGATCGACAAGATGGCCTGGATCGCGGACGGCGCCGACCCCGCGGCACCGGTGCCATCCTGTCCCGGCTGGACGATGGCGAAGCTCATCACGCACACCGGGACCGTGCACCGGTGGGTGACGGAAATCGTCGCGACCAGGGCCACGGACCCGGTCAGCCCGCGCTCGCTGGACCTGGGGCTACCGGAGAAGGAGTCGGACTACGCGGGCTGGATCGCCGAGGGCGCGCCCGACCTGATGGACGCCCTGCGCGCCGCGGGCCCGGACACCCAGGTATGGACGTGGGGCCCCGGGGGAACCTCGGGCTGGTGGGCACGCCGGATGCTGCACGAGACGACCGTGCACCGCGCCGACGCGGAGCTGGCCAGCGGCGGCACGCCGCGGGTCGACGCGGCCGTCGCGGCCGACGGGATCGACGAGTTCCTCGCGAACCTGCCGTCGGCCCGCGCGCCCAGGGAGCACCTGGCCGAACTGCCGGCCGGGCAGTCCCTGCACCTGCACGCCACCGACGCCGACGCCGGCAGCGGTGGTGGCGAGTGGCTGATCCGGTTCACCGGCACCGGGATCGAGGTCGAGCGCGGCCACGCCAAGGCGACCGCCGCCGTCCGCGGGCCGGTCGCCCCGCTGCTGCTGTTCGCCTACGGCCGGATCCCGGCGGACGACGAACGCCTTGAGGTGCTCGGCGACGAGTCACTGCCCGCCACCTGGCAGCGGAAGGCCGCGCTGTAGCAGTCTCCCGGAAATCCAGGGGGCCGGCTTAGACTGGCGGCATGGCAGATGACGAGTCCGACGCCTGCGCCGTCGCCCACGCTCCCGTCACGGGACCCGCCGCCGGGGCTGCCGCCGGTGCGGGGCGCGGCACCGATCGCGCGCTGATCGCCGTGTTCGCCTCGCCGGTCGCGGCGTTCCTGCTGCGCTACGCCGCCGACGCCGGGTACCGCGGCCTGCTGGTCGAGCCGGATCCCGGCCGCGCCGCGGGCGCGGCGATCGGCGGGTTCGCCACCTCCGGTGAGCTGCCCGGGGACCTGGACGGGGCGGACGTGGTCGTCACCGACCACCACCGGGACGAGCTCGGCGTCGTCCTGCGCGACGCCCTGGCCACGAAGGCCCGCTGGATCGGGATCATGGGCAACCCGCGGCACGAGGGACCGCACGTCGCGGCGCTGACCGCGCTGGGCGTCCCGCCCGGCGAGATCGCCCGCGTGCACCGCCCGATCGGCCTCGACATCGGCTCCCGCACCCCGCCGGAGATCGCCATCGCCACCCTGGCGGGCCTGCTCGCGGACCGCAACTCCCGCCCCGGCGGCTTCTTCTAGACCTTTTCCCTAACGGATCGCGGCGACTGCCCGGGTTCGCGCGCCTGCCCGGGTTCGGGGGAGCCCCGCTCCGGCGACGGCTCCTGGTCTGGCGGTTCCTGCTCCGGCGGCCCGGTGATCCGCCACGCCTCCCGGACGACCACCTGCAGCGCCCCCGCCGCCGGGATCGCCAGCAGCGCCGCCACGAACCCGCCGAACAACCCGCCGATCCAGTCTCCCACCGACGCCCCGACCAGCACCGCGATCATCACCAGCAGCGGGCTGATCCGGACCGTCTTGCTCATCACGATCGGGTTGAGGATGTGGTTCTCGATCTGCGTGTAGACCAGGAACACGATCAGCGTGACCACGGCGGCGCCGAGCGAGTGGGTGGCCGCGAACAGCACGGTGGGGATGCCGGCCAGCGCCCCGCCGATCATCGGCAGGAAGTCCACCAGCGCCACCCACAGCGCCCACAGAGCGGGGAACGGCACGCCGACCGTGAGCAACGTGATGAACACCACCAGCCCGGCGATCGCCGAGGTCAGGAAATTTCCGACCATGTACCCCACGACGGCCCGGTTCATCTCGGAGGCCACCCTGCTCGCCTCGGCCGCGTGCCCGGGCGACAGCAGGGAGAGGGCGCCGCGCCGCATCTTCTGCCCCTCCAGGAGCAGCAGCAGCACGAGGACGAAGATCGTGGCCAGCTTGGCCAGCAGCGACAGCGCGCCCTGGCCGAACGACAGCGCCGGCTTGCTAAGGCCCTGGGCGAACGCCACCAGCTTCGGCGCGTTCCGCGAGACCCACTGGTGGACGTGGTATTTCTCGACAAGGTGCCCTATCCAGCCCTTGCCGTGGGTCGCGCTGGCGACGTAGGACGGCAGCCGCTCGGCCAGGTGGGTGATGGCGTTGACGAGCGGGTACCCGAACGCGAACGCGAGCCCGAGGAACACCACCAGCCCGGCCACGGCGACGACGCTGACCGCGAGCCCGCGCCGCCGCACCACGTACCGCTGCAGCAGCAGGACCAGGGGGTTCAGGATCAGCGCGATGAACCCCGCGACGAGCAGCATCAGCAGGACGTCCCGCAGCCGGTAGGCCAGCTTGACGAACAGGTAGCACGCGCCGACGACCGCCACGGCGGCGACGATCGTGCGCAGCGGCACGCCGCTGCGGTCCGCGGCGTGCCACATCCGCTCCATCCGGCGTCCGGACGCCCCGCGATCGGCGGGATCTCGCTCGCTCACGGCCCTTAGCATGCCAGGTTCCGCGAGCCCCCACACGGCGCGGGAACCTATTGGGGCGCGGTCGGCTCAGCCTGGCTTGCGGGCGACGCCGCCGTATTCGATCCAGTCGAAGGTCTGCTCTTCGGCGGCGGTGGAGTCCGGGCGCCAGGTGGTGATCTCGACCAGGCCGGGCGGGATGACCTCCAGCCCGGCGAAGAACTGATCGACCTCGGCCTTTGTCCGGACCCGGCCCCAGTTGCCCTCGGTCGCGGCCAGCATGATGTCGGTAAGCTGCTTGCGCAGCTGCGGGTCGGCGGCGACGAGGTGGGACATGGCCACGAAACTGCCCGGGGCCAGGTTGCTCACCATCGAGCGGATCAGGCCGGCTGGCTCATCCCGGTCGGGGATCTGGTGCAGGAAGCTGATGTAGAGGGCGGCGACCGGCTGGCTGAAGTCGATCAGCCGGCGGGTGTCCGGGTGGTTCAGGATCTCCTCGGTCCGGCGCACGTCCTGCAGGATGAACGCGGTGCTGTCGTCGTCGGCGATCAGCGCCCGGCCGTGCACGGAGACGATGGGATCGATGTCGACGTAGACGACGCGGCTGTCCGGGTGAGCGCGCCGGGCGACCTGGTGCACGTTGTCCATGGTGGGCAGCCCGGTGCCGATGTCGATGAACTGCCGGATGCCGTACTCGGTGGCGAGGGCGTGCACCAGGCGGACCAGGAAGTTGCGGTTGTTGATGGCGAGCCCGCGGGTACCCGGCACGACCTTGTCCAGTTCCATGCAGGCGATCCGGTCGGCCTCGAAATTGTTGTCGCCGCCCAGGTAGTAGTCGTACATGCGGGCTACATGCGCCTTGCTGGGGTCGATGCCGGGGAGGTCCTCGATCGCGGCCATCGTCAGGCCCTGACCGAGCCCGTGAAGGCGGCCCAGTCCGCGCGGCTGATTACCAGCGCCGGGCCGTGCGGGTCCTTGGAGTCGCGTACCGCGACGATTCCCGGCAGGTTGCGGGCGACCTCAACGCAGTTCTGAGCACCGCCGCTAAACGAGCTCTTGCGCCATTCCGCGGTCGCAAGATCCTGCTCCATCGAGCCTCACGCTTCCTTCCTTGTATCTATCCGCGTATTTATCCGCATATCGACGGGCCCTGAACGGGCATTACCTGAGCGCGTACGTCTTGATGATGGCCCGCGAGTCATCCGGGGACACCGCCCGCGCCTGGAGCGCACCCCATACCTCTTCGTAGGCGCGGATCTCCTCGGGCTGTTCCATGGCGAGCGCTCCGAGCACGTTCTCGACGTTGACCACGCCAGGGTCGGCCGGGTCGAGGAAGGTCAGCATGGTGAACGGCCCCACCATCGCGGGATGCTCCCCGGTGCTGAACGGCAGCACCTGGATCACGACATTGGCCCGGTCGCGCTCGCGCATCAGGTGCTCCAGCTGCGCTCGCATGATCTCGGGGCTGCCGACCCGGCGCGCCAGCGCCCCCTCGTTCAGCACGACGCTGACCTTCGGCGGCGACGGGTCCGTCCGCATCAGCGCTTCCTGGCGCTCAAGCCGGACCTCGACCCGGCGGTCGATTTGCTCCATCGTGTCGCCCGGGTACCAGGCCCGGATAACGGCCCTGGCGTAATCTGCCGTCTGCAGCAGCCCCGGGATAAGCTCCGGCTCGTACGTGCGGATCGTCGCCGCCTCGGCCTCCAGGCCGATCAGGTTCCCCAGCGCGGGCAGCAGGCCGCTGTAGGACTGCCACCAGCCCCGCTCGGTGGCCCGGCGGCCCATTTCCAGCAATTGGGCCCGGTATGCCTGGTCCTGGACCTGATACAGGTCAAGCATCTTCCGCAGGTCCCTCGTGGACACGCCGACCTGCCGGTTCTCGATCCGCGAGACCTTCGATGCCGGCCACTGCAGCCTGCCCGCGACATCGTCGACCGTCAGCCGCACGTCGGTGCGGAGACGCCGGAGCTCGGCGGCGAGCCGCCGACGCCGCATGCTAGGCGATCCAGCCACGCTGCTTCCTCATGCTCCCTCTTGCCGGTCAGTGCAACTTGCATGGGGGCGGATTCTTGCGAACCCGCGCAAGCTGCCCCAGATGATACCCACTGATACAGTCTTTTGGATGTTCCCGCCCCGAAGCCGCCACGCACGAGCCCTGGCCGCCGCCTTCGCCTCGGCCGCGGCCCTCGCCGGGATACTCTCCGGCTGCGGCGGCGGGGCACCGGCCCCCAGCGCGAGGCACGTGTCCGGCGCGGCGG
>JAFMRC010000030.1 GCA_017354375.1 Nocardiopsaceae bacterium | reverse complement strand
GCGCGTCGGCGGCGGCGAGCACCGGGCGCCAGCGGGCGGCATACCCGTCGTCGGTGGCGGCGAGGACGGGGAGGACGCGACCGCGGCCGACCAGGTCGGCGGCGAACCGCGCCGCGGCGGCGAGATACGTGACCGTGACGCCGGTGGTCCGGGGCTGGTCCGGCGGGTCGAGGGCGGTCAGCAGCTCCGCGGCGGCCATGGCGTCGAAGACCAGGGCCGGCACGCGCCACGGGGCGAGGGACGGGCGGCCGTTCGGTGGCTCGCGGCCCAGCTCGGGCGATGGGAACGGGGCGTCGCCGGACGTGGGCAACCTGAGCGTTATCTCGTCATCGACCGCCTTGCGGGCGATTTCGGGGAGCGCGTCGGCAATGTCCCCCGCGGGCGCCGCGAACGGGTGCGGGCGCGGAGCGCGAGAGGGGCGGCCGACCCGCGGCGGGGCGGTTTCGGGCAGGCCCGGGTCTTCCGCGAAGACGTGCAGGGCGCCGTACGCCCAGACCCCGTGGAAAACCAGCATGACGCCGCCCCGCTCGTCCGGTTACTTGCGCTTCGCGGTTCCCTGCGCCTTCTCGTCCTGCTCCGGATCACCGGTCTGGACCGTGCCCCGGGATCCGACCGCCTCGCCCGGTCCGCCTGGCTCACCTGCCTCGCCGGACGCGGACTCGGCGTCCGTTTCCTCGGGAGGCGGCGGGCCGAGCTTCTTGAACTGCTTGTTCATGTTCTTGAGCAAGAAGAAGAGGGCGAGCCCGATCCCGGCCACGACCAGGAAGCCAAGTACACCCGGCTCCGCCTGGTTGAACGAGGAGCTGGTGGAGCCGCTTGCCACGGCGGCGGCGAGGAAACTCAAAGGGTCACGCTCTCCCGGACACCCGCGAATAGGTCATCTTCCGGCAGCTCGGTATCGACGAGCGACCTAGCAAGATGATAGTCCTCCGTTGGCCACGCGGCGCGCTGCACGTCGATCGGGCAGGCGAACCACGAGGAGTTCGGGTCGATCTGGGTGGCGTGCGCCAGCAGCGCCTTATCGCGGATCTCGAAATAGTCCGCCGCATCCACCCTCGTGGTGATCTCGTAGTCCTTCAAGCCGAGCTCGGCGCGCTTGCGGATCCGTTCCTGGCGCTCTTCGAAGATCTTCACGTACGGGGAGTCCATGTCCCGGCGGAGCATCTCCTCGTGCAGCGCGGCGAACTTCTCCTGGTGAAAAGACACGAAATAGTACAACTTAAGGGTCTGCCACGGTTCGCCCGTTCCGGGGTACCGGTCCGGGTCCGCCGCCGCCTCGAAGGCCTCGACCGCGACCTTGTGCGTCATCACGTGGTCGGGATGCGGGTAGCCGCCGTTCTCGTCGTAGGTGAGGATCACGTGCGGCCGGAACTCGCGGACGGCCGCGACCAGCGGCTTCGCGGCTACTTCCAGCGGGGTGGTGGCGAAGCAGCCCTCGGGCAGCGGCGGCTTCGGGTCACCCTCGGGCAGCCCGGAATCGGCGAAGCCCATGAACGCCTGCTCCACGCCCAGGATCTCCCGGGCCGCATCCATCTCCCGGCGGCGGATGGCGGCCAGGTCGGCCCTCACCTCGGGACGGTCCATCGCCGGGTTCAGGATGTCGCCACGCTCGCCCCCGGTCATCGTCGCGACGAGGACTTCCGCGCCTTCCCGCACGTACCTCGCCATCGTCGCGGCACCCTTGCTGGACTCGTCGTCCGGGTGCGCGTGCACGGCCATCAGCCGCAGGCCCTGGAATGACACCTTAGGTCAGCCTCCGTTTTGCAGTTTGCTTCCGTTCCCGGAACGCCCAGGCGGTTTGACGGCATTCCCCATGGGAACGCTCCCGGGGGTTATGCTTCCCCAACCAGCCGGCCCCGGCCGGCCTCCCGACCTCCCGGCCGACGGGTCATGCCACCCGTTGCCGCTCGTACACCGTAGTTGACAATGCGAGCAGCAGTGGCCGACCCTTGTTAGCCTTAAAGGATTACCCCCGGAGACTGGCTGGCTCCCGGGAGCAAGTCCGTGGCGACTTGCGCCCTGGGTGCTGGCCTCAGCGGACAGATCAAGTCCTGCGCAGTACTGAGGAGTGCCCGTGACCGAGACGCGCGACGACAGCGTCACCTGGCTGACCCAGGAGGCGTACGACCGGCTCAAGGCCGAATTCGACTACCTCTCCGGACAAGGCCGCATCGACATCGCGAAGAAGATCGAGGCGGCCCGCGAGGAAGGCGACTTGCGCGAGAACGGTGGTTACCACGCGGCCAAGGACGAACAAGGCCAGATGGAAGGACGCCGTCTCCAGCTCCAGCAGATCCTGGAGACGGCCCGCGTCGGCGAGCCCCCTCGCGCCGAAGGCGTCGTCGGGCCCGGCATGACCGTTACGATACGGTTCGCCCGCGACGACGAGGAGGTCACCTTCCTGCTCGGCTCGCGTGAGGAGGCAGGTAGCTCGCCCATCGACGTGTACTCGCCGAAGTCTCCGCTCGGATCCGCCATCAACGGCAAGAAGATCGGCGAGAAGGCCTCGTACACGCTGCCGAACGGCAAGAGCGCGTCGGTCGAGATCATCGACGCGGTGCCGTATGGGGCGGCTTAAGCGCACACGAAAGCGCCCGGCCGCCCCTCTGGGGTGCCGGGCGCTTTGCGCTGGCCCGTCGCTCGCGGCTTAAGCGACGAGGTCCATCTCCGGTGCCGGGGTTTCCGGGCTGGGCGCGGCGCGGCCGCGGAGCGGGACCTCCTTGAGGAACAGGGCGATGGCGAACACCGCGATCGCGGTCGGCAGCACCCCGTAGAAGACGCCCTGGATCCCGTGCGAGATCGCGCCGAACACGACTTCCCTCGCCGCCAGCGGCAGGCTGGTGACCTGCGCCGGGTTGAACGAGCCACCGCTGACCTGCAGGTGCGGGCCACTACCCGGGGCGCCCCTGGCCGCCGAGCTGATCGCGCTGTTCAGCCGGCTGGCGAATAGCGCGCCGAACGCCGCCACGCCGAGCGAGCCGCCGATCTGCTGGAAGAACATCCGGGCGCTGCTCGCGACGCCCATGTCCTTCAGCTCCACGCTGTTCTGCGCGATCAGCGAGACCATCTGCATCAGGAAGCCCATGCCGAGCCCGAGGACCACGTAGTACAGGCCGGAATCCAGTCGGCTGGTGTGAACGCCCAGGTGGGCGAGCAGGAACATCGCCACCGCCATGATGGCGCCGCCCACGACCGGGAAGAGCTTGTACCTGCCGGTCCTCGTCACTAGCTGCCCGGCGATGACCGAGGTGATCATCGAGCCGACCATCATCGGCGTCAGCAGCAGGCCACTGACCGTCGGGGTCGCGCCCTGCACGGTCTGCTGGTACAGCGGCAGGAACGTCATGGCGCCGAACAGCCCGAGGCCGACGAAGAACGTCAGCGCCATCGTCAGCGAGAAGTTCCGGTTCCTGAACACGTGCAGCGGCAGCATCGGCTCCGCGGCGCGAGACTCCACGTACAGGAAGGCGACGAGCGCGACGGCCGTGACCACGGCGAGGCCGAGAACCTGGACGGACCCCCACGCGTACTCGGTCCCGCCCCAGGTGGCGATCAGGATGATCCCGGTCGCGACCGCGCCCAGCAGGGTACCGCCGAGGTAGTCGATGCGGTGCTCCACGCGGCGCTTCGGCAGGTGCAGCGTGGAGATCAGGTAGACCAGGGCCGCGCCGCCGAGCGGCAGGTTGATGTAGAAGATCCAGCGCCACGAGAACGACTCGGTGATCCAGCCGCCGAGCAGCGGCCCGCCGACGGTGGCGAGCATCATCACGACCATCATGTAGCTCATGTACTTGCCGCGCTCGCGGGGCGGCACGATCTCGCCGATCGTCGCCATGGCGCTCACCATCAGGCCGCCGGCCCCGAGCCCCTGGATGGCGCGGAACGTGATCAGCTCCGCCATCGACGTGGACAGGCCGGACAGCGCCGACCCGGCCAGGAAGATCACGATCCCGGCGATGAAGAACTTCTTCCGCCCGTACATGTCGCCGAGCTTGCCGTAGAACGGCGTCGTCACCGTCGAGGCCAGCGTGTACGCGGTGACCACCCAGGACAGGTGGGACACGCCGCCCAGGTCCCCGACGATGCGCGGCAGGGCCGTGCCGACGATGAGCTGGTCCAGCATGGCCAGCAGGATCGCCATCAGCAGGCCTGGCAGCACGATCAGGATCTGCCGCGGCGTCAGGGTAAACGCACCCGACTTCGCCGATTCCGATTCCGCCGCTGACGACTTGTAGCCACCCGCGGATGCCGCCGCGGGTTCCGGGGTGCCCACGTCACCCGTCGCATCACTCACGTTTGCTCCCTCACCCGTAGAACCACCCATGAGGGTCCATAAGGACCCATCCATGAAGACGCGCCTCGCGTGCCCGGCTCATCGGCATCATCAGCGTCATCGCCCTGATCAGCTCAATCAGCTCGGTCAGCCTGGTCAGCCTGGTCAGCCTGAAACTTACTTGCCGCCCGGCTAGCTAGCGCTCTCATGTCACGGTATGCTGCAACTAACCGGCCGTCAAGTAAATTCCGGGTTATCCCGAACGGGTCTTCGGTGACTCTTCGTGGACTACGGTTACTGATGGTGCACTCACGGAAAGGCGAAGCGGGGAGAAGGCGGAGACGGAGAAGAAAATGAACTCGGCGGCACAGGCTGATTCGGCGGCACAGGGCGGACGGCACGGAGACACTCGCCAGCGCATCCAGCAGGTCTCGCTCGAGCTGTTCGCCGAGCAGGGCTATGAGGGCACATCGCTGCGCGAGATCGCCGAACGCCTCGGCGTCACCAAGGCCGCCCTGTACTACCACTTCAAGTCCAAGGAAGACATCATCCGCAGCTTCCTTGAGGACTACTTCGGCCAGCTCGATGAGCTGGCCGAGTGGGCGAAGACCCAGCCGCGGACGGCCGCCACGGCGCAGGAGGTCCTGAAGCGTTATATCGGGATCGTGATCGAGCGCCAGGCCGTATTCCGCTTCATGGAGCGGAACCAGGCGATGATGCACCGCTCCGAAGATGACGGCAAGCACCACCGCCTGGAGCAGTTCCGCCCCCGGATGAACGCGCTCGTGGAGGCCATCACCGGCCCGGACGCGCCGACCCGCGCGCGCGTCCGCGCCACCGCGGCCTTCTTCGCCGTCAGCGCCTCATGCATGTTCTTCATCCCCGACCCCGACGCTTCCGCCGGCCCTGCCGATTCCGTCGGAGCCCGCGCCCCCGACATCGAGGAACTGCGCACAATCGTGGTCGAGCTCGCCGACGACATCGTCCGCGGCATCAACGCATAGCTAGTCGGTGGCCAACGGAGTGCCCCCGCCGTCAACGATGGGACCGCTGCCGGTCAGGCTACGAGGATCACCTTGACCCCGACCGAATCATAAGTCCCGCGGGCGCGTGCGTCCCTCGTCGCGAGAGGCATGCCGTGCTCCCTGGCGGCGAGGGCCACTAGGCCGTCGTAGACGGCGCCGCCGACGATTCCCAGGCGGCCCAGGGTGGCGTGGACCTCCCTGGCAGGCTCGCCGCTCAGCGTCAGCGGGGGCGCGAACCGGGTGTCGAGCAGACGCACGGCATCGGCCGCCGACAGCCTGGCGTCGCCCGGCAGCCTGGTGAGCACCGAGTAGGTCTCCGCCAGGGCATGCCCGCTCAGCGTGAGCTCTTGCCCGTTCCACCAGCGCACCACGTCCACGTGGTGCTGATGCGAGCGCACCAGAAGGGGAACCGCGACGCTCGTATCGACCGCGACGGTCACTTGCGGCCCGCGTCGATGAGGCCGAACAGGATGTCGTCATCGACCGGCGTGTCGCCGACCGATACGAGCATGCCGTTCTCCTCGACTAGGCGCGCGGTCCGGCCAGCGGGCACGACCTGCGCACCAGCCCCATAAGGCGATATATCCACCTTCGTGCCCGGGAGCAGGCCTAGCGCATCGCGGATGACCTTGGGCAGCACGATCCGGCCCGCCTGATCCACAACAGCTTCCATGGGAATATGATACCAGTCAGATCCCATTTGAGATCCTCGGCCAGGACGCGATCACATCCGGCGCGGATGGCCGCCTCGATGATGAGCGCGTCCCACAGTGAGAGCTGAGCACGTTACTGTCGGGGAACGTCCTACCTATACACGTCGTCCCGGATCCAGGACCGCCCCTCTGTGCCACTTCCCGCCCCGGCGCCCCTGGTCGCCTCGAAGAACTCCGCGATCCCCTCGGCGGCGGTGGAGTCCCCGGCGACCTGACGGATGTAGTCGCGCACCATGGCATTCACCGACGTGCCCAGTTCCAGGGCACGGATGCGGGTCCTGCGCAGGATGTCCTCGTCGATAGTAAGGGTAAGGTTCGTCACGCCATCCTCCTATTGATACCGACCGAGCTGCTGGCAGAATGGCTTTACAGAAGAATACCCGGCCAAGGTATTTATCTTGCCTAGCTGTGTCGTTAGGGGCGAGTGAAGCCCCAAAGGACACAGCTAATCGACCTGCGCGCCTTGAATTTAAGGGAAAGGTTAAGGCTTTAGCGTACATAATGGACAGCAGGTAGCTCGATACCCCCGCTAGTTTCACGACAGACCCCATAGCGAACCAGGCGGAACAGACAGTACGCCATCGCGAGAGATTCAACGCCGTTCACGCATGCTGAACAGTCACGACATGCAGCACATAAGTCCCACACGGACGCCCATGCCCCGCCCCGGGATCCCGGCCGTTGGGGATCCGCTAGGGGCCGTTAGCCGAAGTCCAGGGCGTAGCCGACGGCCTTGAGCTTGCCCTTTACGTCGGCGCAGTGCTCGGGGCCGCGGGTCTCGACCTGCAGGACGACCTCGACCTCACCTACGCGCAGGCTGGGACCAAGTCGGTCATGGCTTACCTCGATCACGTTGGCTCCCAGGCCGGCGAGGAAGCCGAGCAGTTCGGCCAGCGAGCCCGGATGGTCGGGCAGGCGGCACCGGAAGCCGAGGTACCGGCCGTCCGCGGACAGCCCGTGGCGCAGCAGCTTCGACAGCAGCAGCGGGTCGATGTTCCCGCCGGACAGCACGGCCACGACGGGCGGCTCGATGGACGGCTCGGCGGGCGGCTCGATAGGCGGCTTGGCCGACGGCTCGGCGGGCGGCCCGGCGACGGATCCAGCGGGCGGTTTGGCCGACGGCCCGGCGGGCGGCTTGGCTGGTGACCCGGCGGGCTTGGCGACCGAGCCAGCGGCGGACCCGGCGGCGGACAGGAGCGCCGCCACCGCCGCGGCCCCGGCTGGCTCCACGACCTGCTTGGCCCGTTCCAGGCACAGCAGCAGCGCCCGGGACAACTCGGCCTCGGAGACGGTGAGGAACCCGTCCCCGAGCGCGGAGAGGATGCCGTACGCGATGTCCCCGGGCCGGCGCACCGCGATGCCGTCCGCGATGGTCGGGCCGCCGTCCACCGGCACCGGGTGCCCCGCCGCGAGCGACAACGGGTACGGCGCGACCTCAGCGGCCTGCACGCCGACGACCCGGATGCCCGGGTCCAGGCTCTTCGCCGCGACCGCCACGCCGGCCGCTAGCCCGCCGCCACCCGACGGCACCAGGATGGTCCTGGCCTGCGGGCACTGTTCCACGATCTCGTAGCCGAGCGTGCCCTGCCCGGCGATCACGTCGGCGTGGTCGAACGGGTGGATGAACACGCTCCCGTCGGCGGCGGCGAGCCGGAGCGCCTCGGAAAGCGCGTCCTCCACCGAGTCCCCGTGCAGCAGCACGGAGGCTCCGTACGCCCGTGTCGCCTGCACCTTGGGGATCGGCGCTCGCGACGGCATGACCACCGTCGCGCGGGTGCCGAGCAGCCCGGAGGCGAACGCCACCCCCTGCGCGTGGTTGCCCGCGCTCGCCGCGACCACGCCCCGCGCGCGTTCGGCGGCCGACAGCCGCGCGATCCGCGCGTACGCGCCGCGCACCTTGAACGAGCCAGTACGCTGCAGGTTCTCGCACTTGAGGTACACCGGGCCGCCGAGGAGGTCGGACAGCACACGGGAGTACAGCATCGGCGTCGGCGTGATCACCTCACGCAGCAACTCGCGGGCCGCGATCACGTCGTCGGCCTGCACCGGCGGGGGAATGACCGTCACGAACAGCCACCATAGCTCCTGGTGTCCCCGACGCCCGGCCCAAGCCCCGTTTCGGCCCGCTGAACCCGTTTTGGCCTGCGAAAGATGCGAACATGCACGTGAGCGACATAGTGTCGGAAGCGTGGACTACAACCGGCAGCACCCTCAGGCCACGCAGCCTCCCCAGGCCACGCCGCACCCCCAGGCCGCCACGCTCGGCGAGCTGCGCGCGAGCGGGCACGCCTACCTCACCGTCAAGCAGGAGATCAGGCGGAACCTGCTCGCGCGCATGCGCAGCGGCGAGGACCGGTTCCCCGGCATCGTCGGGTTCGGCCAGACGGTCCTCCCGCACGTGGAGCGGGCACTCGTCGCCGGCCACGACATCATCCTGCTGGGCGAGCGGGGCCAGGGGAAGACCCGGCTGATCCGCACGCTGGGCGGCCTGCTCGACGAGTGGACCCCGGCCGTAGCGGGATGCGAGATCAACGACCACCCGTACGCGCCCGCCTGCGCGAGCTGCAAGCGCAGGGCCGCCGAGCTGGGCAACGCCCTCCCCGTCACCTGGCGGCACCGCGACGAGCGCTACGGCGAGAAGCTCGCCACCCCCGACACCAGCGTCGGCGACCTGATCGGCGACATCGACCCCGTCAAGGTGGCCGAGGGCCGCACCCTGGGCGACCCGGAGACCATCCACTACGGGCTGGTGCCGCGCACCAACCGCGGCATCTTCTGCCTGAACGAGCTGCCCGACCTGGCCGAGCGCATCCAGGTCGCGCTGCTCAACGTCCTGGAGGAGCGCGACATCGGCGTCCGCGGTTACGCGCTGCGGCTGCCGCTGGACGTCGTGCTTGTCGCCAGCGCCAACCCCGAGGACTACACGAACCGGGGCCGGATCATCACCCCGCTGAAGGACCGGTTCGGCGCGGAAGTCCGCACCCACTACCCGGTGACCCTCACCGACGAGCTGGAGCTCATCGCCCAAGAGGCCGAGGTCGCCTGGGACGGTGCCGACCCCGGTGCCGAACTGCCCGCGCACATCACCGAGATCATCGCCCGGTTCACCCGGCTGGTACGCGAGTCGCCCGCGGCCGACGCGCGCTCCGGCGTGTCCGCCCGGTTCGCGATCACGGCCGCCGAGGCCGCCGCGGCCGCCGCGGTGCGACGCGGCGCGCTGGCCGGGGATTCCCGCGATGAGACGCCCGTCGCCCGGGTCTGCGACCTGCCGGGTATCGTGCCCACGCTGCGCGGCAAGATCGAGTTCGAGGTCAGCGAGGAGGGCCGCGAGGAGGAGATCCTCACGCACCTGCTGCGCCGCGCGACCGCCGACACGTTCCGCGCCCGGCTCGGCGGTGCCGACCTGACCGGCATCCTGGACAAGTTCGCTGAAGGCGAAACGATCACCTCGGGCGAGCTGGTCTCCGCGAGCGAGCTGCTGCGCCGCGTCGGCGAGGTGCCCGGCCTCGCGAAGATCATGCAGCGCCTGGGCATGGACGGCGGCGAGTCGCCCGGCCAGGCCGCCGCCGCGGTCGAGTTCGCCCTCGAGGGCCTGTACCTGCTACGCCGCCTCTCGAAGGAAACCGACAACGGCCTGACCATTTACGGTAACTGACAACCCCAGAAAACCGTTGCTACCGAACGGATCGAGGCGACTCGCAGATGGCAAATTTCCGCTACGGCGAGTATGACGGCGGGCCGGATCCGCTGACCCCGCCGTTCGATGTCCGCGGCGCGCTGGACGACATGGGCGACGATGTGCTGGCCGGCGGCACGCCGTCGGACGCCCTGCGGGACCTGCTGCGGCGCGGCTGGGACAGCCGGCGGGGCCTGGACGACCTGCTGCGCCAGGTGCGGGAGCGCCGGCGTGAGCTGCGCAACCGCGGGCGGCTTGACGGCATGCTTGAGCAGGCCCGCGCGCTGCTCGACACCGCGGTCGGGCAGGAGCGGGCCGAGTTGTTCCCCGACCCCAGCGACGAGGCCCGGCTGCGCGAGGCCGACCTGGACGACCTGCCGTCGGACACCTCGCAGGCGATCAGGCAGCTCTCGGACTACGACTGGCGGTCGGCCGCCGCGCGGGAGACGTTCGGCAAGCTGCGCGACCTGCTGCGCCGGGAGGTGCTCGACAGCCAGTTCCGCGGCATGAAGGAGGCGCTGGAGAACCCGGACCCGCAGGCCATGCGGAAGGTCAAGGACATGCTCTCCGACCTGCGCCAGATGCTGGACGCCGACTCCCGGGGCGAGCACACGCAGGAGGATTTCGACCGGTTCATGGAGGAGTACGGGGACATGTTCCCCGACGACCCCCGGAACCTGGAGGAGCTCGTCGATTCCCTGGTCCGCCGCATGATGGCCGCCCAGAGGCTGCTCAACTCGCTGTCGGACGAACAGCGGGAGGAACTGGCGAACCTGATGGCACAGGCCATGGAGGACGCCGGCCTGGCGGCCGAGATGGCGGCGCTGACCGACGCGCTGGCGGCCCGCCGCCCGGAGCTGGCCGAGATGCAGCGCGGCGTCCGGATGTCCGGCGACGCGCCGCTCGGCCTCGGCGACGCGACCAGCGCCGTCTCCGACCTGGCCGACCTGGCCGAGCTGGAAGGCTCGCTGGCCCAGGAGTACGCCGGCGCCAGCCTGGAGGACGTGGACGAGGAGGCGGTGCGGCGTGCCCTCGGACGGCAGGCCGTGGACGACCTGGAGGCGCTGCGGCGGCTGGAGAAGGAACTGCAGCGGCAGGGGTACCTCACCCGCGACGGCGGCAGGCTCCAGCTCACCCCGAAGGCCGTGCGGCGACTCGGCGACACCGCCCTGAGCCGCGTATTCGCCGGCCTGGAAAGCGGCTTCCGCTCCGGAGACCACGACCGGCTCGACGCGGGCCAGGCCGGCGACCTTACCGGATCCACCAGAGACTGGGAATTCGGCGACGAACAGCCGATAGACGTCCCCGCCACCGTCCGCAAGGCGCTCCTGACATCAGTAGAGCGAGGCGAATCGACCGGTGGCCCGACCCGGGTCAAGCTGTCCCCGGCCGACTTCCAGGTGGCCGAGACGGAACGGCGCTCGGTCGCCGCGGTGTCGTTGCTGGTCGACCTGTCGTACTCGATGGCGCTGCGCGGCACCTGGGCGGCGGCCAAGCAGACCGCCCTCGCGCTGCACGCCCTGCTGCGCAGCCGGTACCCGCAGGACGCG
The DNA here is from genome assembly GCA_017354375.1 of Nocardiopsaceae bacterium. Taxonomy (GTDB): domain Bacteria; phylum Actinomycetota; class Actinomycetes; order Streptosporangiales; family Streptosporangiaceae; genus Trebonia. The sequence goes on along the minus strand of JAFMRC010000030.1, from coordinate 17,379 downwards.
ATCCAGGTGATCGGCTTCTCCAACTACGCGCGAGAGCTCAAGGAAACGGAGCTGGCCGGGCTCGGCTGGGACATGGTGCAGGGCACCAACCTGCACCACGCGCTCATGCTGGCCGGGCGGCACCTGGACCGGCACCCCGAGCACGAGCCGGTGGTGCTGATCGTCACCGACGGCGAGCCGACCGCGCACCTGGAACGGAACGGGCGGGCGTGGTTCGACTGGCCGCCGGCGCCGCAGACCGTCGAGCTGACGCTCGCCGAGGTGGACAAGATGACCCGCCGCCGCGCCGCGCTGAACATCTTCATGCTGGCCGAGGACGACCGCCTCAGCGCGTTCGTGAACAACGTCGCCCAGCGCAACGGCGGCCGCGTCCTGCGGGCACAGCCGGAACGCCTTGGCGAATACGTGGTGAGCGACTTCCTTCGCGCCCGCGGCGCCCGCGGCCGGCGGTAGATTAGGCGCACGGCTGACATATCCCGTCCTGGAGGCGATTTGAGTACCGCTACTGGCCCGAACCCCGCGACGGGCCGGGTCGCGCTCGCGGTGTTGTTCGCGATCGCGGCGCTGGTGTTCCTCGCGGCAGGCATCACCATGGCCGTCGAGCCGGCTAGTGCCCTGCCCGGCTTCCTCGGGCACCTGCACGGCTCCACCGGGCACCACCCGCTGCGCTCCGTTGGCTGCCTGCTGGTCGGCGCGGTGTTCGCGGTCGCAGCCTGGTTCGCCCTGAAGTACCGTCCGCCGACGGACGGCCACCAGGAGGCGGCGCCCGCCGCCAAGGATCCGTCAACATCGGGCGATCCGATCACTGGCAACGGATAAGCACTGGTAAAGGGCGCCGTCGAGGGTAACGGGCGGCCCTAGGATCGTCGGCATGTCGTTTACCGAGCGCATGATCTTGTGGATGCACGTCGGTACGGCGGTCTTCACGATAGGCCCACTCACGGTGGCGATCTGGTCCACTCCGCGCTACATCAGGAAAGGCGACGCCATCCTGGTCGGCTACCTGCACAGGGTCACTCAGGCGTCCACGGTCGTGTCGCTGCTGGCGTTCGTGCTCGGCCTGATCCTGGCCAGCATCCGCCAGGACTTCGGCAAGCCGTGGGTAGCGGTCTCGATGACCCTGTTCATGATCGCGCTCGTGCTGCTGACACTGATCATCCGCGACCAGACCAGCGCCCTCGCCGCGCTACGCGCACGGTCCGCCGCCCCGGACCTTGCCCCCCAGCCCTCCCCCGTCGCGCGGCGGATCGCCATCCTCGCCGGCATCGTCTCCCTGATCTGGCTCATCACCCTCCTCCTCATGACCTGACCCCGGCCTTCATCCGCGACTTCCGCCAACTGCGGCGCGAACAGTTTCATCGCCGTGTGCTCAGGGTTACGATGCGGTCGCATCGATGCCATGCAGGCGAAGTTCAACAATCGCGGCTTCCTGCACGCCGAGCTGCGTGAAAATGTCGTGCGCTTGCCGCCAGTAGATCTTCGCGTCCCCGAGTCCCTGAGTGACGAGCACGGTCTCCGCCATCCCGTACAGCGCCTTGCCAATGAGGTAGGGAGCCTCTATCTCGGTTGCCAGCCGATGCGCCTTGTCGTAGTTTTCTGCGGCGGCCCCGTAGCTTCCCGATCCGCGATACGCGTCGGCCATCCCGCACAGGGCCGCTACGTACTGAGACCTGTCACCGGTTGCCTCGGCAAGTTCGGCGGACTGCCCGTAATGCGCGAGAGCTTCGCTATAGCAATCCATGGCCGTGAAGGCGTCTGCTATATCAGACAAGACAACGGCCTGGTGCGGGAGGTCGCCAATGACACGGTATGCGGCGAGCACCTTCCGGTAGATCGCGATGGCCTCGTCATGGTCGCCCTTGTACTGCCGTATGCGCCCAAGGTTATGGTCCAGGAGCGTCAGGTTCTGGCGCCCGCCAATCTCGCGGAAGATGGCGATTGACCGCTCGTAGTGGGTGACCGCGTCGCGGTACCGCCCCTGCTCGTCTAGGACGGCTCCCAGATTGTTGAGGCACAGAGCCTCGCCGCGCCGGTCGCCGACTTCCCGGAACAGGCTGAGTGCCCGGCCGAGGTCGCGGGCCTCCTCCATGTAGCGGCCGAGCGCCCCGCGAGCGGTCGCCGCGTGCATGACGGCTGTCGCCATGCCGGACTGGTCACCCGCATCGTGATACAGGTCCGCGGCTTCCTGGTGATACGCCAGCCCGTCGCGGGCGCTGCCCGAACTCCAGCAGATGATGCCGAGCTGATCAAGGGCTGCGGCCTGGCCTCGCCGGTCGTTGGCCGATGTGTACATGGTGAGGGCCTCGCCCGCATAATCTCGGGCCTTATCGTGCTTCCCAATCCGGTGGCATGCGATGCTCAGGTCGAGGGTCGCCCTTGCGACGCGAGCCGCGTCACCGATTAGCCGGGCGGCCTGCAAGGCCAGCTCATGAGCCGGGACGGCATCGCTCCAGTAGCCGGCGGTGTGCAGGAACCGGGCCAGGGAATGGCTCAGATCAGCGCACTGCCGGTGCTGTTCGTGCCTGGCCGCATACCGTGCCGTCAGCAGCACGTTCCTCCATTCCGCTTCCAGCCAGGCGTGCGCGGAATCGGCGTCAGGGAACTGAACCAGCGCTCGATCGCGTTCAGCGCCCACACGATCCGCTCCGTCCCGGCCAGAGAACTCACGGCTGGCAGCCTTGTCAACTGCGGTGGCGGCTGACAAGGCGTCGGAGTAATGCCGGATCAGGCGGCCAATAGCGCGCCTGCGTTCAGATTTGGGCTCCTCCTGGCCGCACCGCGCGGCGGCGTAGGGCCGGACGAGGTCGTGGAACTGGTAGCGGTCTCCCGATGTCTGCTCAAGCAGGCACCGATCGACAAGTGCCCGCATGCGGTCCCTGGCACCCGCCATACCCTGATCTGTCAGGGCCGCGGCGGTATCTAGCCCGAAATCCGCGCACGGCGAGGCGCCCAGGAGCCGAAACATGCGCTGGTCTTCAGCCGTCAGCTGCCGGTAGGTGGACTCGAATGAGGGGAAGACGCGACGGCCGGTCTCCGTGTCGTCCGCACGGCCCGCGTGGAGTTCTGCCAGCTCGTTGATCAGGCTGTCCAGATCGGGCAGGTCTCCTTCCCGCAGCCGGCCAGCCTGCGCGCGGAGCGCTAGGGGCAGCCCGCCGCACAGGCTGGCTACCTTCGCTGCCTTGTCCTCATCATGACCTGGCACCAGGCCGGCCGCGCGCTGGAAAAGCGTGACGGAATCCCTGGCTTCCAGAGGTTTCAAGCGCAGCACGTGCTGTCCTGACCAGCTAGCGTGCCGTCGCGACGTGACGATAGTCAGCGAGTCGCCCGCAGTCGGCGCGATCGGCCCGATCTGCTCCGGGCCGGATGCGTCATCCAACACGACGACCGCGCGGCGGTGGGCTATCTCACCGTGCCACAGCCTGGCCCGCTCGCCAGTGTCCGCCGGTATACGGGCGGCGGGCACATCGAGCATCCGCAGCAACCTATGGAGCGCCTCCCCCCGTGCCGTCCGGCCCGTCCTCGGAAAGGGGCACGAAGAGCTGGGCATCGGGATACCTGCCGGTCATCCGGTGCGCGACATGGACCGCAAGCGCGGTTTTTCCCACGCCACCCATGCCCGTGATCACCTCAAGCACGGGGGCGTTGCCCTGGCAGTCGGCGGTCAGCCATTCGACTTCCGCGGTCCGGCCCACGAAGTCAGGGGCATCAGGGAGGAGAGTATTCGGCTGGGCCTCCCGACCTGAACTTCGATACACCGGGGTAACGCTGAGCCCAGCGTCGCCGCGGAGAATCCGGACCTGGATATCGCGAAGTTGAGGACCCGTTTCCATGCTCTCCTCCGCGAAGCGCTCGCTAATGTCCCGACCGACCTGAAGCGCGTCGGCCTGGCGCCCTAGCCTGTAGAGTGAGATCATCAGCGCTCGGGCGATCTCCTCATCGAATGGATGCTGCTCCGCCAGTTCCCGAAGTTCCCCGACGACACTGGCCTGGCGTCCCAGGTCCAACTCGAAGCCGATGCGGAGCTTGACGGCTTCATCACGCTCATCATCGAGGACCCGCCTTCGCGCCGACGCCCATTCCCCGGGCAGCCCCATCAGCGCCGGGCCACGCCACAGGTCGTCCGCCTGCCTGAGCAGCGCTGCCGCGTGGGCGAGATCACCGCTGCCAGCGACGGACTCCGCCTGGCGCCTGAGCGAACGGAACCTGTACAGGTCAACGTCCTCGGGCTCAACGGACAATTGGTAGCCGCCAGCCCGGCGAACGATGCGGATCCGGTCCCGTGCCAGCAGGCTGTTGACGCGCGATATATAGCTGCGGATTGTGGCGGCGGCCATCGGTGGCGGGTTCCAGTCCCACAAGTGATCGACGAGTGAATCCACAGGCACCGGCCTGCCCTCGGCCATCAGCAAGCTGGCGAGCACGCACCACAGCTGAGGCGACAACCTTATGTCTCGCGACCCGCTTCCGGGCAACTCCGGTGGCCCTAGTATCCTGAAGTCCATATCTTGCCCTACACACCAGTTTCCCCGTTAGCGGGAGAACGTCACGCGCAATTTTCGATGCACATTGCACTGCGCATTACCCCAGCGCCCTTTCACTAGGCTATACGAATCAATCCGCGATATGGTTTCACGAGACATTTTCCTGAGGAACGTGTGCCAATAACGCGCGATTGTGAAAGCAGTAAAAAGCGGATCTCCAGGCATTGATTCCTGTGGGATCGCATACGCAATAGCGCGGGGTTCAGCCCCTCCCGGCGTTGAGGCCTACTTGGCAGCCCTGCCTGCATGCGCCAGCGCCGTACGCCATCACCCTCCGTTATGCTCGTCGGATTTCTCATGAGATCCTGCGAGATCCGAGTGAATGAAGTGTCGGAGATAGGCGAGCGGACTATACTCCCTGGCTTGGTAGCCGAGGCGGAAGCCCCAGCTCACGACATCAGCAAGTCATACCCCGGGAGGGCAACCGCGCATGCCGAAGTGGCAACGGTTTACGATTGCAATCACCACGACGGCCCTGATCCTCGCGGTCTCCGCCACCGCGGTCATGGCATGCCGCGCTACCACTACGAGGATCGGGGGCCCGGTCCCCACGAAGGTAGACCATCTTGCCCAGGGCGCCGACGGCCTCCGCATGCCATACGTAACTAAGAACTCACATAACGTGAGATAGATATGACCCGATCCACGTAGAAATACCGGCTCCCATTACGGCCGAGGTTCCCTGGTGCAACGTTTCTGTCATGGCCGCTGCAACGTAATTGTCAACGGCCTGAGCGCATGCTCGTCCTGCGAGTTCAGGACCGAGGCAAGCGGAGGACGGCATGTGCTACGGGGAATTGGCGCAAGGGCCATTCGGTATAGACGCGGCGAAGGGAGCGACGGTGCCGACCCGGCGCACCGTGCTGGCGGTGGTGCACAGCGTCGTAACCGGAGCCCGGCTGGCGGATGTCCTGCCAGTGCTTGCGTCGGACTGGCGGATCCAGGTGGTGTTCACCGCAGCCCCATCTCTGTTCTCGGTTGGCGTTCGGGACTTCCTGCACGACATGGGTGCGGTTGTCGTCCCGTGGCAGCAAGCCGTCAGGGAACCGTTCGACCTAGCCATCGCGGCCGGCACCGGGCAGCTGGAGCGGCTTCACGCGCCGGTGCTGCTCATGCCGCACGGCGTGGGGTACGGGAAGCTCCCCGCCAGCTGGCAGGCCTACGGACTCAAAGCTCCACGGCACGCGCACGGGACCGAGCGCCAGCAGCTCGTTTACCATGGGCGCGTGGTCCCGGCGGGGATCCTACTCGCACACCGGGGTCGGCTCGCGCAACTGCGGCGGTCATGCCCCGAGGCCGTTCCGGCCGCGGTCATCGTCGGCGATCCGTGCCACGATCGGCTCGTGGCCAGCCTTCCGCTGCGGGATGCCTACCGGCGAGCCATGCAGGTGCGAAACGGCCAGAGACTGGTTCTGGTCACCTCCACCTGGGGGCCGCGATCACTACTCGGACAGGATCCCGGGATCCTGGCGAGACTCGTTTCCGAACTGCCCGCTGACCGCTACCGGGTGGCGGTCAGCCTGCACCCCGACGCATGGGACTGGCATGGATCCTGGCAGGTCAAGGCCTGGACCGAGAACTGCTTGCGCTCGGGCATGACGCTGCTTCCCGCAGCGGAAGGGTGGCGCGCCGCATTGGTCGCCACGGACCTGGTGATCGGCGATCATGGCTCGGTCACCTTCTACGCGGCATCCCTCGGTGTGCCCGTGGTGCTGGCCGCGTTCCCCGACCAGGACGTCGATCCCAGCTCCCACGTGGCACTGCTCGGAAAGACGGCCCCGAGACTTGACCAGGCCCGGCCGCTGCTGCCGCAGCTCGAGCACTTTGTGGCCGCCTACCGGCCAGGCCAGTACGCGAAGATCCGCGGCCAGATTTCCTCGGTTCCGGGGCAGTCAAGGCAGATCATCCGCCAGGTCATCTACCGTCACCTGGGCCTACCGGAACCGGATGGCGTGCCCCGCACCGACCCGGTGCCGCTCCCGACCAGCCGACTACCACTCTCGCATCGTGCCTTCGGCTCCGATGGAGCACAGGATGGAGTGCAGGTAGCATGCTGAGTCACCTTCACCGGGAACAAGAGCCTGTGATCAGCTGCGTGACCGCCCGGGTCGGCGAGACCGGACCCGATCGGCTCGCGATAGCAGACATCGTCGCTTGCCATCGCGCCGCGCCCCCGGCCACCGCCGCACAGGCGGCCGAAGTGTTCACGTGCCTACCCGGCTGCTCGGTCTTCCTGTCCCCGGACGGCTGTGGCGGTTACCTGGCGTTCGCGCGCAGCGGGGAGCGCATCTCAATCCGCGGCGCGCAGGGCCGCGGCTGCGTGACAGCCGCGGCGGCCGAGGCCTGCGCCGCCGTGCTGTACACGTGGGTATGCGCCGGACAGAGCCCATCCGTCGTCGTGTTCGCCGCAGCGGCGGGCACGCGCAGCCCGATCACCTAGTTCGCCGTTGCCCTGGCGGCCGTCCCTCATCATCTGGGCCAGCCGATCCCGCAACCTGGTCACCAGATTCCTCGAGCCTGGCGCGCACGCTGTCGGCTTGCGGGGCATTCAGTTCGGTGAACAGGACCAGTGCCTGTTCCAGGTGCTGCGCGGCACGGGCCGACTGGCCGAGCGCGCCCGCCAGGTCCGCGAGCCGGACATGAGCGTGCGCCCGTTCATATGAAGCGCCAAGCTCTTCGGCAGTCGCTAGGGCCGCGAGCAGCGGCTCCTCGGCGTCCCCTGTCCGCCCGGACCCGATAAGCGCGGTGCCCAGAGCCGTCAGGGCTCGCGCGCGGTGGTAGGGCTCACCGATGGACTCGAATTGCCCAGCGGCCGTTCGGAGGTACCCGGCTGCCTGGTCTTGCCGCCCTGAGGCATCAAGTGCCTGCCCGATGTTGAGGTTCATCAGCGCTATGCCGCGGGGGCGGCCGAGCGTCTGGTGGATGTCAAGGGCCTTCGTGAAATCGCTGATCGCCTCGTTGTGCCGGCCGTTCCTGAGCTGGACCACGCCGAGCTGGTCCAGCGCGGACGCCTCCCCGAGCTGGTGGCCGACGTCCCGGAACAGCTCAAGTGCCCGGGAAAAGTGCCGGGCAGCTGTTCCAAGGTCTCCCAGGCTGCGATGCGCGGCACCAAGCTGGATGTGCATCTGGGCCTGAGCATGCCGGTCCGCGCAGGCCCGTGCGCTGTTCAGGCCGATCTGGTGCGAATCGAGCCACGCCGAATAGTGTTTCCTGAAGAGCAGGGTTCCCCACAGGGCCTCGCACAGTTGCCAGGCCTGCGGGTGCAGCCCGGAGTCGTGGGCGGCCCGCACGGCGGCGAGCAGCCCGGGTAGGTGCGACTCCATCCATTCCAGCGCATCCGCCGCGCTGGCGTACGCGGGTGGCGCGCTGTCATCCGCGTACAACGGCCCCAGGCGCCAGCGTCCGGGCAGCACCACCCGGTCCGCGGCCACCGCGTGACACAGATACCAGGCAACGCTGCGGGCGATGACGCCGTGCGGCCCACTGAGCAGATCGGGACCTTCCTGTTCACGGGCGTGCAGTCGGGCGAGGTCATGCATCCGGTAGCGGCCGTCTGGCGTCTCGCTCAGCAGGCTGGCATCGACCAGTGCGTCGAGCAGATCCTGCCCGTGCTCCTCGTCGTCCATCGCGGCTGACGCAAGGGCAGCAGAGAAATCGGGGCCGGGGATCAGCGCGACAGCGCGGTACGCCTGTGCGGTCGGAGCCGACAGCGCCCGGTAGGACACATCGAATGCGGCCCGGACCGACAGGTCGCCGGCCAGGCTAAGTGCCGAGAGCCGGGCGTGCTCGACACTCAGGTTCCGCACGATCCGGCTAACCGGCCACCGTGGGTGAGCCGCCAGCCGTGCCCCGGCGACGCACAAGGCCAGCGGGATGCCCCCACACAGCCGCACCGCCTCACGGCTTTCCGCCTGTTCCGCGAGTGCCCTCTCCGGGCCGACCACCCGCCCGAACAGCTGGGCCGCTGTAGTCTCCTCCAGCGGACCGAGTTCAAGGAAACGGGCACCGTCTACCGCCAGCCCTGCGATCCGCCAGCGAGTCGTCACCAGCACCAGGCTCGGCCAACCCGGTTCCCCTGCTGGAATCTGGTCACTAGATTCCCGGGTCGCATCCGCCCCGAATCCAGCGGTAGCCCCCGGCTCAGGTCCTGGCCCTGGCAGCAGCACGCGGACCTGCGCGGCTGACACGGCATTGTCCAGGAAGACGACCGTCCTCCGGCCTGCCGTCACTGACCGGAACAGCGCCGCCTGCTCATGCATCGTGCCCGGGATACTTTCCGGTGTCACCCCGAGGACGCGGAGAAAGCCGTCCAGCACCTCGCTCGGCTGCACGGCGTCCGCCATCTGGTGGCCGCCCAGATCCGCGGACAGAACGCCGCCCGGGTACCGGTGACCAGCACTGTGCAGCCAGCGCGCCGCCAGAGACGTCTTGCCCAAGCCGCCAGGGCCGACGATGACCACGATGGCAAGGCCGCACGCGACGTCAGACGCGCATGCGAGCCGCTCTAGGGTGTCCAGTTCCTCATCGCGGCCGGTGAAATTCGCCGGTGCCGCGGGCAGTTGCCTCGGCGGCGATGGACGGCTCCGTGATGGGCTGTCGCCGATGCGGACATCCCCGTAGATCGCCCGTGCCTGCACGACAGGTCCCCCGGCCGACCCGCTCACCTCGTTGTGCCAGCCGGGACCGCCTCCCTCGCCCTCCCCGCGATTGCCCGCTACCCGTGTCGCTGGCACCCAACTCACATCCCGCCGCAGTAAATACGTAATAATTCGCTATCAGCTCATAATTCACCAAAAGCGGCAAATCGAAACGGGTGACCGGGGCTTACCCACGATTCGGCGGGGCATGCTTGCCCATCGGCACCCAATGACCGACGGGACGAGAGTCCGGTTCAGCGGGCGCGGCTGGGGCGACGAGGGCGAGGCTGGCACCGAAGGCTTGGACATCTCCGCGAATGAGGTAACGACGGCCCTCCCCGTCGTACCTGGCGGTAAGCGCGCCTTCCCGCACCGCCCGGCCGACGAAGTCCCGGGATTTGCCCAGCGTCCGCGCGGCCTCGGCGACGGTGATCTTGTCCGTGGGCCTAGCCGAGCGGTTGCCTGCCAGGGACGGCCTCGTGCCCTCGCTCAGCACGATCCCGCGTTTCCCGAGGATCTCTCGAACCTTCCTATCACCGATGCCGCAGGCGGCAGCGGCGGCCCTGACAGACCGGTATTTCTCGTAAGCGGTTACCACGGCCTCCTCGTCCGGTGCCCTCTTGCCGCGCACCTCGATGCCGCGCGCGTCCAGGATCGCCCTGACAACGCCGTGGCTGACCCCGAACGACCGGGCGCACTCGGCAACCGACATCTTCGCGGCCTTCACGTAGCGGCTGGCGACGGCGTCCTCATTGACCTGGCGACGGCGGGCCGGCCCGCCCGTATCGACCGGCTTTGCCTTCCTGCGTGGCGACATGGTGGTAAGTATACGACACTAGTCGACCATGCCAGACGCCTTCCTTTCGCCCGAGTGCGCATTTGGGCAAGCTCTAGCTGGCCCAGGCGCGCGTTTGGCACGTTAGAGGGGAGTGGGGGTGGGGGCGGTGCCCTTGGCGATTCGGGTTCAGGAAAGGGCCTGGCGGAGGTCTTCGATGAGGTCGGCGGGGTCTTCGATGCCGACCGACAGGCGGATCAGGTCGGCGGGCACCTCGAGGGGGGAGCCGGTCGCGGACGCGTGCGTCATCCGGGCCGGGTGCTCGATCAGCGACTCCACCCCGCCGAGCGACTCCCCCAGCGTGAACAGCCTGGTGCGTCCGCACACGTCGACGGCACGGTCTTCGCCCGCCCGCAGCCGGAACGACACCATGCCCCCGAACGACCGCATCTGACTCGCCGCGACCTTGTGGCCGGGGTGCCCGGGAAGGCCCGGATAGTACACCTGGCCGACGGCCGGGTGCCCGGTCAGCATCCCCGCGACCGCGGCGGCGTTCGCGCAGTGCCGGTCCATCCGCACCGCCAGGGTCTTGGCGCCGCGCAGCGTCAGCCAGGCGTCGAACGGACCCGCCACGGCGCCGGTCGCGTTCTGGTAGAAGGCGATCTCGTCCGCCAGGCCAGCGTCCCGGACCACGACCGCGCCGCCGACCACGTCGGAGTGGCCGCCCAGGTACTTGGTGGTGCTGTGCACGACCGCGTCGGCGCCCAGGGAAAGCGGTTGCTGCAGGTAGGGGGAGGCGAAGGTGTTGTCCACTACCAGCTTCGCGCCGTTGTCGTGCGCGGCGTCGGCCAGCGCGGCCAGGTCCGTGATGTTCAGCAGCGGGTTGGTCGGGGTCTCGGCCCAGACGACCGCGGTCTTCCGCTCCTTGAGGAAGTCCCGTACGACCGCGGTATCGGCCTGCGGTACCGGCGTGCAGGACAGGCCCCACGGCTTCAGCACCTTGTCGAACAGCCGGTAGGTACCGCCGTACGCGTCGTCGGGTATCAGCACGTGGTCGCCCGGCTGGCACAGGGTGCGCAGCAGGCAGTCCTCGGCGGCCATGCCGGAGGCGAACGCGAGCGCCCGGTTGCCCCACTCCAGGGCCGCGAGGCATTCCTCCAGCGCCGCCCGGGTCGGGTTGGCGGTGCGGGAGTACTCGTAGCCGCCGCGAGTGCCGCCGACCCCGTCCTGCTTGTAGGTAGACGTAGCGTAGATCGGCGGCACGACGGCGCCGGTCGCCGCGTCCGGTTGCTGCCCGGCGTGGATCGCCAGCGTCTCGAAGCCCAGCGCCCCCGTCTCCCCGTGGTTCTCTGTCAACGTGGTCCTTCCGCGTAGTAGGCCAGCAGATCCTGGCGGGTCAGCACGGCGGCCGGCTTCCCGTCCACGTGCACCAGCGCCGCTCCCGCCTTCTCCAGGGTCGCGGCGGCGGCGCTCACCGGCTCGCCGGCCCCGATCACCGGCAGCGGCTCGCTCATGTGCTCGGCGATCGGGTCGTCCGGCCTGGCCCGGCCGGCGACGAGGGCGTCCAGCAGGTCTCGTTCGGCGACCGCTCCGGCCACCTCGGCGGCCATCAGCGGCGGCTCCTCTCGCACCACCGGGAGCTGGGAAACGTCGTACTCGCGCAGGATGCCTATCGCCTGCGCGACCGTCTCGTCGGGATGGACGTGGACAAGCGCAGGCAGCTTGATCCGTTCGGGATGATAATGATCTTGATTTTCCCGGGTTGCCAGCAGGTCCGCCACGGCCGGCTCGGCGGTCTGGGCGCGCAGGAAGCCGTAGTCCGCCATCCACTCGTCGTTGAAGATTTTCGACAGGTAGCCGCGGCCGCCGTCCGGGAGCAGCACGACGATCACGTCGTCCGGGCCGGCAGCCCGCGCCACGCGGGTGGCCGCCACCACGGCGAGGCCGGCCGAGCCGCCGACGAGCAGGCCCTCCTCGCGGGCGAGCCGACGGGTCATGGTGAAGGAGTCGGCGTCGCTGACCGCGATCACCTCGTCGACCTGGCGCCCGTCGTAGGTCTCCGGCCAGATGTCCTCGCCTACGCCCTCGACCAGGTAGGGGCGTCCGGTGCCGCCGGAGTAGACCGAGCCCTCCGGGTCGGCGCCGATGATCTTCACTCGCCCGCCGGAGACCTCCTTCAGGTAGCGGCCGGTGCCGCTGATCGTGCCGCCGGTGCCGATGCCGGCCACGAAGTGGGTGATGCGGCCCTCGGTCTGCTCCCAGAGCTCCGGGCCGGTGGAGTGATAGTGCGCGTCCGGGTTGCCGGGGTTCGCGTACTGATCGGGCTGCCAGCCCCCGGGGGTGCTCCCGGCGAGGCGACGGGCGACGCTGTAGTACGAATCCGGATGATCCGGCGCTACCGCGCCGGGGCAGACGACGACGTCCGCGCCGTAGGCACGCAGCACGCCGAGCTTGTCGGCCGCGACCTTGTCCGGGCAGACGAATACGCACTTATAGCCGCGGGCCTGGGCGACTATCGCCAGCCCGACGCCGGTATTGCCCGACGTAGGCTCGATGATCGTGCCTCCTGGCCGCAGCTCGCCGCTCTCCTCCGCGGCCTCGATCATCCGCTGCGCGATCCGGTCCTTCACCGAACCGCCCGGATTCAGGTACTCCACCTTGGCCAGCACATTGCCGTGGCCGGTCACTTTGTGCAACCTGACCAGCGGCGTGTTGCCCATCGCCTCGGTCAGGGAGTCGTACACCCGCATGCTCACGTCCTCCCCGTGGTACCACAATGAACGGTATCCGGTGTCATCCGCCACGCCGTCGCGTGGCCGGCTACACGCTCTTATATCGCTTATCGCCTTAACGCGAGGAGGCTCCCCACATGCCGGAGGCAGTAATCGTCGCTACCGCTCGTTCCCCGATCGGACGAGCGGGCAAGGGGTCGCTGAAGGACATCCGGCCCGATGACCTCACGGCGCAGGTCGTCAGGGCCGTGCTCGCCAAGGTGCCGCAGGTCACGGCCACCGACATCGACGATCTCATCCTCGGCTGCGGCCTTCCCGGCGGCGAGCAGGGGTTCAACCTGGCGCGCGTGGTGTCCGTGCTGCTCGGCTTCGACGGGGTTCCCGGCACCACGGTCAACCGGTACTGCTCGTCGTCGCTGCAGACCATCCGGATGGCCTATCACGCGATCAAGGCGGGCGAGGGCGACGTGTTCATCTCGGCCGGCGTGGAATGCGTGTCGCGCGGCCTGGCCAAGAGGCCGGACGGCGAGCCGAAGGGCAACTCCGACTCGCTGCCGTATACCAAGAACCCGCTGTTCGACGACGCGCAGGCGCGGACGGAGCGGACCAGGGCGGACGAGACGCCGTGGCACGACCCGCGGTCGGACGGGAATGTCCCGGACATTTACATCGCCATGGGGCAGACCGCAGAGAACGTCGCGGCCCTGCGCGGCATCACCCGGGCCGAGCAGGACGAGTTCGGCGTCCGCTCGCAGAACCTGGCCGAAGGGGCCATCGCCGACGGGTTCTGGCAGCGGGAGATCACGCCCGTGACGCTGCCGTCCGGAGAGGTCGTGAGCGCGGACGACGGGCCCCGGCCGGGGACGACGCTGGAGAAGGTCGCCGCGCTCAAGCCCGCGTTCCGCGAGCACGGGACCGTGACGGCGGGGAACTGCTGCCCGCTGAACGACGGCGCGGCGGCGGTGGTCGTGATGAGCGACGCCAGGGCCGCCGCGCTCGGCCTGACCCCGCTGGCGCGGATCGTGTGCACCGGCGTGTCCGCGCTGTCGCCCGAGATCATGGGCCTCGGCCCGGTCGAAGCCTCCCGGCAGGCGCTGAAGCGCGCCGGGATGGCGATCTCCGACATCGACCTGGTGGAGATCAACGAGGCGTTCGCGGCGCAGGTCATCCCGTGCGCCAGGGACCTGGAGATCCCGCTGGACAAGCTGAACGTGAACGGCGGGGCGATCGCGGTAGGACACCCGTTCGGCATGACCGGGGCTCGGATCGCCACGACGCTGCTCAACAGCCTGCAGTTCCACGACAAGACCATCGGCCTGGAGACGATGTGCGTGGGCGGCGGCCAGGGCATGGCCGCCATCTTCGAACGCCTCAGCTGATGTCCGCGCCCGGTGGCAGAAACCGCCACCGTACCGGGCGCGGGCATCAGCGCATCACCCGGGGGGACGACCCCTTCGGGGTCGACCCACAGCGCTTCCCGGGGGACACCCCCGGACCCCCGGACCCCCGCGGGCACGACCGCGCCCGGTGCTCCTCGCCGACCCCCTCGATTGCGCGATCGATGGGGCTATGGCGCGCTCGATTGCGTAATCGAGCGGCATCGGGCGTGGCCGACAGGTAAGGGCAAACAGGACATTGCGGGAAGGTTGCGATCAGGTCTTGTCAGCGGCTCTCTGGTGAGGCACTCTCGTTTGAAAGCCGCATCCCTGGAGGTCAAATGTCGCTGACGCACTCGCCGGACATGCACAAGAGCCTCATCGCCCGGATCCCGCTGCAGACCGGCCGCGAGCTGGCCGACTGGTTCAGCAGGATCGATTCAGGCCCGTCCTTCCTCCGCAGCGACGAGCGGGTGAACTGGCTCGCCGATGAGCACGGGATCTGTGACCGCTACGCCGCCGCCCTCGTCCACGAATGGGAACTCCTCCGCCGCCGCCGTCTAGCGGGCGCGTAACGCCGCTCCCGCCCCCGCAGTTTCACTGCGCCTAGCCTGTCCCGCTGCCCCCGCAGCCCCTCCGCAGCACCGCCCGCTGCCCCTGCAGCCTCACCTGCTGCCGCGTTCCGGGGCTGGGCGGGTCCAGGTAAGCCCTGTCGCCCCGCTAGTTCGCATCCAGCCATTACGAAAAGGCGTGTAATCGAATTCACACGCACGCGAGCAGGATTGCGACGTGCGAATGCATATGCGGATGCACGGTCGTCTGCAATTCCCGTCAATAACGTGCCCCCGGTCGGGTTCGAACCGACACTGCAGACCCTTTTAGGGGGTCAGCCTCTCCTCCCTTGGGCTACGGGGGCGTGGCTATAGCATCTTCGCCTTGGCATATTCCCGATACATCACGCTTGAATGCCTCGTATCGCCCAAAAACGGGATAAGGGGCTTCGCCTAAGCTGGAGGGCGCGAACCGCTGGCACCAGTGCCGCAGGTGCCACCGCTGACCCCGGTGCTCCCGGTGCCCCCGGTGCCAGGCATCCCGCCCGTCACCGCCCCCGTAACGACAGCATCGGTACATCGACGCTTTCCGGCAGGGTACGCAGCGATCCCAGCGCGTACACCCCTGGCGCCCTGTTGCAGAAGTCATCAGTTAGGTATATGGGGGACGATTGTGGCAGGTGATGTCAGGTTCTGGCCGACTGCCGGGCGCCTTCCGCGGGGGGTGCCTGCGACTGACCAAGAAAACCTCTGCCTCCCGGCGCTCCTACCAGAGACAACAGGTTTCCGCGAATGCGATCACAGCCCCGGTGAGGACGGCTTTTTGGCGAATGGCGGCTCCCCAAAAACCTGGTGGCCAATTCACCATCTTCGAAATACCCGCCGGGGTATCCGCAGGGCCGCGATCACGCTCGCGTGGAGGATAAGTGCGCCCCCTGCTCGCATATCCTCCACGCGAAGCCCTTCCGTCCCGGCCTGGCCCGCCCGGCACGCCCCCGCGCCCTGGGCATACTAGCTCAGAACGGGGCATACACCCCGCCCCAGCCCCGCATACCCCCGGCATCGGCGCCCCCGCCATCGCCCGGTCCCTGCCCCGAAGGCACTCAGCCAGCCACTCGTGAACCCAAAACATCCATCTGATAACTAATTGTAATTAGCCAGCAGGATCCCCAAATGCCGCAAACCACCTCTGTTTAGGGCCCTCATGCGCCGAAAGTCGATGTCACCGGGCCGGGCACGGCGGAAATGGCGGGGCATCCGCTGGGAGTGCCATCATGAGCGGCTCATTCGCAAACAGTCCCCCTGGCAACAGCGTTGGCGTCGTTACGTACACGATCCGCAACAGCGACGAGCCCGTCCGGCGACGGCGGCTTCGATGAGGACGGCGTATTGATCTTCCTGAAAGTACCGCATTAACGGACACCATCGTCATATGGTGACGTACCGCCGTTACCGAATGAGCTACCAAGCAGCAGCCTGGCTGCGGGGCAGGTGTGATGACAGGATCCGAGGACGGCCGTCCTCCCGGCCCCGGCCCGGTGCCGCCGATGCCCTCAACCTGGCCACCGGGCCGGCCCGCTATGGCTGCGGCGGGGACAGCGACGGAACCGCCACGGCCTTCGCAGCCGTCATGGCCCTCGTGGTCCGCGTGGTCCGGGTTCGTCAACGGGGCGAAACTGCCGTTTCTCATTGTCTGCATCAGCTTCGCCGACGCCGCAGTAGGCGTGTGGGGCGGGAGCTTCGGGTCCTACCTGCAGATGCGGGCGACCGTCGCATGCGGCCCGGATATTACCGGCGTGCCCTCGCAGGCGGCCCTCGCCGGTCACGCCGCGGAGCTCGGAACGCTGGCGAGCCTGATCCTCTGCATCGCCTGGTACCGGCAGCGCCGGAAGAGCGGGACAGGCCTCTTCTGGATCGTCCTTACCCTGCTGGCGCTGATCGCCGTGATCCTCCTCGCTCTCGCCGTAGTCGGCATCAGCGTGGACCTGGATCCAGCCGGGTACATTCCCAGTTGCGGACACGGCCCATGACGGGCACCGCGAAGTCCGCGGTCCGGCGCTGGGCATCCGTCCTCCTGACCCTCTTCTCGTGGATCCTGATCGGCCTGGATGCCGCCTGCTTCCGTGCCAACGACAATGTCGTGAACGCCCAGGACAATCTGCTCTATACGTATGCGGATCCCGAGGGGAGCGCAGCGCCCTCGAAGCACTGCGGGCAACTCGTCGGGCTCTCCCCTTCGTCTGCCGCCGAGTTGCACACGGTGGTCACGACGGCGATCGTGGTCCTCGTGCTGACGGGGGCATGGTGCGTGCTCCGCCTCGTGAACAGGGCCAGCTGGCAGTGGGTCCTCGGGACGGGCCTGGCGCTGGCCGTGTTCACCTTGTTCAACATCATGGCAGCGCATGCCACGCTGACAACGGCTCCCGTCCGCATGGTGTTCGGCTGCAGCTAATACATGCCATCATGACGACGCACGCCACACTCGCCGCGGCGGTCCGGTTCCCAACATGTTCGGCTGCCCGAACAGGGCAATTTCCCGGAGAGGCGCTTATTAAATGACATCGAATTGCGAGCCGCATCCCAGGTAACCTCAACGGTCATGGCGGACAGCACGGCGGGTGGCAGGAACGAGGCGGGCGCGGAAGCCGCGGCCCCGGAGACCAGGACCCCAGAAGCCGCGGCCCCGGAGGCCACGGCCCGGGAAGACCAGGGGGCGACCGAAGCGGTGCGGGCCGCGGCACGGGCTGCTCGCGGGGCCGCGGCCGGG
>JAFMRC010000378.1 GCA_017354375.1 Nocardiopsaceae bacterium | reverse complement strand
AGCGCGACCTGGCCGCGTCGGTCGGCGCGGAACCCGGCTCGGAGCTGGAGCGGCTGGTCACGACCCGGGTCTGCGACCTCGCCGACTACCAGGACCTGGCGTACGCCCGGCAGTACGCCGCGTTCGTGGCGCGCGTCCGCGAGGCCGAGCGGCGGGCGGCGGACGGCACGCGGTTGTCGGAGGCGGTCGCCCGCTACCTGCACAAGCTGATGGCCTACAAGGACGAGTACGAGGTCGCGCGGCTGTCCCTGGCGCCGGAGGCCCGGGCCGCCGTCGAGGCCGAGTTCGGCCCCGGCGCGAGGGTCTCGGTCCTGCTGCACCCGCCGGTGCTGCGCGCCCTCGGGATGCGGAACAAGGTCCGGCTCGGCCCGTGGTTCCGCCCGGCGTTCGTGGTGCTACGGGAGATGCGGCGGGTGCGGGGGAGTCGCCTCGATCCGTTCGGGCGCACGATCGTCCGGCGCACCGAGCGGCACCTGATCGGCGAGTACCGGGCGATGATCTCCGGCGCCCTGGACGGCCTGGACGGCGAGGACGCGGCGCTGGCCCGGGAGAACCACGCGCGCGCCGTCGAGCTGGCGTCGCTGCCGGACATGATCCGCGGCTACGAGGACATCAAGCTGGCCAGCGTCGCCCGGTACCGGGAGCGGGCCCGCGAGCTCACCGAGCCCGGCGAGCCCGCTCTCAAGATCACCCGATGATCCCGAACGGATCTTCGCGGCTCGACCGCCGGAAGTTACCCTGGCGTCATGCCGGACGACATCCTCGCGGCCCATGCCGCCAGCCAGCCGGGCAAGCCGGCCGTGATCGAGGACACGCCAGGCGGGACCGTCGTCACCTGGACGTACGCCGAGCTGGAGGAGCGGGCCAACCGGGTCGCGAACCTGCTGCTGGCGCTCGGCGCCGGGCCGGGCACGAAGGTCGGCTGGTGCGGGCCGAACTCGCCGCGGGTCGTGGTGGTGATGAGCGCCATCAGGAAGATCGGCGCGATTTCCGTGCCGCTGAACTACCGGTTCACCCCCGCCGAGGCGGCCTACGTCATCGGCGATAGCGACGCCGAGATCGTCTACGCCGACAGCGAGCAGGCGCCGTTGCTGGCCGGCCTCCGCGGCCAGCTGCCCGCGCTGCGGCACGTCATCGCGGTCGGCGGCCCGGCTCCGGAGGGGACGCTGTCCGACGCCGACGTCGCGGCCGCGCCGGCCACCGCGCCCGACGTGGGGGAGGCGGGCGGCCCGGGCGGGTCGATGATCTACACCTCCGGCACCACCGGCAAGCCGAAGGGCGCGCTTCGGACCCGGGGGCCGGACCCGGAGACGTCCGCCGCGCTGCTGTCCCTGCTCGGCTACCG
The DNA here is from genome assembly GCA_017354375.1 of Nocardiopsaceae bacterium. GTDB lineage: Bacteria > Actinomycetota > Actinomycetes > Streptosporangiales > Streptosporangiaceae > Trebonia. The sequence goes on along the minus strand of JAFMRC010000378.1, from coordinate 3,838 downwards.
GACCGACGACGTCCACATCACGACGGGCCCGCTGTACCACAGCGGGCCGAGCGCCTTCATGAGCGCCGCCCTGCTGTACGGGCAGACGATCGTGGTGCAGCGGAAGTTCGGCGCCGAGGACTGGCTGCGCCTGGTGGACGCCTACCAGGTGAGCACGACGTTCGCCGCGCCCGCGCCGATCCGGATGATCTGCGCCCTGCCCGCCGAGGTCAAGGACCGCTACGACCGGTCGTCGATGCGCGTCATGGTGGCCAACGCGGCGCCGTGGAGCCAGGCCCTGAAGAGGCGGTACCTGGCGGACTTCCCGCCGGAGTCGCTGTTCGAGGTCTACGGCTCGACCGAGCTGGGCGTGGACACGGTGCTGCTGCCCGCCGACCAGCTGCGCAAGCCGGGGTCGTGCGGCCGGCCCGCCCCCGGCATCGAGATCGTCCTGTTCGACGGCGATGGCGAGGTGGTCACGGGGACGGGCCCGTCGCACCCGGGCGAGGTCTTCGTGCGGAGCAAGAGCCTGTTCGAGGCCTACTACAAGAACGACGCGGGCTACGCGGCCAGCGGCCGGGACGATTCCCACCGGGGCTTCCACACGGTCGGCGACATCGGCTACTGGGACGACGAGGGCTACCTGTACATCTGCGACCGGAAGAGCGACATGATCATCTCCGGCGGGATGAACGTCTACCCGGCCGAGGTCGAGGCGGCGCTGGACCGGCATCCGGGGATCTACGAGGCCGCGGTGTTCGGGATCCCGTCCGAGGAGTGGGGCGAGGCCGTGCACGCGACGATCGTGCGATCGCCGGGCTCGGCGGTCACCGCCGAGGAGGTCACGGCGTTCGCCCGCGAGCACCTGGCGGGCTACAAGGTGCCGCGGTCGGTGGACTTCGCCGCCGAGCTGCCGCGCACCGGCTCGGGCAAGATCCTCAAGCGCCAGCTCCGCGCCCCGTTCTGGACCGACCGGTCGTAACGCGGGGAACCGGATCGCCGGGCGGCCGGTCATTTCAAGCACAGGCAGAAGGGGTGCCCCGCGGGGTCGAGGAACACCCGGAAGGACGCGGGGGCGGGCTGGTGCTCGTGCTTGACGCCGCCGAGTTCCAGCACGGCCGCCTCGGCGGCGTCGAAGTCATCGACGACCACGTCGATGTGCATCTGCTGCGGCACCTCCTGCGCCGGCCAGCGGGGCGGTGCGTAGTCCTCCACCCGCTGGAAGGAGATGCACTGGCCGTAGTCTGCCCGGATGTCGGCCCAGTCGGAGGAGACTTCGGATTTCCAGTCCAGCATGGTGGCGTAGAAGGCCGCGAGGGCGGCTGGCTCGGGGCAGTCGATGACGAAGCTCGGGAAGCGCGCGATAGCCATGCCAGGCACGGTAGCCACGATTGCGGACGATTCGCGTCCGGGTCGCGTGGAGGGAGAGGTCAGCCAGTTTGCTGGGGACGCAAGATGGCTATTTCATTGCTTTATGAAACGTTTTAATTAGCCATCTTCCGTCCCATGACGATGATCTTGGCCGTTTCGGCCCGTCGAGGGCGGTCACGGGGATGGCGGATAGGGTGGCCCGATGGATGAGGAGCGGAGGCTGGCGGAAGGGGCCGTGCTGCGGCGAGCCCGACCGGGCGACGAGGACGGGATCTGGGAGTGCGTCCGCGCGCTCGCGGAATACGAGAAGGAACCCGACGCCGTGGAGGCGACCCCCAGGGACCTGCGCCGGGCGCTGTTCGGGCCGCGGCCGTCGGTGTTCGCGCACGTCGTGGAGAAGGACGCGCGGATCGTTGGGATCGCGGTGTGGTTCCTGAACTACTCCACCTGGACCGGGAGGCACGGGCTCTACCTGGAGGACTTGTTCGTCTACTCCGGCGAGCGGCGTCACGGGTACGGCCGGGCGCTGCTGGAGGCGCTGGCCAGGGTGTGCGCCGAGAACGGCTACCGGCGGTTCGAGTGGCAGGTCCTGGACTGGAACGAATCGGCCATCGGCTTCTACCGCTCCGTCGGGGCCGTCGGGATGGACGGATGGACCGTCCAGCGCCTGTCCGGAGACGCCCTGGCCGCCCTCGCCGCGGGCTGACGGCCAGCCCCGCCTCAGCCAGCCCCGCCTCAGCCAGCCCCGCCTCAGCCAGCCAGGCCGAGAGTGGGGGCGGCGAACAGGTCCTCGGCCGCGACCGGCTCGGCCAGGATCTTCTGCTCGACGGCGTGGCGGACGAGCTGGTCGATCATCGGGCGGTTCGGCTCGACGCCGTAGGGCAGGGGATCGGCGCCGGTGATCTCGGCGACCCGCTGGTAGACGCGGTCGTCGGGGCCGGAGTTGGCGATGGCCCCGTACCGGAGCAGGGACACGTAGCGGGCCTTGGCCTCGGCGTAGGCGGCGAAGAGGCTCGGGGCCAGGTCCGGGTGTGCCTCCAGGAGCTCGTCCCTGACCACGACCAGGTGGTTGATCGGGTAGAGGCCCCGCGAGCGCAGCGCGCGGTAGGCGGCCTCTTCCGGGTCCGGGATCAGGGGCACCAGGCCGTCGGCGGGAGGGATGCCGACGCCCGCGGCGAGCTCGCCCGACGCGACCATCCCCGGCACGTCCTGGCCGTCGGCGGAGACGACGTTCGGCGGCGGCCGGAACTCGGCGACGTGCTCGTCGCCGGACAGCACCCAGGTGACGTCGCCGGGGTCGAGGCCATACTCGTCGGCCAGGATGCCCCGGGCCCACACCCCGGTGGTGACGGTGTAGCCCCGGTTGACGCCGACGCGCCGCCCGGCCAGCTCCCGCGGCTCGATCGCGTGCCCGCCAGTGCCGTGCCCGCCAGTGCCGCGAGTGCCCGCTCCGCGGGTGATCGCGCCGTGGTGGAACGCGCGCACCGGGAACACCGGCAGCGCCGTGAACGGCTTGCCGTGCGCCCTCGCGACCAGGTAGGTGGTGAACGCCATCTCGCACACGTCGAACTCGGTCCCGCGCACCATCCGGCGGAACGCCCTGATGATGGGCGTCACCTCCTCGAACCGGAGGCTGAACCCCTCGGGCCTCACCGCCCCGTCCTTCAGCGCGCGGGTGCAGCCGTAGGTTCCGGTCACCGCGGTGAGAGCGATCTCGTTCACCACGCCAGCCTCCTCTCATCGCCGCCTGTTGCGCAGCGCGCCGGACCAAGCACCACCCTTCATTCTCACCTTCATCCCCAAGGGAGCAAGCTCAGAATTGTGGAGCTTATTTGCACTATACGTGCCAAAAAGCTCCACAAGGGGGCCGGTCGCGGCCTGGGCCGGCCTCTCAGTCCGCGCAGAGGCAGAAGGGGTGCCCCGCCGGGTCGAGGAACACCCGGAAGGATGCGGGGTCGGGCTGGTGCTCGTGCTTGACCGCGCCGAGACGACTCGCGGCCGCCTCGGCGGCGTCGAGGTCATCGACGGTCACGTCGATGTGCAGCTGCTGCGGCATCTCCTGGCCCGGCCACCTGGGCGGGGCGTAATCCCTCTCCACCAGCTGGAAGCAGATGCGCTGACCGGACTGTGAGGTGATGCCAGTCCAGTCATCGTCGGGGGAGGCGTCGGCCTTCCAGTCCAGCAGCGCGCCGTAGAAGGCCGCGAGGGCGGCCGGGTCGGGGCAGTCGATGACGGTTCTCGGGAAGCGTGCGATAGCCATGCCAGGCACGGTAGCCACGATCACGGACGATCCGCGTCCGGGTCGGCCCATCGATGGCGGTCACGGGGAGGGCGGATGGGTCTGGGTCACGAGAATCGTTTGATGGCGTCGCGGATCCGGCCGACGCAGTTGCCGACGGGGCCGAAATGCGCGGCCACGCTGAGCAGCTCGCGGAGGTGCAGCAGTTCCATGCGCTCGCGCCAGCCGTCGGCTGGCGGCGGGATCAGC
>JAFMRC010000564.1 GCA_017354375.1 Nocardiopsaceae bacterium | reverse complement strand
GCGTCCCCGCGGCGGCGTGCTTGCGGGCCTCGACCGTGACCACGTCCGGCGAGCACGTGCCCGCCTCCAGCGCCGCGGTGATCCCGGCCTCCACCGACGCGGCCGGCAGCCGCCGGTGCAGCAGCAGCACCTCGATCAGCGCCCTCGTCCCGGCGCCGTCGCCGAGCCGGCGGCGGGCCCGCTCCCAGAACGCCTCGTGCGCCGCGGTGAACCTCCCCTCGGCCCGGGCCTGGGCCAGCGGCACCGATCCCGGCAGCGCCCCGGGCTTGCGGGCCAGGATCTCCAGGTAATGGTCCAGGACCAGGTGCTCGTCCCCGGACGCGACCAGCCGCGGGTGCACCGCCACCGCCGCCGAGTCCTCGAAGACGTGCAGCTCGTTCGCGGTCAGCCGGACCCGGACCGCCTTCCCGATCAGCCGGGCCGGCACCGAGTACCGGCACTTCCCGACGCTGACCCGGGCGAACTTGTCGGCCCTGGGCCACAGCACCGTGCCGGTATCGAACCCGTCGGCCGGCAGCGGCGCCAGCAGCGGCGCCTCCCTCGCGAAGTCCGCCGCGACCGTGCCCGGGCGGAACTCGATATGCCGGGCGGCGTCGGCCGCATCATCGTCCGCGAGCCGGGCGTTCAGCTCCGCCAGCGACCTCACCTTCGGCACGGGGACCAGGAAATTCCGGCGGAAACGCCCTATCTCCCCCTCGACGCCGCCCTTCTCGTGAGCCCCCTCGACGCCCGGGACGCAGTAGAACGCCTCGAACCCGTACCAGGTCCGGAACGTCAGCCACCGGGCGTTCTCCTTCCGGTTCCGGCCCTTCATGACCTTGTCCACCGCCGGCGTCAGGTTGTCATAGCGGATCCGGCCCCGCGGCACCCCGCCGGTGACCTCGAACGCGGTCACGTGCCCTTCCAGCAGCGCCTCCTGCGCGCACGAGGCGTAGACCCGGTGCACGCCCATCCCGGAGAACGACAGCCGGTAGGCGAACAGCTGGCACACGGCCATCCGGCCGTCCAGGCAGACCGTGACCGGCCCGAAGTCGACCTCGGCCTCCGAGCCCGGCTCTTTCAGCTGCGGCACGAACCCCTCCAGCGATCCTGCCGTGCCCTTCTTCCCCGCCTCGATCTCCGGCCGCCGCCAGCCGACGTACCGGCAGACGTACGCGTACGACGGATGCACGTCGTGCTCATCGGCCAGCCGGGCCCAGATCCGCCGGCAGGTATGCCGCTGCTTGCGCGGCGCGTCCAGGTCCTCCCGCAGCATCGCGTCGACCAGCGGCGCCATCTCATCCTGCACCGGCGACGCCCGCTCGGGCGCCTTGCGCGGCTCCGGCACCGGGGACTCCAGCGCCTGGTGCACCGTCCGCCGGTGCACCCCGTGCTTCCGCGCGATCGCCCGGATCGCCATCCCGGCCCGGCGGTCCTCGCGGATCTGCGCGAACAGAGCCACCTTGTCCCGTCCCATCCGTCCCTCCGCGAGCAGGAAACAGCGGGATAGGGCAACTATGCGACCACGCGCACCTCATGTCCCGTAACGCGCCCGGCGTGTCGCCCGGCACATCCCTCACGGCGGGTCCAAATCAGAGGAGAACCCTCAGCCCCGTCAGCCCTCCAGGTGGTGCCAGATGAGAGTAGTAAGTGGGGCCATTTCAGAGTGACATGGCCACGCCGGAGGTGAATCATTCCGGTTCCGCACCTCGGAGTCATCGAGATAAAGTGATTCTTGGGGCGCGATCTCTGCCG
>JAFMRC010000377.1 GCA_017354375.1 Nocardiopsaceae bacterium | reverse complement strand
GCGCGGGCCGGGCCGGACTGGACGCGGGCGGGCTGACGCTCACCCGCGCCGAGCGACGGCCGCCCAGCTCCCGGATGGCCTCCCCGGTATCGGGGAGCGGCTTGCCGTGCGCCCCCTCCTTGTCCTCGACGGCGGCGACGCCGCGCCCCTTCCGGGTGCGGGCAAGGATCACCGTGGGCTCCCCGGTGTGCTCCCGGGCCGAGTTGTACGCGGAGTCGATCGCCTGGACGTCGTGCCCGTCGGCCTCGACAACGTGCCAGCCGAACGCCCAGAACCGCCGGGCGTACGCGTTCAGGTCCCACTGGTGCCGGGTGGGGCCGCGCTGGCCGAGCCGGTTGACGTCGACGATCACGGTGAGGTTGTCCAGCCGGGCGTACCCGGCGTGCTCGGCGGCCTCCCACACCGAGCCCTCGGCCAGCTCGCTGTCCCCGCACAGCGCCCAGACCCGGTAGGGCACCTGGTCCAGCCGCTTCCCGGCCAGCGCGATCCCGGTCCCGACGGCGATGCCCTGGCCGAGCGACCCGGTGGCGACGTCCACCCAGGGCAGTGCCGGGGTCGGGTGGCCCTCCAGGCGGCTGCCCGCCTGCCGGTAGGTGCCGAACTCCTCCTCGGAGATGGCCCCGGCGGCCAGCAGCATCGAGTAGTACAGCGGCGACGCGTGGCCCTTGGAGAAGATGAGGTGGTCGTTGCCGGGCGCGGCCGGGTCGCCGAAGTCATAGCGCAGGTGGCGGGTCAGCAGCACCGCCATCAGGTCGGCGGCCGACATCGAGGACGTGGGATGCCCGGACTGCGCGGCGGCGCTGCACCGGACCGAGTCCACTCGCAGCTGCTGCCCGAGTTCGCGCATCCCGCGGGCGACGTCCGGGTCATGTTCCAGCGAAATACTCATCTGCTGCCTCCCTCCGGTCTCGGAATAACCCGCTGCCCGGGAGAAACGTCTTCACACGTGTTCATCGCCAGTGGCGCGGTTATCTCCGCCAGCGCGGGTAGCGGCGGGGGGACGGAAGGAGGCACGTCATGCCAGGAGCCGCATTGTGGATCATGTGCACGGTCATCGTGGTCTCGCTGGCCGCGTGGCTGGCGGCTGTGGCGCTGGCCCAGCGCCACCCGTGGGTTGAGAAGCCGGGCATCGAGCGCAGGCGCGGCCGGGTGCAGGGCGGGACGCACACCGGCGGCGGCCGCAGCCTGGCGCCGCACCGGGACGCCGCCGCCGTTCCCGGGGAGAACCCCGAGGGCAGCACGGTGCCAGACCGCCCGGGGTGGTCCGGCGAAGGTTCCGGCAACCCGATGGACCTTTAGCCCCAGCGCGGATCCGGCCTCACGGGATCCCCCCTCAGAGGATCCGGACGGCGACCAGGCAGGCGTCGTCGCCGGTGTCGGAGTCGGCGTCCTCCATGACGCGGGCGGCGTAGCTGTCCGCGTCCGGATCGACGGGGACCGCGACGGCGGCGAACTCGGCGAGCGCGTCGCTGATGGAGGCGGCTCGCCGCTCGATCAGCCCGTCGGTGTACAGCAGCAAGGTGTCGCCGGAGCGCAACTGGAGCTCCAGTTCCTCGAAGCGGGCGTCCTGCGTCACGCCGATCAGCATGCCGTCCGGGGCGGGCTGCACGGTGGCCACCCCGTCGCGTACCAGGATCGGCGGCAGGTGACCAGCCCTGGCCCAGCGCAGCACGCGGGTGCACGGGTCGTACCTGCCGCATACCACGGTGCCGGTGATGCCCTTGGTGAACACGCACGCCGCGTAGTTCAGCTGGCCGAGCAGTTCCCCTGGTCTGGCACCGGTGGCGGCGAGGCCACGCAGCGCGTTGCGGGCGGTCACCATGCCGGTGACCGCGGCGATGCCGTGCCCGGCGATGTCCCCGACGATCAGCAGGAGGTCCCCGCCGGGCATCTCGAGGGTGTCGTACCAGTCTCCGGCGACAAGGTACCCGGCCTCGGCGGGCCGGTACCGTACCGCGACGTCGAGGCCGTCGTGATCCACATGCCGCTCTCCCGGCATGATCGCGCGCTGCAGCCGGAGGGAGAGCTCGTGTTCCTCGGCGAGCCTGGCATCGTCGTCCGCCAGCCGGCGCCAGGTGAACACCACGCAGTCGCCGCAGGGCGCGGCGCGCAGGTCGGCAACCGGAACGGCGTTCGCGGTACCGGCGCTGGCGGGGCCGGCCAGCGGGCCCGCCTCACCGGGTACCCGCTGCGCACGGCCATCGGCGAGAACCTGGGCGGCCCGCGCGAACAGGCCGCCTTCACAGGCACTGCCCGGATAGGCCCGCAGCAGCGTCAGGCCCGCCAGGTCCCGCGGCTCGCGGCCCGCCGGATCCACGTAGCCTGGGCTGAGGTGGATGATGGCGAAATCGGTGAGCCTCCCGCCACGGTCCTGGATGGGCCGCAGGGCCAGCACGGACTCGGCGAGCTCGTCGAGTAGCCCGAACCACGGTCTTCCCGGGAGCCCCGCGTCGGGCGCCTCTGGCGCCACGTCGCCGCTGGCCGCCAACCCTACCGCCTCCCGTACGCCACGCCCTCCGGCACGGCACGTTGTGAGCACCGTATCACCACGGATGGAAATCTGTCGGCAACAGTACGGAAAGAGCACGAGATGGGCGGCCCAGCCTCACTCCGAGCCGGGGACCGCCATCTCGCCGAGCAGCGACCAGTCGTCGGCCGGGATCTCGAAGTTCACGATCCGCGGGGTGCGGGCCAGGTGCGGCGGTAGCGTCCGCTGCGCCTTCCTGAAATGGTCCGAGTTCACGTGCGCGGCGCCCGCGTCACCGTCGGCGAATGCCTCGACCAGCACGTACTCGTTCGGGTCGTCGACGCTGCGGGACCAGTCGAACCACAGGCAACCCGGCTCGTTCCGGCATGCCTGGGTGAACTCGGCCGTGATCTGCGGCCACCGGTCGGCGTCGGCGGCCTTGACCTGGAACTTGGCGGTAATGAAGATCAACGCGTCCTCCCTGGGTTTCGGGTGTCGGGTGCCCGGCGAAGTCAGGTGCCCGGCGAAGTCAGGTGCTCGGCGAAGTCAGGTGCTCGGCGAAGAAGGCGGCGATGCGACGCCGGGCGTCGCGGGCGGATTCCTCGTGGTAGCCGACGCCGGTCAGCCTGGCCGCGACGGCGGCCAACGGCGGTTTCCCGCCATCCGCGGAGTGGTCATTGAGGAAGCCGTGCGGCGTTTCTGGGTACTCCTTCACGTCGTGCGGCACGCCCACCTCCGTCAGGGCCGATTCCAGCCTCGCCGCGGCGCCCTTCAGGCTGGCGTCCTTCGCGCCGAAGCTGCCGACGACCGGGCAGGCGCCCCGCAGGAATTCCGGCGTGTAGAACCGCTTCCCCGTCGATCCGTAGTTGACGCTGGACGCGTCGAACCCGCGGTCGGGCGCCATCAGCAGGGCCAGGCCCCCGCCCAGGCAGAAGCCGATGACACCGGTCTTCCCGGTGCAGTCATCCCGGCCCTTGAGCCAGTCGCGGGCGGCCTCCACATCGGCGAACACGCCGCCGCGCCGGTCGTGCACTCCGCGCATGACCGAGATCATGCACCGGGGCCTGCCCCGGCCGTGGAAGAAGTCGGGCGCGACGGCGAGGAACCCCTCGGACGCCAGCCAGTCCGCCTGATTGCGCAGGTCCTGGGTCATCCCGAAGATGTCGTGGATGACTACCACGCCCGGCCACGGGCCGTCGCCACCGGGCACCGCCAGGTACCCGGGCACGCCACCGCGCACCGGGATCGTCACGTCTGCCACCGGGATCGCCCTCCGTCACCTTGATCTTTAGCCGAAGTTGACGGTACAGGACGGAGGTCATCTGGGGCACGAACGCCGCTAACAGCGTTTCCGCGGCCGGATCGTATTCCTGCCGCGTGTCGTCCCAGGCGAAGTCGTAATCGTCTAGGGCGAAATGCCATTCGGCGCCGGGAATGGCCCGGCGGATGGCGCTTACAAGCCGCGACCAGTGCTGGATGGCTTCCCATGCCGGTTCGAGATCCGGTGGCAGCTTGGTGGAGCCCTCGAAAACCACGCCGTTGTCCAACGAGTCGTAGGGATAGACGCAGAATGGCTCGCTGCCGCCCGCGATGATATCCCGGTCATCGTCAGCTTCGATCAGGTCCGCCACTGCCTGGCGCTCAGTCGCGGTCAGCGCCTGGTCGCGGCGGGCCGAGTAATAGAGGGAGACGCTCACCCTGGCAGTGTAGCCAGCGGCGTGGCCTGTCCCGCATGAACTCCTCCCCGGCAGCCGACAGGTTAGGCTTCCTGGCGTGACCACACCCAGCAGCGTCAAGCCCGCAGAGAGCGTCAAGCCCGCAGAACTCGCCGCCGCGCTCCGCGGGGCCGGACTCGCCGATGTCGACACCAGCGCGCGGCGGCGCGCCGAGTACTCCTCGGACGCGTCCAACTACCGGGTCGTGCCCCTGGTGGTGGCCTACCCCCGGCACGCCGGCGAGATCGTCGCGGCGCTGTCAGCCTGCCAGGAGCTGGGCGTGCCGCTGGTGCCGCGCGGCGGCGGCACCTCGATCGCCGGCAACTCGATCGGCACCGGGCTGGTGCTGGACACCTCGCGGCACATGAACAAGGTCGTCTCCGTCGATCCCGAGGCGCGGTCGGCGGTCGTGGAGCCCGGCACCGTCCTCGACGACGTCACCAGGGCCGCCTCCCGGCACGGGCTCCGGTTCGGGCCGGACCCGTCCACGCACTCGCGCTGCACGATCGGCGGGGCGATCGGCAACAACGCCTGCGGGGCGCGGGCGCTGCGCTACGGCCGCGCCGCCGACAACGTCCTCGCGCTGGACGTGATCACCGGCACCGGGACGCGCCTGGTCGCCTCCTCGCCGTCGCATTCGTCAGCCTCGCATTCGCCGGCCTCCGCCACCCAGCCCGCCCAATCGGACATACCGGAAATATCCGGTTTGTCGCGGCTGGTAGACGGGAACCTCGAGACCATCAGGACCGAGTTCGGCCGGTTCACCCGCCAGGTGTCCGGCTACTCGATGGAGCACCTGCTGCCCGAGAACGGCCGCGACCTGGCCAGGTTCCTGGCCGGGACCGAGGGAACGCTGGCGCTGACGCTGCAAGCCACGATCCGTTTGGTGGAAGCGCCCCAGGCGACCGCGCTCGCGGTCCTCGGGTATCCCGACATCGCCGCCGCGGCCGAGGCCGTGCCCGGGCTGCTGCCGCACCAGCCGGTCGCGCTGGAGGGGCTGGACTCGCGCCTCGCCGAC
>JAFMRC010000376.1 GCA_017354375.1 Nocardiopsaceae bacterium | reverse complement strand
TCCGGGATCATCCGCCGCCACCGCCAGGCGATCAGGTCACGGTGGCGCGCGCTGAACCCCGGGCAGCAGGCCTTGCTGGCCCTGGTCTACCTGAAGAAAGGCGAGACGTCTGTCCGATGACACGCAAAGCAGCCTTCTGACAATTAATGCGGCCCGTCTGTAGGTTTTGACAGTAGAGTTGGCCCGATCCTGATCGTGGCGATGACGGGCGGACGGGTTGACGGGTGCTGCTGTCGCGGCTGCGGGTGCTGCGGATACCCGGTTCACACTGGATTTCCGGGCCGCTGACGGCGCCTGGCAGCGAGGCCCGCTGCTGTCGTGCCTTGAGGTGCGGTTCGAGGACGCGCTGCAGGTCCGGGAGTTCCGGTTCGAGAAGGGGCTCCGGAATTTCGCGGGCTGGTGGTACTTCGCCACGACTGATTCCCATGTGGGTTTCGAGTCCTGGCTGGAGCGGGACCATCTCATGCTGATGGACTTCGACCCGGAGGTGACGGCGGTGGCGTCACAGCCGTTCTGGCTGCGGTGGCGGGACGGGGACGACAAGAGCCGCAGGCACGTGCCCGATTACTTCGCCCGCCGGCGGGACGGCAGCGCCGTGGTCGTCGATGTCCGCCCGGACGACCGGATCCCGCCGCGGGACGCGGAGACGTTCGCGGTGACCGCGGCGGCCTGCGAACTCGCGGGATGGGGTTACCGCAGGTCCGGAGACCTGGACCCGGTGCTGGCCGCGAACGTGCGGTGGCTGTCGCGCTACCGCCACCGGAGGTTCGGGGTCCCGGAGGTCGCGGCGGCGCTGCTGGAGGCGTTCGCCGGGGGCCGGTCCCTGTTCGAGGGAGCGGAAGCGGCCGGGGACCGGCTGCGGACCCTGCCGGTGCTGTTCCACCTGATGTGGCAGCGTCGGCTGGCCGCTGACCTGTCGGTGCCGCTGGGCCCGGCGACCGCTGTCTGGCCGGGCGGGACACGGTGAGCGCGGCCCGCCGCCGCGGGGTCGGCACCGGCGACCGGATCCTGGCCGGCGGGGTCCCGAACGTCGTGGTCAGCGTGTCCGGGACGCATGTCCGGCTGGCCGATGACGACGGCACGGTCCAGACGGTCGCGGCGGCCGACCTGGCCGACAGCTCGCGGTTCACGATCCCGTCCCCGGCGGAGCCGCGGGGACCGCGGCCGGAAACGGGGCTGGAAGGGCTCCCGGCCGCCGCGGTCGAGGAGGCATCCTGGTGGGAGGCGCACATTGCCGAGGTCGTCTACGGGCTGCGGGCCGACGCCCCGGCCGGGACAAGGCCGCGACCGCAGTACGACCCGGAGCGCACCACCCTGACCGCCCGGGAGAAGGCGAAGGCCGCCGAGCTGTCGGTGCCGGCCAGCACGGTCAAGCACCGCCGCCAGCGGTGGGAGGCCTACGGCCTCCCGGGCCTGGCCGACCGGCGGCTGTCGCGGCGCAAGCGGCCGGCCGGCAGGTCGGACGAGCGGGTCGTGGCCGCGATGACCGAGGCGATCGGCGAGACGAAGGACGCGTCCTCGCGGACGGCCGGGTTCACGATCTGGCGGACGAAGGAGATCCTCGCCGGGGCCGGCTATGACGGGCCGGTGCCGACGGACCGGACGCTTTACCGCCTGTTCGGCACGCTCTCGCGTGGCCGGCACGTCACCGGGCCGGCCTCGACCCGCCGGTCGCTGGCCGGACGGCCGGAGGGGATGTTCGGGTCGCTGCCCGCGGCGGCGCCGGGCGAGGTGGTGCAGATCGACTCCACCCCGCTGGACGTGCTGGTGCTGCTGGACGACGGCGTCCCCGGCCGGGTCGAGATGACCGGGATGATCGACGTCGCGACCAGGGTGGTGCCCGCGGCGGTGCTGCGGCCGACGACGAAGTCCGTGGACGCGAGCGTGCTGCTGGCCCGCGCTATGACCCCGGAACCGGTGCGGCCGGGCTGGCCCGAGGCCCTGAAGATGGCGCACTCCGTGCTGCCGTATGAGCGTCTGCTGGACATCGACTCCCGGCTGGAGCAGGCCGCAGCCCGGCCGGTCATCGTCCCGTCCACGCTGGTCATCGATCACGGGGCCGCCTTCATCTCGGCCGGGTTCCGGTCGGCCTGCCGGCACCTGGGCATCTCGGTCCAGCCCGCCCACCTGGGAAGCGGTGCCGAGAAAGGGCACATCGAGCGCTTCCTGGGGTCCGTGGCCTCGATGTTCTGCCAGTTCGCGTCCGGCTATGCCGGGCGCACCGCGGACCGCCGCGGCCGGCATGTCGAGGACCAGCCGCTATGGTCGCTGGCCGAGCTCCAGGAGCTTCTCGATGAGTGGCTCGTCGCGTTTTTCCTCAACCGGCCGCATGACGGTCTGCGCGACCCCGAGCATCCCGGGCGGGCGTTCACCCCGAACGAGAAGTACGCCGCCCTGGTGGAGTCGGCCGGCTACCTGCCGGTCGCGCTCGGCGCCGGCGACTACGTCGAGCTGCTGCCCGCCGAGTGGCGCAGGGTCAACGCCTACGGCATCAAGCTGGGCCGGCGCACCTACGACAGCGAGGAGCTGAACCCGCTGCGGGGCCAGCCCTCGGGGATTAAAGAGCACGACGACCGGTGGGAAATCCGGCACGATCCCTACGACGTCTCCAAGATCCACGTCCGCGGGCATGACGGGTGGATCACCGTGTTCTGGAAGCACCTGGACCGGGCCCCGCTCCCGTTCGGCGAGCTCGCCTGGGACCACGCCCGCCGCAGCCTGGGCCGCGAGGCCACCGAGGAACAGATCGCCGACGCCGTCGCCGCCTTGCTGCGCCGGGCGAACGCCGGCCCTGAAGAGCAGGGAAAACAGAAGATGAGCAAACGCGACCGCCGGGTCGCCGCCCGCACGAAGGCCACCGCCCCCGCCGGGGACCCGGAGGCCCCGCCGGAGCCGGCCCCGCCGCCCCCGGATGAGGACGAGACCGGGGACGGGCCGCTGGCGAAGGTCATCCCGATGCCGGCCTTCGACCCGTTCGCCGAAGCGGACAAGCGCTGGTGACCGCCGACGGCAGCCGGGAGGATCCCGGCACGGACGGCGAGGACCGTTTCCGGCAGCTGACCACGCTGACCGGATGGCGGGAGTTCGTCACCGAGCGCCCCGAAATCCCGGACCTGCTGCCCGAGGCCGAGTGGAAGGCCCTCGGCGACGAGAAGCGGCTTGACTACGACGAGGCCAGGCTCGCCCACCACGCCAGGCTGCTGACGGTCGCTACCCCGGTGATGCAGCAGGTCATCACCGAGGGCCGTCGGCTCCAGTACCTGAACCGGCACGCCGACGCCGGCCGCTGCGGGCTGCTGCTGTCCGGCCCGGCCCGCACCGGGAAGACGACCTGCCTGGCCCAGCTCGGCAAGACCATCGAGACGATGCACCACCGCCGTCACCCGAACGCCGCCGGCCATATCCCCGTCATCTACATCACCGTCCCGCCGGCCGCGACCCCGCGGATGATCGCGGTCGAGTTCGCGAGGTTCCTCGGGCTGCCGCTGACCCGCCGGGCCAACGTCACCGACGTGCTCGAATCGGTCTGCGGCGTCTGCACCGATGCCCGGACAAGCCTGATTTGCGTGGATGAGATCCACAATGTGAATCTCGGGACCCGGCACGGCGCCGAGGCGTCCGACACCCTGAAGTATTTCGCTGAGCGGCTGCCGGTGACCTTCGCTTACGCGGGCATCCGGGTGGAGCGGGCCGGGCTGCTGTCGGGCACCCGCGGGGAGCAGATCGCCGGCCGGTTCTCCATGACCCGCACCGGCCCGTTCGGCCGCGGGCAGCAGTGGACATCCCTCATCGCGGCACTCGAGGAAAGCCTGCGGCTCCATCATCACAGCGACGGCACTCTCGTTGAGCTCGCGTCCTACCTGCATTCCCGCAGCCGCGGGATGATCGGCAGCCTGCTGCGCCTGGTCCGGTCGGCTGCCGTCCAGGCCGTCCTGGACGGCAGCGAGGCCATCACGAAGGCCACGCTGGAGTCCATCCCGGTCGACATCGCCTCCGACGACGAGCGCGAGCACTGATGATCCCGGCGGCGGACGCCCTCAGGGCCATCGCCCTGGCCGGGCAGGGGCAGAACGTGTCCGAGATCGCCCGGGACCTCGGCCATGACCGCAAGACGATCCGGATCTACCTCAACGGGCACCGGGCCCCCGGCCAGCCCAGGCAGCACGCTGACTCCTTCGCCCCGTTCGCCGCCTATGTCCGCCAGCGGGCCGCCGACGACCCTCACCTGCGCAGCATGGGCCTGCACCGCGAGGCCGCTGCCCTCGGCTACGCGGGCAGCTACTCCGCGTTCACCCGCGAGCTGCGCGGGCACGGCATCACCGTCTCCTGCGGAACCTGCAGGGACTGGAAACCCGTCCCTCCCTCGCGGGGGCAGGAACGCAGCCCCGGGCCGCTCCCGTTCCGGACCGCCCCGGTCACCGGGGAAACCATCGCCTCTTACCTCGCACGGGCAGCGGCCGCCAGCAGCCTGCCGATCGAGGCTGTCACCCGCTGTCTCCCGCCCTGGTTCGCGGCACGCGCCGGCGGCTGCGACGATCTCGCCGTCACCGGCCAGCCGCAGCCCCCGGACATCCGGCACCTGGCCGCGCTCACCGGGACCACCGAGACTGCCCTCCGGCACGCGCTCCCCTCGCTTGCCGCCGGCGGCCGCCCGCCCGTCCGGGCAGTTTTCTCCTGCTCGCGCTGCTCGGCCCGCCACGGCCAGCGCAGCCCGGTCCCCGTCCACGTTCCCGCTTACCAGCGGGTCTGCTGCCGGCACCGCACCTGGCTCGGCCGCACCATGCAGATCGACGTTACCGCGGTCCCGGACATCGCCGCCGCCGGCAGGAAAGCGTCCCGGCTCGCCCGGAACTACGGCGTCGGCAGGTTCGTGCTCGCCGAGACCACCGCCCGCCAGGGCACCATCGGCAAACCGGAGGCCCTGCGACGCGCCGCATCACTCGCCCTGGCCGTCCCCGGCCTCGATCCCGGGCACCCAGACGCGGCCGAAGCCGCAGCCTACCCCCAGACGATCAAGGTCGCAGCGGCGTTCCTCCGGACCCCGGGCGCGTTGCCCGGCGGGCCGGAATAACTGTCAGCACCTTGCCCGGACTACCCGCCGGGCCAACTCGTCTGTCACAACCGAACCCGCACCTTTGACAATCAAAAAGGCCCATGCAGGTCAGATGGGGTGGACCGGGCCGACATGCTTGTCACCGGACA
>JAFMRC010000375.1 GCA_017354375.1 Nocardiopsaceae bacterium | reverse complement strand
CCCGCAGCCCCGCGGCTCCCGCGGCTCCCGCAGCCCCCGCGGCCCGCGCGGCTCCCGCGGCTCCCGCGGCCCGAATGCGCACTTGGGCTCGCTCACCCACCCCGGCTAACGTGCCAGGTGCGCACTTGGACACGCTCTAGCCGACCCAAAAGCGCACCTGGCATGCTATGGCTGCCCGCCCCCGCTTCGCGGCACCTGCCCTCCGTTGCGGCCCGAGTGCGCACTTGGGCACGCTCTTGCCGGCCCAAAAGCGCACCTGGCACGTTCGGATGAGACAGTGGTGCGGTGATCTATGAGAACCGGGAGCGGCGGGGGGCGTCGTTCGGGGCGGTGGCGAGCGAGTACGACGAGCACCGGCCGGACTACCCGGCCGACGCGATCCGGTGGGCGCTGTCGCCGGTGACGGACGAGGCACCGGAGGCAGGTGGTTCGGGGAGCGGTAGTTCGGGGAGCGGCGGTTCGCGGGCCGGGGCCTCGAGGGGCGGCGCCGGCGGGCTCGACGGGCTGCCGGTGCTGGACCTGGGCGCGGGCACCGGGAAGCTGACCGCGCAGCTCGCGGCGCTCGGCGCGTCGGTGACCGCGGTGGAACCGGATGAGTCGATGCTGGCGACGCTACGGCGGCAACTGCCCGGCCTGCCCGCGATCGCCGGAAGCGCGGAATCGATCCCGCTGCCAGACTCCTCGGTGCGCGCGGTGCTGTGCGGGCAGTCACTGCACTGGTTCGACCTGGCACGGGCGCTGCCGGAGATCGCCCGGGTACTCACGCCTGGAGGCGTGCTCGCGGGGCTGTGGAACAACGACGACGACCGGGTGGAGTGGGTCGCCGGGCTGCACGCCGCCGCTGAGGGCGCCGCCAGCCCAGCGGTGTCCGTCCGCATCCGCTACGTGACCGAGGAGATGGACCTCGGGGGCACCGCGTCGCCCTTCGCCCAGCGGGAGATCGCCGAGTTCCCGAACTCCCAGCGACGGACGGCCACCTCGCTGGTGGCCGCGATCGCGACCCACTCCAGGTTCCTGATCATGGAGCCGCCGGAACGGGACCGGATCCTCGCGCGGGTTCGGCGATACCTCGGGTCACGGCCGGAGACATCGGCCGGGGAGTTCACGCTGCCGCTGGTCACGGTGGTGCTCCGGGCGGTTAGGCGATCCTGAAGGCCGCTGACCGCCTAGATGTCATGGCGGCGCTCAGCCCTGTCGCAGGACGCCCGCGATCTCCAGGCTCACGGTGACCTTCTCGCTGAGGATCACGCCTCCGGGCGCGCCGGGGATCGGGCCGTTGAATTCCACGCCGAAGTCGCCGCGGTTGATGGTGGCCTGGGCCGAGAACCCGATGCGGGTGCTGCCGTAGGCATCCGGGCCGATGCCGTTGATCTCAACCTCGAACGTCACCGGGTTGGTGACGCCCTTGATGGTGAGGTCGCCGTCGAGCAGGAAGCCGTCGGCCTTCACGTCCCGCATGCCGGTGGAGGCGAACGTCATCACCGGGTACTTCTCCACCTCGAAGAAGTCCGCGCTCCGGATGTGGCCGTCACGCTGCTCGTTGCCGGTGTTGATCGAGGCCATGTCGACGGACGCTGTGACGGACGAGTCGGCCGGGTTCTCGGCGGTCACGATCACGGCCTCGAACTTGTCGAAGCGACCTCGGACCTTGCTTACCATCATGTGCTTGACGGTGAAGGCCACCTCGGAGTGGACGGGGTCGACGTCCCACGTCCCCGCGACGTAACCAGGGATCTCGGTCATGGTTCCTCCAGGCGAAGTTGCTGCGGAGCCGTTCGGGCCCGCTCCGGTGCGTTACCTAGCCATGGTAACTATTAATGACGTGTCATTATTCCACCTGGGGAGCTACCTGCTCGCCGTTCAACCAGATTCCACCTAGGGAGCTACCGGCTCGCCGTCCAGCCAGGCGGCACCGCGAGCGTAGAGCGCTTCGACTCCTGGTCCCCGCAGGCCGGGCATATCGGGCTTGACCGGGTAGCCGACCTGGACCTGCAGGTAGGCGAGGTGGCGGTAGCCGACGGGGAACCTCTCCAGGACTTCCGGGTCGAGGGTGACCCTCTCCCCCGGCGTCACCGGATCCATCCGGTCCTTCTCGTAGATGGGCTGGCGCAGCACGATGCCCCACCGGCCGTCCCGCCGGGCGAAGAAGTCGTAGAACCGCCCGGTGCAGGCGACATCGACCTCGATGCCACCGACCTCGCCGCGCTGCATGATCGTCATCCGGGTCTGGGAGATCGCCCGGTCCCCCGACACCCGGGCCTGGCTCGCGCCGGTGTAGTGCAGGATGCTGACGCCCTTGGCGAAGCCCTCCTGGCTGACCCGGATGAAGTCCTCCTTCGGGCCCTGGAACCAGGTCGCCATCATGTAACCGTCCTCGTGCCACTGCCGGCGGAACCAGTCCCAGTCCGCCGAGTCGCGGGCCAGCACCCACGATTCGACGACGTCCCTGATGGCCAGCCGGTCGGCAAGCGTGTCGTCCGTCATGCCTCCCTTCTACACCCGTCGAACTCGACCGCAAGGCGGTCCAGGGTCACGCGGAGGTTGCCGGGGCCGACCAGGTCGCGGGCCTCGGCGGTGGTGACCCAGCGCAGCGGCGAATCCGGATTCTCGGGCACCACCGCGTCTGGGTGCTCCGTCGCCAGGAAGTACCGCAGGTCCGCGTGCTCGTGCGCGGGCTCCCCCTTGCCCGGCTCGACCTGGCACACCACCAGGTGACGCAGTCCGGCATCCGGCCAGGGGACCAGGTCGGTGAGGCCGCTCTCCTCCCGCGCCTCACGCCGCGCGATCGCGAGAGGGTCGCACTCCCCCGGGTCAGCGTGCCCGCCTACCTGCAGCCAGGCCTGCTGTCGCTGGTGCCAGCGGAGCAGCGTCCGCCTGGTCGCCGGGTGCACGATCAGGGCGGAGGCGGTGAAGTGCAGCGGCAGCGACCGCAGCCACGGGTCGGGCTCCGTCCCGGCCAGCCGCCGCATCCGCGCCACGTCGGCTTCCTCCGCCTTCCCGTGCGGCCGGTACCCGGCCAGCCATTCGCGGTCCACCCGTCCATCCTGCCACGCGGGCCCCGCCCTCGCCGATGTCCACGGTGGGGCACGACAGCCGTCCCGAGCAACGAAACGGCGTCCTGACCACAGGGGGCTTCCCAAAAGCTCGGATGTGTGTTCTAATATAGAACACGGTTGCGACGAATAGAGTGTGACTCGGGATCGGTCGAACAGTAGCCCGACGTAGGATGACATGACCGCCCCCTGGAAGCCGCCTCGGCGTCCGCGGCCCGGACAGACGGACAGTAGCGCAGTACGGCAGTGCTCACAATGCCACCTCCTGATACCTGCGAGGGGGAAGAGATGAAGAGCGATTTCGAATATGAGAACTACTTGGATTACGATCGGCTCTCGATGCTAGAAACAAGGGCCGCAGAAATCGAACGCATGCTTGAGGAAGCCAGCCAGGGGCGGAACCCGGCGGGGTCCAGGCCGAGCGGGCGAGTAGGGCGCGGACCGGATGCCGACGGCCGAACGGAAGCGCTCATCAACGGCGGTCGCCGGAACACCGCGCCGAGCCGCCTGAGGTTCTTCCGGGGGCACTGGCGGGCGACCGCGGGCGTCGCGGGCGCGCTCACGGTGCTGCTGATCATCGTGGTGGCTACCGCGGGCGGGGGCAGCGGCCCGAACGCGGCCTGGCCCGCCAGCGTGACGAGGATGCAGTCGCAGATCGCCGCGGCCTGCCAGAACCCCGACGTGGCCGCCGAGCCCAGCCGGGTGGACTTCGCCTGCGGCAAGGGGACGCGGCAGGTCCTGTGGGTGTTCGCGCTGCTTACCAGCGGCGGCAACCCCGGCTACGTGGACCAGGTCACCGGGCGGAAGGGGCTGGAGCCGATCACCCCCACGCAGGGTGGCGACGTGGCCTGGTCGCTCAACCTCCACCACCCCTACGATCCGGCGAACCCCGTCGACAGCATCGAGGTCGCGGCGCGGGCGGTCAACAACATCATCGGCGGCGCGACGCTCACCGGTTCCAGCGGGCAGCCCTCGGTCCAGTCCGGGCTGGAGAGCAGCGCCTCGAACTGCCGCCGGTACACCGGCTCAGCGGAACTGACCCGGCGAGCGGGATACCCGGCGCTGTGTGCCCGCCCGCTGTCGGCACACGGCAAGCAGGCTCTGGTCAGCGACGCGTTCCGGAAGTGGATGACCGGCGCCCCGGCTCAGACCGCCACCGACGCGGGGATCCTGTTCGCGCACTCCGCAGACCCCGCCAACCCGCAGGTACGCAAGATCCTGAACAGCTTGCCCGGGTCATCCGGCTAAACGGGTCACCCGGGTTACCGGGTCATCGAGGTTACCGAGTCGTCCGGGTCATAGGCCCGAGGGAGAGGGGGTGGAGCAGATGTCCGTGCATTCCGCTACGAAGCCATGGTGGCAGCAGGCGACGGCGCTTGTGACCGTCAGCACCGGCGGCATGGTCACCGGGTTCACCTTCGCCCCCGGGTCGGCCGCCGCGGTGACATCGCCGACCGGCATGCCGGTCCACCTGATGGCGCTGGAGAAGACCGCCGCGCTGGCCGACTCCGGCCAAGCGGCCCAGTCCGGTGACGCGGCGCTGCGCCCGGCGATCGTCAATGTGGCCAAGTACTACCTGCACCTGGCCAAGACCCGCACCCCGGCGCAGATGGAGGCGCTGATATGGGGCAAGGACAGCCTCGACGGGACCGATCACGGACCGTCCTGCGCGGCGTTCGCGAGCCTCGCGCTGGAGCTCGGCGCGCAGGCCGTGGGCCAGCAGAGCTGGGTGACCGGGGGGTCCAGCTACCCGTGGCCGATCCACGACTGGGCGGATCCCCGGGTGGACCCGAGTCCCGACTCTCCGGACATCACGTCGATGCTGACCGACGCCACCAGGCACGACCGCTGGCACCCGCTCGGCGACGGGTACCAGCCGCAACCGGGTGACTGGGTACTATTCGACCAGCACGTCGAGGTCGTTACCGGCTACTCCGACGGCGTCCTGCACACGATCGGCGCGGACTCGCTGCCGGGATACACGGTCAACGCCCACACGTTCAGCGGCTCCCTCGCGGAGCAGGGGATCCAGGGCTTCGTCGATAACGGCAACCTCGCCCCCGCCCCCAGCCACACCCGGCAGCCGCCGTCCGGTTCCGCCGGCACCACGCCGCAACCAGCCACGCCGCGGCCCGGCACGACACAGCCCGGCAC
>JAFMRC010000563.1 GCA_017354375.1 Nocardiopsaceae bacterium | reverse complement strand
GCGCAGGCCAGCGGCACGCCGTCCGCCGACCCGCGGACCACCGCTCCCTGGCCCGCGCCGAACACGCCGCCGTCCGGAAACCCGGCGGCACCGGGCACGGTGGCACCGCGCCCCGATGTCGAGGGCGATCTCGCCCGGCTGAAGCGGGAGATGGGCAACTAGCGCTAGCTGAACATGGCTGACGCCTGCCAGCAGCCCTGAGCTTTGCCTGAGTTCCTGACTTTGCCTGAGTTCGTGACGCGAATCGGCTTCTGCAAACGATTGCTGGCGTCACGCGTTCAGGTAAAGACAGAAGTTCAGGTAAAGGCGCCGTTCCCCAGGGGGAGTCACGTCCGCGGGACTGCCCCTGTCGTCACATGGGTCCCTGGCGTAACGATTCTCTCGGTCAGCCCGAAGTTCGGCGTGACCGGGGGCGCATGCCGAACCACCACTGCTAGCACCGGGCTAGCGCTAGCGCCGCCAGGCGCGGAGGGTTGCGACGGCTCCCTGCGGGCCGTCGAACCCCACGTTCGCCGCGCTCGTCCTGCCCATCGCCCACATGGTCAGCTCGGCCGGGGGACCGACGACCGTGACGACCGGCGTCGCCTTCTTCACCGTGAGCCGGAACGGCGCGCCGCCGGAGTCCCTGGCCAGTTCCACCCCCACCGGCGCCTTGCGCAAGAACATCCGCGCGCCTCTCAGCCGCCGCCACAGCGTGTCGGCCAGTCCGTCCGGGATGTCGCGCGGCGCCCAGTCATCCGCCGCCCGGCGGACATCCTCGTGATGGACGAAGTACTCCACGGTGTTCGCTGCCTCGTCGATTCCGGGAAGGGCGAACGGGGACAGCCGGGGAGGCCCGTTCCGGATAGATCGGATGAGGCCCGCGTACCCGAGCTTGCTGGCGATGCCCTCCTGCACCCGCGCGGTGTGGCGGGCGAGCGGGCCGCCGAGCACGCCCGCCGCGGCGTCCGGCCGCGACTCGCGCAGCACCAGGTGCGCGGCGAGGTCGAGGGTCTTCCAGCCGGCGCACAGCGTGGGCGCCTCCGGGCCGGTTCGCTCCAGTAGGTCAGCCAGGGCCAGGCGCTCATCTCGCGAGTAAGTCACGGGGAGATCGTAGGCTGTAACCGCGTTCGTGAACAGCCAGGAGGAATCGATGACCGAAGCCGCGCGCCCATCTGATCTCGACCCGAAGATCGCAGCGCGCCTCAAGCGGGACTCAGGCGGCCTTTTCGCGGCGATCGCCCAGCAGTACGACACCGGCGAGGTGCTGATGCTCGGCTGGATGGACGACGAGGCGCTGCATCGCACGCTCACCACCGGCCGCTGCACGTACTGGTCGCGCAGCCGCCAGGAGTACTGGGTGAAGGGAGAGAGCTCCGGTCACCAGCAGTGGGTGAAGTCGGTGGCGCTCGACTGCGACGGGGACGCCGTCCTGGTGAAGGTCGACCAGGTCGGGGGCGCCTGCCACACCGGGGACCGGACCTGCTGGGACGCGGACGTCCTCGACGCCAAGGTGGGCGAGCGCCCGTGACCTCCCCCCGGGAATCGGTGACGGCCCGCCGCGAGTATGGCCTCGCGCTGCTGGCCGGCGCGGCCGGCGCGGGCATGATCTGGCTCGCGCTGCGGGAGCAGTGGGCGCAGGCCATCTTCACCCAGCCCAGGCCGCTGCCGCGGCAGGTGGTCGGCCTCTCCGGCGCTGACCTGGTGCCGCTGGCGGGGGCGCTCGCGGTGGCCGCGCTCGCCGGCCTGGCCGCGGTCGTGGC
>JAFMRC010000374.1 GCA_017354375.1 Nocardiopsaceae bacterium | reverse complement strand
GCCCGGGCGGTGGCCTCCGGAGCGGAGTACGCGGCCTCGGTCGCTGAGGCGTCGCTGGCCGCCGCGGCGGCACGGCGCGGCGAAGCGGAGACGGCGAGCACCGCGCAAGCGGAGTCGCTGAAGGCCCTGCGCGCTCGGGTCGGGGTGCTGGCGTCCGAGCTGGACAAGGTCACCAGCACCGCGCACGGCACGGAGATCGCGCGGGCCGAGCACCGGCTGCGGCTAGAGCAGCTGGAGCAGCACGCGGTCGACGAGTTCGGCGTGTGGCCGGACGTCCTCGTGGCGGAGTACGGCCCGGATATCCCGGTGCCGGCGCGCGAGGAGGAGGGGGAGGCGAAGAAGCGCCGCAAGCGCGCCGGCAGCGCCAGCGCCAACGGCGCGTCGGCGAACGGCTCTTCCGCTCCCGAAGCGGAGCCAGCGTCGCTCGCGGACGCGCTCCGGGCGGTCACCGAGGCGGCGCGGGCCGCCGAGCCCGAGGCCGAGCCCGAGGCCGATGGCGAGCCCGAGGCCGATGGCGGATTCCCGGGGCCGGGGGTCGCCGGCATCCCCTACGTCCGCGAGGAGCAAGAGCGCCGGGCCGCGGAGGCCGAGCGCCAGCTCGCCAGGCTCGGCAAGGTCAACCCCCTGGCCCTGGAGGAGTACGCGGCGCTGACCGAGCGTCACCAGTTCCTCGTCAAGCAGCTGGAGGATCTCCGCAAGACGCGGCGTGACCTACTCACCGTCGTCAAGGAGGTGGACGACCGGGTGCAGGAGGTGTTCGCGTCGGCGTACGCGGACACGGCCCGCGAGTTCGAGGGGCTGTTCTCCCGGTTGTTCCCCGGGGGCAACGGGCGGCTCGTGCTGACCGAACCGGACGACATGCTGACCACCGGCATCGAGATCGAGGCCCGGCCGCCGGGCAAGAAGGTGAAGCGGCTGTCGCTGCTGTCGGGCGGGGAGCGGTCCCTGACCGCGATCGCCTACCTGTTCGCGATCTTCAAGGCCCGGCCGTCGCCGTTCTACGTTCTCGACGAGGTCGAGGCCGCGCTCGACGACACCAACCTGCAGCGGCTGCTGGGCGTGTTCGAGGAATTGCGGGAGATCTCGCAGCTGGTCGTCATCACCCACCAGCGCCGCACGATGGAGGTAGCCGAAGCCCTGTACGGCGTGTCGATGCGCGGCGACGGCGTCTCCACCGTTATCAGCCAGCGCATCCGCACCCGCGAGCCCGCCTGACCCGCCTGAATAACGTGCGATTACGTGTAACGGAAGTAAGTGAGCGGAGTTCCGTTCGCTTCGGCGCGCCGGATAACATTAACGATAGCGTTGCCGTCGCCCAGCAGAGGCTCGAGGGTTGCTTGCAGTTTTTGGAGCTGCGCCCTATCCCCGTAGGCATTGAAGGTCGGGTGGACGGAGGCCAGCTCAACGTGCCTGACGACACCAGGAGCAAGGAACGAGGCGACGCTCTCCCAGAAGACGCCGGAATTTTCGTGTCCGGCATCATAAATAGCACGTTTGGATGGCACTGAACTCAGCCAGAACTCCAGCTTGTACTGCCCGCCGAAGGGCCTGATCTCCGAGTACGGCATACCGGTTAACTGTAACACGGGAGCAGGCGTTGGCTACATCCGCGTTCGGTGGGGCGGCTACGCTGGGAGCCGCGGGAGATCAGGTGCGGATCGACTGGATGGAGCGCCTGCCCGCTGCGTTGTTTGCGGATCTGCCGGTTCCGGGAGACTTAGGTGGCTATGGAATACATCATCCTCATAGTCGTGCTTGCTGTGCTTGTCGTGATCGGGGGGGTGACGTTCCTGCGGCCGCGCGGCACCAGGCGCCGCGATGGTGGTGCCGATGCCGGGGCGGGGGCCAGCGGCGGCACGATCGCCGAGGAGCGCCCGTCAGCAGCGGGCCGTGCCACGGAGACTAAGGCCACGGTCGGTCCGGAGGCCGAGAAGCCGTCGCTGGAGAAGCCCCCGCCGTCGGCCGGCCGGATGGTGCGGCTGCGGGCGCGGCTCGCGCGCAGCCAAACCGGGTTCGGCAGCGCGCTGCTGAGCCTGCTGTCCTCGGGCAAGCTGGACGACGAGACCTGGGACGAGATCGAGGACGTCCTGATCACGGCGGACGTCGGGGTGACGCCCGCCAGGCAGATGGTCGAGGACCTGAAGACCAAGGTGAAGGTGGAGGGCGCCCGCACCCCGGCGGAGGTGCGGGCGATGCTCCGCGCCGAACTGCTGTCGGCGGTGGACACGCCCGCCAGCCGCGAGCTGCGGACACAGCGCCACGAGGGCCGCCCGGCGGTCGTCCTCGTGGTGGGCGTGAACGGCACCGGTAAGACCACGACCTGCGGGAAGCTGGCCCGCTCGCTGATCGGAGACGGTCAGTCGGTGATCCTCGGCGCGGCCGACACCTTCCGCGCCGCGGCGGTCGAGCAGCTCAAGACCTGGGGCGACCGGGTCGGGGCGGAGACCGTCCGCTCGGACACCGAGGGCGCGGACCCGGCCAGCGTCGCGTTCGACGCGGTGAGCAAGGGCATCGAGGCCGAGGCCGACGTGGTACTCATCGACACCGCCGGGCGCCTGCACACCAAGACCGGCCTGATGGACGAGCTCGGCAAGGTCAAGCGCGTCATCGAAAAGCGCACCGCGGTGGACGAGGTGCTGCTCGTGCTCGACGCCACGACCGGCCAGAACGGGCTGCGGCAGGCCCGCGTATTCGCCGAGGTGGTGGACGTCACCGGGATCGCGCTTACCAAGCTGGACGGTACCGCCAAGGGGGGCATCGTGATCGCGGTGCAGCGGGAACTCGGCGTTCCGGTGAAGATCGCCGGGCTCGGCGAGGGTCCGGACGACCAGGCCCCGTTCGACCCGGAAGCGTTCGTCGACGCGATCCTGGGCGACGACTAGGCTGGCGGCCGGGGGAAGCGTGCCCCGGCCGAAACATGCCCGTAACCTGCGCCGCCCCTGTTTCACGTCGCTGACACATTCCGGCTGGACGGCGGAAACGCCGGCAGGGCATCGTCGGGGACAGGCGACGGAGTTGCGCACGCAGAGGGTGTGGTCCCATGAAGCTCATCACGGCTGTCGTCAAGCCGTTCAAGCTCGATGACGTCAAGGCCGCGCTGCAGGCGTACGGCGTGCACGGCATGACGGTCAGCGAGGCGAGCGGGTATGGCAGGCAGCGCGGCCACACGGAGGTCTACCGGGGAGCCGAGTACCAGGTGGACCTGGTGCCGAAGGTGCGGATCGAGGTCATCTGCGACGACGAGGACGCCGACGACCTGGTGGGCGTCGTGCTGAAGGCGGCGCAGACCGGCCGGATCGGCGACGGCAAGGTCTGGGTGGTCCCGATCGAGTCGGTGACCCGTGTGCGCACCGGAGAGCGTGACGCGGACGCTCTCTGATGTCCGCGACGTTCGTGTTCCGGGGAACTCGATGACCTCTTTCGCGACTGACCGTAGCCGCAGGACCACGGAGACCGACCGCTGGCTGGCCGGCCTGCTGGGCGCCGAGCCGGGCGTCGCCCTTGTCGCCGTGGGCGGTTACGGCCGCAGGGAACTGCTGCCCGGTAGCGACCTGGACGTGCTGCTGCTGCACGATGGCCGGGACGGCATCGCCAAGATCGCCGACCGGGTCTGGTACCCCGTGTGGGATTCGGGGGCACGGCTCGACCACGCGGTGCGGACCGTGCCCCAGGCTCGCCGGGTGGCCCGGGGCGACCTGAAGGTCGCACTCGGGCTGCTGCACGCCAGGCACATCGCCGGCGATCCCGACCTGGCCAGCGGACTGCGGGAACGCGTGCTCGAGGACTGGCGGACCAGCGCGCGCACCAGGCTGGCCGAGCTCAGGGAGGCCTGCGATGAGCGCGCCAGGCTCCACGGCGAGCTGGCCTTCCTGCTCGAACCGGACCTCAAGGAATCCCGCGGCGGGCAGCGGGACGTGCACGCCATCCAGGCGATTGCCGCGGCATGGGTCGCGCCCGCGCCCGGCCCCAGGGTGCGGGCGGCCTACGAGCAGATCCTCGATGCCCGTCACGTGCTGCACGAGGTGACCGGCCGCCACCTGGACCGGCTCGTCCTTGAGGAGCAGGACGAGGTCGCGCGCGTTCTCGGCCTGCTCGACGGGGACGCGCTGCTGCGCAGCCTCGCTGGCGTCGCCCGCACCGTCGCCTACGCGGTGGACCACGCCTTCCGCCAGGCCGGCCGGGCCGGCGGCCGGCGTCCCCGTGGTAGTGCCTACCCGTGGGGACAACCATCCGGACCGCAGTGCTTCCCGGGGGGCACCCCCGGACTCCCGAGGCTCCGTATGCACCGCGGCAAGCTGGATCGCCGCCCGCTCGCGGACGGAGTGGTTGAGCAGGATGGCGAGGTGGTGCTGGCCCGCGCGGCCTGCCCGGCCAGCGACCCCGTGCTGCCACTGCGGGCCGCCGCGGCGGCCGCCCAGGCCGGGATGGTGCTCGCACCGCGAGCGCTGGCCAGGCTGTCGGAATGCCCGCCGCTGCCCGTGCCGTGGCCGGCCGACGCGCGAGACGCGCTGATCGCGCTGCTCGGCGCCGGCCACAGCGCGATACCGGTATGGGAAGCGCTGGACCAGGAGGGCCTGCTCACCGCGCTCATCCCGGACTGGGAACGGGTGCGGAACCGGCCTCAGCGCAACCCGCTGCACCGGTTCACGGTCGATCGGCACCTGGTCGAGTGCGCCGCGAACGCCGCCGCCCTCGCCCGCGACGTCGCCCGCCCGGACTTGCTGCTGCTCTCCGCGCTGATGCACGACATGGGCAAGGGCTGGCCAGGCGACCACAGCGTCTCCGGTGAGGTGGTCGCCAGGGACTTCGCCAGGCGCGTCGGGCTGGCCGACGCCGACGCCGAGGTCGTCGCCACCGCGGTCCGGCACCACCTGCTGCTCCCGGTGGTGGCGACCCGCCGGGACCTCGACGACCCGGTGACCGTGCGGGACGTCGCGGAGAAGGCCGGATCTCGCCTGCTGCTTGAGTTGCTGCACGCGCTGTCCCAGGCGGACGGGCTGGCCACCGGCCCGGGGGCGTGGAACGACTGGAAGGCTGGCCTCGTCGCCGACCTGGTCCGCCGTGTCTCCGCCGTGCTGGACGGAGAGCCGCCGCCGGGACCAGCACCGCTGCGCCCCGACCAGCTCGCGCTGGTCAACGCCAGGTCCCCGGCGGCGATCGTCAAGGGCGGCGAGGTGACCGTGGTCGCCCCGGACCGGCCGGGCCTGCTGTGGCACGCCGCCGGCGTGC
>JAFMRC010000373.1 GCA_017354375.1 Nocardiopsaceae bacterium | reverse complement strand
GCGCGGCCAGCAGGAACGCCGGGCCTCGGATCGCGCCCGTCCGCACGACCAGCCAGGCGGCCAGCGCCAGCAGGAACAGCGCGGTGGCGTCGTAGCCGGCGAGGTAGCCGGCGAGCAGGGTGGGCTCGGCAACCGCGAAGCCGATGCCGGTGCACAGCGCGACCCGCTCGTTGAAAAGACGGCGGGTCAGCGCGTACAGCAGCGCGGTGGCGAGCAGCGCCTCCAGCAGGCTGAGCACCCTGACGGCGCCGAGCCCGCCGACGTTGCCGACCAGGGCGTCGAGCACCGGGCAGAACACCGGGGCGCCGGGCAGCGGCGCCCCGGCCGTGGCTGTCGCGCCTGCCGGGATTCCGGCGGCTCCGGCGGTTATGCGGGCCAGGCTCAGGTGGGCCAGCTCCGCGTGGCCGGCGAGCAGGGTGGATGCCTCGTCCGGGGACGCGGTGTTGTGCATCCGCACCGTGAGCAGCACCTGCATGACCAGGACCGACAGCAGGACGACGCGGCTCAGCCGGGCGCGGCGCGGGTGAATCTGGAACTTGTAGGCTTCCTGCTGGGTGGGCTGCGCGATGAGGGCGTCGTCGTTGTTGATCGGCAGCGCCCGCGCGGAGGCGAACATCACCGTCTCCGCTTCCGCCTTCTGGAACGTCGAGCGCTCGCGGTCCTTCTCCTGGCCTGGGCGCAGGCTGGCGACGTCCTGGCGCCCCCGGCCGTTCTCCGGTCCCGTGGTCATGTGCCCGCACCCGTCACGCGCTCGCTCGTCACTTGGTCACGCTGACGAGCGGCAGGCTGGCGACGTCGCTGGCCACCGCCGCGCGAGCCTGCGGGCGGTCCCCGACCGACCAGTCCACCCCGTCCTTGTCGTAGTCGAACCAGACGAACCCCAGCATGTCGCTGGTCTCCTTGACCCCGTTGATGAGCGCGTCGATGCTGGTGAGCTCGTTGCCCCCGGTCTCCACGGAGGTCTCCGCGATGATGAACGGCTTGTCGGTGAACTGCCTGATCTCGGTCATGGTCGAGCCGTACAGCCCGTCGAACGTGTCCGGCCCGGTGGTGGCGAAATAGCCGGTGATGCCCACCCAGTCGACGTAGGCGCTGCCCGGCCAGTAGGGCTCAAGCTGGACGTCGGGGACGGGGTTGATGATGTTGGGGTTCCACACCCAGATCACGTTGCTGGCGCCGGCCTTCGCGAACAGCTCGTGGATGTGCCGCCACGCGTCGACGAATTCGGCGGCGGTAGCGCCGGTGGTTCCCCACGGGTACCAGTTGCCGTTCATCTCGTGGCCGAAGCTGATCGCCACCGGGTCGCCGTAGGAGCGCACCGCCCGCGCGAACTTGGTGATGTACGAGTCGCGGTCGCCGGACGCGATCGCGGAGAGGGTCGTCTTGAACGGCTCCCATGCCACGTAGTACAGCGCGCCATAGCTCTGCGCGTTGGCGGCGGCCCTGGCGTCGAAGGGGTGGGGCCAGCGGGTGTACTGACCGAGCAGGTTGGGCCTGCGGTTGATGCCCGCGGCGGCGTTCTGCACCGGGTTCAGCGAGTCCGGAGCGCCCTTCACCTGGAGGCCGAAGAACTTGCGGTCCGACCGCGGGTGGAGCAGGTCCGACGGAGGCTTCACCGGGTGCGCCGCGGCGGTCTTCCGCACGGGCCGCGGCGCGAGCTTCCCGGCCCCCGGCGGTGCGCCGGTGTCGGACACTGGCGTGGGCGCCCGCAGCAGCCCGCAGCCGGCCAGCGCCAGCACGATCACGACGCCCAGCCCGGCCGCCCGCCCGCGGCGGGTCATGACGACTCCCTGGGCTGGATCAGGACGCGCCCGATGACGGCGAGCTGGAACACGCCGAGCGCGAAGGTCAGGTAGAAGTCGTAGGAGTCCATGGTCATCATCCGCCACAGGGCGAGGAAGGCCCACACCGCCGCGGTGCCGAAGCTCCACCCGATCAGCCCGGCCCAGAGCCGCCGCCGGCCGTCTTGCCTCTTCGCCCCGCTGCCCGACGGCTGCCAGCCCCGGAGCCGGCCCCGCATCATGTCCCAGATCGCGAAGACGTGCGCCCAGCCGGCCAGCAATCGGACGGACCACGCCTCCAGCCGGTACGGCGAGCGGTGCCATAGCGGGTAGATCACCCCCGCGTAGAACAGCACCGGCGCGATCATGACGATCGTCGCGAAATGCAGGAAGGTCGGCACGAACGCCAGCATGCCGATCATCAGCGCCGGGCCGATGAACGTGAAGATCGCCGTGTAGAAGTACCCCGCGATGCCCGATAGGTAGCACATCCTGGTGTACCACGACATCCTGGCCCGCCAGAACTTGGAGCCTTGCATCAGGCTGAAGGTTCCCGAGCACCAGCGGTACTGCTGGTTGAGGAAGGCGAGGATGTTGTCCGGGCAGGTCCCGGTGGACAGGGCGATCGGAAGGTATGCCATCCGCCAGCCCAGCTGGTGCAGGTCGAATCCGGTGTGCAGGTCCTCGGAGTGCTCGGCGAGGGACATGCCGCCGTTCTGCGCGAGCGCTTCCCGCCGGTATACGGCGCAGCTGCCGACGCAGATCGCGCCGGCCTTGTTCACGCGGGTGGTCTGGATGGCCCGGTAGAAGAGCTCCTGGATGGCGCCGCCGCCGCGTTCCACCCAGGTCTGCCGGTCATCGACGTGGAAGTACTGCGGCGTCTGGACGATCCCGACGTCGCCGAACAGCGCGAAGTACGGCAGCGTCTCATCCAGCAGGTCCGGGCGGGGCGCGAAGTCGGCGTCGAGCAGCAGGATGAACTCTCCGTCGGAGATCTCGAATCCGTACTTGAGGTTGCCGGACTTCTTGTACCAGCCGCGATCCGGCCGGGTGGCGTAGGCGAACCCGAACTCCCTGGCCAGGGCCCTGGCCACGGGGCTGGCCCCGTCGTCGAGCACGTAGGGGGTGAGCTTGCCGTTGTACGTGGCCCGCAGCGCGGCGACGTGGGTCCAGGTGTTGCGCAGCAACTCGATCGGCTCGCCGCAGACCGGCAGGAACACGTCCACGGACGGGTACCACAGGGGGAACCATCTGGCCACGATCTTCTTGTGCGCGTCCAGGTCGAAGCCCTTGCCGAACCCGTCCGCGATCAGCGACACGAAGAAGGTGATGATGCCGAGGAGGACGAACGGCGCATAGCACAGGAACCACGGGGAGTTCATGAACATCCGGATCTGGCTGTACACCAGCGGCGGGAAGGTGAGTATCTGGGCCAGCGTCAGGATCCAGATGTGCCGCCGGATGTAGGAGTACTTCTCGTCGTCGGACGGCGGGACCGGGAGCACGATGTCCGCGGCGGCGTTCGCCGGGATCCGGACCAGGTCCGAGCGGGTGAGCGGCGCGTTGACGAGGTTGGCCGGCGCGGCGACCTGGGACCGGCGTTGCCGCCCGGGCACTGGCTGCCCGGATACCGGCTGCAGGTCGTCGATCGCGGTCGCGTCGGCGGGTGGCGCCTCCGGCATGGGACCGCGGCCACGAAACTGCCGGCCCGGAACCCCGCCGGCGCTCGCGCGCGCCCGGTCAAAGGGCGCCCTACCCGCGTCCACAGTCGGCCACTCCAGTTCTGTGCGGGATGCGGTAACCATCTGGCGACCCCGTGCAGCATGCAGCCGTCCATTTCCGCAATGGCCCCCGGCGACGGCGTGTCAGGCTAAATCAGTCTACGGATCCCGTATAGGGACGCGCGGAAGATCGCGATAATGCACATGTTCATCCGGTTTCCGCGGACCGCTGGCAGGACCGGATCGCGGCCTCGGCGGCGGGGCGGCCCTCGAACCGGACGGCCGACGCGAACAGGCCGGCACCCGGGTTGTCCGACAGGTTCACGTTCCAGAAGTAGATCGCCCGCATGTGCTCTCGCTCCGCCGCCGCGCAGGCGGCCAGGAACCACCGGGCCTGGACCTCGTCGTCGGGCCGGCCGGTGACGTGGTTCCATTCCCACGGGTCCGCGTACATCCCGTCGGCGGCGGGGATGCCGACCTCATCGAGGGCCGTGCGGCGCAGCACCCGCGCGGGCGCGTGGGCCAGGAAGGACTCCCAGGCGCTGGTGAGCTTGGATACAGGCGCATCCGACGGCAGGCTGACCGACGGGTAGGCGGTGGCCCCGTACAGGCCGGTCCGGCCGACCGGCGGCAGCGCCCGCTTGGCGGAGAAGAAGCCGCCCGCCTGCGGGCTGCCGCCCCAGGTGGCATAGGACAGCGTGCCATGGTAGAGGGCCGCGGCCCGGGTGAAGAACCCGTGCCACAGCGGGCTGCCCTCGATGGATGCCGTCTCCGTGCCCACGACGAACTCGCCGACGTGCTCGGACGCGGCCAGCCGGAGCGCCGGCGTCTCGGTGGTGAGAAGCGAGTTCAGCCACGCCTTCGTGTGAGCCGGCTTGAGCCGCTCGCTTTGCCCGTTCACGCCGGTAACCGTGAACAGCGCCCGGTAGGACACGCGCAGTCCGTGGGATCTCGCGATCGAGGTGAGCGCCGCGATGTCGGCGAGCGACGGGGTGCCCGGCGACGCGGGCAGCACCGTGTCGGAGTTCCAGCCGGGCACCGCGTAGTCCCAGGCGATGCCGATCGACTTGACCCGCAGCGTGTTCGCGATGTACGAGATCGCGCGCTCGCCGAGCACCCGGGTCTCCGCCACCGAGTAGTCCTGGGCGTCATACAAGTCCACGCCGACCGTCATCGGCCCCCGTGGCGGCGGCGCTACGGGGGGCGGCGGCGTCCACGGCCGCACGGTCGAGTACGGCCGGGCCGGGGAGTAGCCCGCCGGCGTGAACGGGTGCCCGCAGGCGGTCCCGGCGAGCGCCGCCGCCACCGCGACCACGATCCCCGCGAGGGCCCGTCCGGTCAGCCGCGTCATCATCTGCGGAGCCTCCACACCGTGATGGTGCCGTTGAAGCCCGTCCAGGACTTGAGCTTCACCGCGCCCTTCATCATCCGCTTGTAGTACCCATCCGCGAGAGTCGACGTGGTCTGAAGGTAGGTATCCCAGGTGATCGCGTACGTGGCCACGCCGAGGCACGGCTTCGCCTCCTGCTCCCGGCAGTACGGCTGGGAGATGAGGTCCCCGGTCGCCTCGTCCGCGAGAACCACGGCGTGCGGCGGGATCGAGGTCGCCGCGTAGCGCTGGACCTGCCCGAACACGTTGTCGTCGTGCGCCACGACACGCAGGTAGAAGGATCCGAGCCCGAGCAGCGCGGCGCAGGCGACGAGCGCGCCGAGCGGCCGCCAGCGCCG
>JAFMRC010000138.1 GCA_017354375.1 Nocardiopsaceae bacterium | reverse complement strand
CCCGAGGACGTCGATGCGGCCGGGGAAGCCGCCGCCATCGCCGCGGCGATGGCGGCGAAGGCCAGCGGACGGCCCCCGGGTTCCGCCTGCCCGGACCTCGCCTCCCCGGCGCCTGCCCCGGTCCCGGCACCTTCTCCGGCACCGGGTGGCGCCGACATCACGGCCGAGGTCGAGTTCCTCACCAGGGTGGCGCTGGCGTTCGCGGGTGTGCGGCGAAGAAGTCCCAGATGGTGCGGGTGGCGTTGAGCGCTGTCGATGGCGGGTCGAGCCCGAGCAGCCGTTCGCCGATCGGATTGGGCTTCGCCCCGGGCCACTGGTGTCCCGCGCCAGCGATCGTGACCAGGTCGACGGCGCGGCCGTGCGGGCACCGGGCCGCCGACCGGGTGACCGGGCCTTCGGTGGTGATCACCGGCGAGCCGCAGTGGTCGGTGGCCCTCCAGTCCGCGATCACGCCGGGAACGGGAGGCCAGTCCACCTTCTGCGCGCTGGCGCTGTAGCCGCCGTGGTAGGGGATGGAACGATCGGCCAGGCCGTGGATGTGGATGACCGAGACCGGGGCGGGCGACGGGCAGGGGCCGAGCATCGTCGCCGAGTCCGCGCCGACGGCGGCGAAGAGCCTGGTGTCGCAGGCGAGCCGGTAGGCGAGCAGCCCGCCGTTGGAGATCCCGGTGACGTAGACACGGGACCGGTCGATGGGAAGCTCGGCGGAGACGGCCGCGACCAGCTTCGTGATGAACGCCACGTCATCGACGTGGCTGGCCTCGGCCGGGCCGCAGCATCCGCCCGCGTTCCAGGTCCGGTGGTATCCGTCGGGGTAGGCGACCACGAAGTGGCCGGCATTGGCCTCGGCGTCCCAGCCGTAGTCGGCCTCGGCTTGCCGACCGGAGCCGAGGGCGCCGTGCAGCATGATCACGAGCGGCGCGGGCGTTGCCAGCGAGGCGGGCCGGTACAGGCGGTAGGACCGCCGCAGCGAGCCCACCGTGAGCGTGTGCTGCGACTTCCCCGCTCCTGCGGCCGAGCCGCCTGACGGGGAGGCGCGGGACGGCGAGGCCCCCCGTGATGCCTGGTGAGCCTGGCAAGCGGACGCGCAGCCAACGGCGACGGCCGCCGCCAGGATCCACGCCAGCGGGGCACCACGCGGTCGCCGGGAGCGTAGCCGTGCGGGTGGGTGCGCCACCGGGTCAGGAATCCCGAGTGGTTCCCGCGGGCGCGTTGTCGCTGGCCCGCTGGTCCCGGGGCTGCTGCGGTTGGGCCTGCGGTGCCTGTGCCTGCGGCGTCTGGACCTGCGGTGGCTGAGCCTGCTGCACGGCGGCGTCCCGCCTCCGCATCTTCGAGATCTCAGAGGTGAGGAGGATGGCGCAGGCGGCGAAGGCGACCACGGCCCATAGGTAGTCCTTGAACGACAGCAACCCGATCCCGATTATCGGCGTCGCGATGATGTATACCCAGTTCGATACGCTCCGCATGAGTGATCCCCTTCTCCTTATGATTGTCCGGGCTGCCAGGTCGGCATGGACCCGAAGTAGGCGTAGTACGACCTGGCGTACTGGCCGTTGCGTACCGCGTCGGCCAGGGCCTCGTTGATCTGGGTGAGCAGTCCCTTGTTGCCGTGGCGGACCAGGAAGACGATTTTCCAGGTCGGCCCGTTCACGCTCGTCGCGCGCAGCCTTCCGTCCGCCTGGTAGGCCAGGTCCATCGCGATGCCGCGGGTCGTCAGGATGGCATCGACCTTCTTCTCCTGCAGCATGAAGGTGAACGCGGCCTCATCCCCCACGTTGTGGTCGACGTGAATGGCGTCGCCGTGCTGCTTGTTGTAGTTGTCCAGGTAGCGAGCGGCCGATGACCCGGATTCAGCGCCCACGCGCTTGCCGGCCAGCGACGCCAGCGACGCCGGCGACTTCGAGGCGCGGGTGAGGAGGGCCAGGGAGTCCTTGAAGTACGGGATGGACGCATCGCCGACGTGCGGATCCGCCGTCACCGCCCCGGCCACGACATCGCAGGCCTTGTGGCCGAGCGCATCGTAGTCGTAGATGTCCTCCGGTTCCACCGACGGCTGCACGAGCGGTACCGCGGACATCCGCTGGCCGATCAGCGTGAGCAGGTTGGCGTCGAGGCCGGTACCCGTCTTGTCGCTGTCGCTCCCGTCGGGGCTCGGGCTCAGGAACGGGTTGCCGTAGACCGGGCAGACCGTCAGCTGCCCCTTGTGGATCAGCGGTACCCGCGCCCCGGCCGGCATTTTCGCCATCGGCCTGGCGGGAGGAGGCGACGCGGGGGCAGAGGATGACGCCGAGGCCGGCGTCCCATGGGCCGGCGTCCCCCCGCCCGACCCGCAGCCGGCCGCGCCGAAGACGACCGCGGTTCCCATGACTACAATGGAGATTCGGTATGCGATGTTCACATCAGTGGACATGGCTCAATTAGAACCGGAGGCGCCCGGTTATGTCAACCTGTATGAAGATATCGGTGCCAATGTATCCACTACGGTCAAGTTAACGAGGCCCAGCGGCCCTCGCGCGGCCGGGTGAAAGTGCCGTTGCTACGGCTGTAGCCGTAGCAACGCGCCGTTGACGCGAGGTCAACAGGGACGCGGGATCCGCTTCGCCCGTTTTGTCCGGGGGGATCAGCTGAGGAGGGCGCGGATGTCGTCGGCGGTGAGGGAGGAGCTGAACGCGCCATCGCTGTCGAGCACCGACGAGAACAGCTGGGCCTTGCGGGCCGCGAGCGCGGCCACCTTCTCCTCGATCGTCCCGGCGGAGATGAGCCGGTACACCATCACGTGCCGCGTCTGCCCGATGCGGTGCGTGCGGTCGATCGCCTGGGTCTCGGTCGCGGGGTTCCACCACGGGTCCAGCAGGAAGCAGTAGTCCGCCTCGGTCAGGTTCAATCCGAACCCGCCGGCCTTCAGCGAGATCAGGAACACCGGCGCCGTCCCCTGCTTGAACTCCGAGATCACCGACGCGCGATTGGTCGTCGATCCGTCCAGGTAGCAGCACGGCACGCCATCCGCCTCCAGGGCGGACCGGACCAGCTTCAGGAACCTCGTGAACTGGCTGAACACGAGCGCCCGGTGCCCGCCTCCCGTCACGTCGTCGATCTGCTCGCGCAGCGCGTCGATCTTCGCCGACGACACGTCCGAGTACGACTCGTCGATCAGCCCGGCGTGCAGCGAAAGCTGGCGCAGTAGCGTCAGCGAGCGCAGGATCGTGAACCGGTTCTTGTCCACGTCGGCGAGCAGGCCCAGGATCTTCTGCCGCTCACGCTGCAGGTGCGTCTGGTAGAGCTTCCGGTGCCGGGCGGAGAGATCGACCTCGAGCACCTGCTCCTGCTTCTCCGGCAGGTCGGCGGCCACCTGCTCCTTCGTCCGGCGCTTGATCAGGGGCCGGATCCGCTGCCGGAGCTGCGCGAGCAACTCGGTGTTGCCGGCCCGCTCGATCGGCCGGGCGTAGTACTCGCGGAACCGGTCCGGGCGGGGGAACAGGCCGGGGGCGGTGATCGACAGCAGCGACCACAGCTCCATCAGGTTGTTCTCCATCGGCGTCCCGGTGATCGCCACCTTGACCTCCGCGGGCAGTTTCCGCGCGCACTGGTAGGCCTTGGACTGGTAGTTCTTCACGTACTGGGCCTCGTCCAGGATCAGGCCCGACCAGGACACCGATCCGTAGGACTCGAAGTCCATCCGCAGCAGCGTGTACGAGGTCACGACCGCGTCCGCACCGGCGGCGACCAGCGAGAGCGACTGGCCGCGCTTGGCGAAGGTGTCGCCGATCACGACCACCTTCAGCCCCGGGGCGAACCGGGCGGCCTCCGACGACCAGTTGGCCAGAACGGACGTGGGCGCGACGATCAGGAACGGCGGCGCGTCGGCGCCGGATCCGCCGGGCTCGCCGGGTCCTCCCGGCTCGCTGGCCCCGTTCGCCCCGCCGGCCGACGAGCGCGCGTGCGCGATCAGGGCGAGGGTCTGCAGCGTCTTGCCCAGCCCCATGTCGTCGGCGAGGATCCCGCCGAGCCGGTGCTTCCAGAGGAACGCCAGCCAGCTGAACCCCTCCACCTGGTACGGGCGCAGCCGCGCCGTGAGCCCGGCCGGCGGCGGCAGCCGCCCGATCGACGACACCGACAGGAGCCCCTCCACCGAGCGCTGCCACGACAGCGCCTGCCTGCCGACCACGCCGAGCCCGACCAGCTCCTCCCACAGCCCGGCCTGGAACCGGCTGATCCGCAGCCCGTCCTCCGGCTGGTCCTGGAGCGCCCGCGCCTCGGTGATCAGCCGCTTGAGGGTCGCGAGCTCCGGCTTGTCGAGCGAGAAGTAGGCACCGTCGGGCAGCAGCATGTGGGACTGCCCGTTGGCCAGGGCTACAAACAATTGCCCGAACGGAACGGGGTGACCCTCCACCCGCACGGTGATTCCCAGGTCGAACCAGTCGCGGTCGTCGTCGCGCTCGGCCGTGGACACGCCGATCTCCAGCGAGTCGCCGGCCTCCCGGTAGTCCGGGACGTCACCCGACACCTCCACGCCGCATCCGCCGGTGGCGGACAGCAGCGGCAGCACTTCGGTCGTGAACCTCATCGTGTCGAGTCCGCGGAGACGGACTGGAGAATGCGTTATCCGTTCGGGGGATATCTGGGGGAAGCCGTCGGGGAGCCGCACCCCGTCGAGCACCCGCGCCTCCGCCTCGGGGTCGCGGAATCCCGCCTCGTCGTCGCCGAGCGGCGCGCGCAGCTCGGCATCGCCCATCTGGTACCGCCACTCCCACGCGATGTCGGCCCGGTGGCCGTCGGCGTAATCGGCGCGCAGCACAAGCCGCGGGCCGGAGATGGCCGGCGGCGTGAACGAGTCGTCGGAGCTGATCACCGTCGCCATCCGGCGCAACCGAGGGTAGTAGCGGGCGAGGAACGCCGCCTGGCCCGCCGCTGGCACCTCCGCCAGGTGCTCGCCAGCCAGCGCCACCGACTGCAGCCGCGGGTGCGCGGGCACGGCGAGCCGGGCCAGCAGGAACCGGTCGGCGCTGGTGCCACGGCGGGTGCAGACGACGCCGTGCCCCCCGGCGCCGATGAACCGCAGCGGCACCAGTTCCGCATGGTCGGCGGAGTCCCGGAGCACGGGCGTGACCCGCAGCGACGTGCCGTCGGCGATCACGTCCAGGCACAGCTCGGCGGTACCCGGCGGCGGAACGTCGCCCAGCTTGTCCGGGTACACGACCGGCAGCCCGATCTCCCGTGCCTGGTCCAGGATCGGCCACAGGTTCCGGGATTCGCAGGCCGAGAGGTCGATCGCCTTCTGGTCGCCGTAACCGTAGGAGTAGGCGTAGTACGGATTCCGCTGCGCGCCGCTCGCGCGGTACAAGGCGAGCAATTCGTTCAGCAGGCTGACGTGCGCGACCGGGTGCTCCTCGCGGAGCCGAAGGTAGTCCAGGCGGGACCAGGACAAGCTGCCGGCGATCCACTTGCCGCTCCTGCCCATCTGCACGAGCCGGGCCTGCAGCTTCAGCTTGCGACCGGGTCGTTCTTCCCGCCCGTCGCGGGTCATGGGGTAGGCCGGCGGCGTGTCCGGCACCAGCGACAACTCGAGCGCGATCGGGACCGGGCCAGCGCCGGCGTCGCGGATGAGCGCGGGAGCCCGGCCGGATCCGGCGCCGGCGTCGCGGTCGTCGAGCAGCGAGTCCAGCGACTGCTCCCATGGCAGCACGGTAGGCCTGGCCACGGGCTTGGGAACCGGCAACGTGGCCTCGTCGGTAGCGGCCGCGAACAGCGCCGCGACGTGCAGGCAGTTCTCGCCCTGAGCGCAGCTGCAGTAGCCGGCCCGGAAGCGCAGCGGAAACCCGGTCGAGGCGCGGAACGCGATGAACACGGTCCTGATATCGCCCGCCTGGTCGCGGACGGTCCCGGTCAGCTGCTGCCGGGATGCCTCCCATGCCATCTGGATGACGGCGTCCTTCTTCGCGGCAGCGGCGCCCTCGGCGTAGCGCTCGGCGCCGATGGCGTCGGTAAAGGAACCGAGATCGACGTCCCGCAACACGACGCGCTGCATCTGTCGAGCCTAGCCGTTACGGCGAACTGCCGTGACCGTTGACGCGCTCCTCCGACTGAAGGCCGACGCACCGGCAGTGCTACCGTGCTGGACATGTCACCCCGTGTACTCGTCGTCAACGCCGGGTCGAGCAGCCTCAAGCTGCGGGTTCTCGCGGGCGACGACTCCGTTACGGCCACCGTGGACCTTCCCGCGCTGAACGGCGCCGTCGATGCCGCGCCGCTCGCGGACGCCGTCTCCTCGTCCGGGCCGGTGGACGCGGTCGGGCACCGCATCGTGCACGGCGGGACGCTGTACGCGCGGCCAGTGCTGATCACCGCCGACGTGCGGCGGCACCTGGAGTCCCTCACCGACCTCGCGCCGCTGCACCAGCCCAAGTCCCTCGCCGCCCTGGACGCGGTGTCGGAGATCCTGCCGGACGTGCCCACGGTCGCCTGCTTCGACACCGCGTTCCACGCGACGATCGGTGACGCCGCATCCACCTTCGCGTTGCCGCGCCGGTGGCGCGCTCGCTGGACGCTGCGGCGCTACGGGTTCCACGGGCTGTCGCACGCGTACGCCTCGCGACGGGTCATGGCCTTGCTGGCAGGCACCGAGCGCCCGGCATCTTCGCCTTCCTCGCCGGTCGCGTCCGGTTCCTCTCGCATCGTGACATGCCACCTCGGGGCGGGGGCGTCGCTGGCCGCCGTCCGGGACGGGACGTCGGTGGACACGACGATGGGGTTCACGCCGCTGGACGGCCTGGTGATGGCCACCAGGTCGGGCTCGGTGGACCCGGGCCTCGTGCTGTGGCTGGCCGAGCACGCGGGCACCCCGCCCGCCGAGCTGGCCGCCACCCTGGAGCGCAGGTCCGGTCTCGCCGGGCTGACCGGGACCGCGGACATGCGCGAGGTGCTGTCCCGCGCCGCCGCCGGGGATCCGGACGCCGTCCTTGGCCGCGACGTGTACCTGCACCGGCTGCGCGGCGCGATCGCGTCCATGGCGGCGTCGCTTGGCGGGCTGGACGCGCTGGCGTTCACCGGCGGGGTCGGCGAGAACTCACCCGAGATCCGGGAACGGGTCGCGGCCGGGCTGGGATTCCTCGGAATAGGGATCGACCCGGCCCGCAACCAGAACCCGGACGGCGCTGACGACTACGAGATCACCGCCGACTGCGGCGGGGCAGGAAGGGCCAGCGGAACCGGGGTGCGGTCGTTCGTCATCGCCGCCCGCGAGGACAAGCAAATCGCCGCCGAGGTCCGCTCCGTCCTCGCGTGATGCCGAGTCATGGCACGCTGGTCGTGTGGATACCGGATACGCCCACCGCCTCGTGCTGTTCCGCCACGCGAAGTCCGGGTACCCGGATGGCGTCGCGGACCATGACCGCCCGCTGGCCAAGCGCGGCCGGCGCGACGCGCCGGTGACCGGCCGCTGGCTAGCGGAACGCGGTTACGTGCCGGATGCCGTCGTTTGCTCGACGGCGCGACGCGCCCGCGAGACCTGGGAACTCGCCTCCGGGGGCCTCACCGCTTGGAGCCTCGCCGCCGGAGGCCCCTTTGCCGGGGATCCAGCGCGGGCGGCTGGCGGCACCGCGCCCGAGGTGCGCTTCGAGTCCCGGGTGTACGGCACCACCGTGCTCGGCCTGCTCATGCTGGTCCGCGAGTTCCCCGAGAGCCAGCGCACCGTGATGCTCGTCGGTCACAATCCGGGCCTGGCCGAACTGGCCATCGGCCTCGCCGACCCGCCGCCGGCCCCGCCTTCCGGCTTCCCCACCGCCGCCGTCGCGGTGATCGGCCTTCCCGGCCCCTGGGCGGACGCCGCCCCCTCCGGCGCCCGCCTCCTCGCCTTCGCCGCCCCCGCCGACATGCGCCCTTGATCCAGCTACTGAACGCTGACTGAGGGGAATGGAACGGGTACGCTGCCGCGGCGCGTGATGATGTGTAAAGATGGCGCAACAGCCAGCTAAACCGGTGCCCCGTTCGTCTTACCCTGTGTCGTCGGGCGAGAGAGGAACGGGCAGTGCGCAGAGCGGTGTGGGTGCTTGCCGGGACCGTGGCTGTCCTGGCGTTCCTGGTGATCCTGGCGGGCATGCTGGTACTGCGGCCCTTGCCGGCGTTCTCGCTGGCGACGAGCCGGGTCGCGCCCGCGCAGCCTGGGCCGCCCGGCATCTCGTGGCCGCAGGCCAGGCAGGCGGCGGTTGCCGTCGATGGCGTGGGCAAGACCTGGAGTTCTGGCGGGCACGCCGAGATCCCGGTGGCGAGCGTCGCGAAGATGATGACCGCCTACGTCGTGCTCCGCGACCACCCGCTGAGCGCGGCCGCGCAGGGGCCGTCGATCCCGGTCACCGCCAAGGACGCCGCGCAGTACAAGAAAGACGTCAAGCGCGGCGACTCCACCGCCAAGGTGGCCAAGGGCCACCCGCTCACCGAACGGCAGGCGCTCGAGGCGCTCCTGCTCCCGTCCGCGGACAACGTCGCGGAACTGCTGGCCAGGTGGGACGCGGGTAGCGTCGCCTCCTTCGCGGCGAAGATGAACTCCACCGCGCGATCGCTCGGCATGGACCACACCCGCTACACCGATCCCGCCGGGCTCGCGGCATCCACCGTCAGCACCGCGCTGGACCAGCTGACCCTGGTGCGGACGGCGATGAAGGTTCCCGCGTTCGCCAGCATCGTGGCAATGCCGTCCGCGAGGATACCCGTGGCCGGCGTCATCGCGAACTACAACCGCGAGACGGGCACCAACGGGATCATCGGGGTGAAGACCGGCTCGGATTCGGCGGCGCGGGGCTGCTGGGCGTTCGCCGTGAAGCGCCAGGTAGGCGGAACACGCCGCGTCGTGTACGGGGTGGTGCTCGGCGCCCCGGCGCCGGGCACGGAGGCGCTGGCGGACCTGGCGTCGGCCGCGGTCAGCGCCGGGGTGCGGCTCGCCGACGCGATGTCACGGACCGTGCGCACGATGACCGTCCTGCCCGCCGGGACGGTCGTGGGCACGATCACGGTCCCGTGGAGCAAGGCCCCGGTGCGCGTGGTGACGGCCCGCGCCCTGCGGGGACAGGTGGTCGCCGGGACGCACGTCAGCCTCAGCTACCGGATGCGCGGTCTCGGCGCCGCCACCGCCTTCTCCCGCGGCACCACGGTGGGCGAGTACTCGGCCAGCGGCCTCACCGGGACCGTCAGCACGCCCGTCGTGACGGCGGGCCCGTCCGGCAGCCCGTCCGCGATGTGGCGGCTCTTCCGGAGCTAAGGCCAGGTCCAGCCGGTGATCTCCGGGGCGTCCTCGCCGTGCTCGCGGGTGTAGGCGCGGCAGGAGATCCGCTTGTCCGCCATCAGCTGGCGGACGTGCCCGGCGGAGCCGGCCAGGCCCGGCACCCGGTCGATCACGTCCATCACCAGGTGGAACCGGTCCAGCTCGTTCAGCATGGCCATGTCGAACGGCGTGGTGGTGGTGCCCTCCTCCTTGTAACCGCGAACGTGGAAGTTCGCCTGCCCGCGCCGCCGGTAGATCAGCCGGTGGATGAGCCATGGGTAGCCGTGGTAGGCGAAGACCACGGGCCGGTCGGTCGTGAACAGCGCGTCGAACTCGGCGTCGGGCATCCCGTGCGGGTGCTCGGACTCCGGCTGCAGGCGCATCAGGTCGACGACGTTCACCACCCGGACCTTCAGTCCGGGCAGGTGCTCGCGCAGTAGCGACACGGCCGCCAGGGTCTCCAGCGTCGGGGTGTCCCCGCAGCAGGCCATGACTACGTCGGGGGTGACGCCGGGGCCGGAGTCCGACGACGCCCACTCCCAGATCCCGGCGCCGCGGTTGCAGTGAACGACCGCCTCCTGGCTGGTCAGCCACTGCGGCTGGGGCTGCTTGCCGGCTACGATCACGTTCACGTAGTGCCTCGACCGCAGGCAGTGGTCGGCGACCGACAGCAGGCAGTTCGCGTCCGGGGGCAGGTAGACCCGGATGACCTCGGCCTTCTTGTTGACCACGTGATCGATGAACCCGGGATCCTGGTGGCTGAACCCGTTGTGGTCCTGCCGCCACACCAGCGAGGACAGCAGGTAGTTCAGCGAGGCTACAGGCCGCCGCCACGGGATGTTCCGGGTGGTCTTGAGCCACTTGGCGTGCTGGTTGAACATCGAGTCCACGATGTGGATGAACGCCTCATAGCAGTTGAACAGGCCGTGCCGCCCGGTCAGCAGGTACCCTTCCAGCCAGCCCTGGCACAGGTGCTCGCTCAGCACCTCCATGACCCGGCCGTCTGGCGCGAGCTTGTTGTCGCCGCCGATGATCTCGCCGTCGAACGCGCGCCCGGTCACCTCGAACACCGCGTCCAGCCGGTTGGAGGCGGTCTCGTCCGGGCCGAACAGCCGGAACGTCTCCGGGTTCCGCGTGATCACGTCGCGCAGCCACTGGCCGAGCAACCGGGTTCCCTCGGCCTCGACCGCCCCCGGCGATGTCACATCCGCCATGTAGTCACGGAAGTCCGGCAGGGACAGGTCGCGCAGCAACTGCCCGCCGTTGGCGTGCGGATTGTCGCTCATCCGCCGCCAGGCGCTCGGCGCCTGCCCGGCCAGCCCCGGGACGAGGCGGCCGGAAGAGTCGAAGAGCTCGCCCGGCCGGTAGGAGCGCATCCACTCCTCCAGCTGGCGCAGGTGGTCCGGGTTCGTGCGCGCGGCGGCGATCGGCACCTGGTGCGACCGCCATGTGCCCTCAACCGGCCATCCGTCAACGGTCGCCGGGCCGGTCCAGCCCTTCGGCGTCCTGAGGACCAGCATGGGCCACCGCGGCCGGGACGCGTCGCCCCGCTCGCGGGCCCGCCGCTGGATGTCGTCGATTTCGGTGACGATCGCGTCGAGGGCGGCGGCGAGCTGCCCGTGGACCTGCTCAGGGTCGTCCCCGGCGACCGTGTGGACGCGGTACCCGTACCCGGCGAGCAGCGCCTGCAGCTCTTCCTCCGGGATCCGGGCCGGGATCGTCGGGTTGGCGATCTTGTAGCCGTTGAGGTGCAGGATCGGCAGCACCGCGCCGTCGGTCACCGGGTTGAGGAACTTGTTGGAGTGCCAGGAGGCGGCCATCGGGCCGGTCTCGAACTCGCCGTCGCCGATGA
Organism: Nocardiopsaceae bacterium; assembly: GCA_017354375.1. Classification (GTDB taxonomy): domain Bacteria; phylum Actinomycetota; class Actinomycetes; order Streptosporangiales; family Streptosporangiaceae; genus Trebonia. Next base: position 1,570 of record JAFMRC010000138.1, on the reverse strand, counting down.
CGCAGGCCACCAGCAGGCCGGGGTTGTCGAACGCGGCGCCGTAGGCGTGGGACAGCGCGTAGCCCAGCTCGCCGCCCTCGTGGATGGATCCGGGTGTCTCCGGCGCGACGTGCGACGGGACGCCGCCGGGGAAGGAGAACTGCCGGAATAGCTTCCGCATCCCGTCGAGATCCCTCGAGATTGACGGGTAGCGCTCGGAGTAGGTGCCCTCCAGCCAGGCGTTCGCGACCAGGCCGGGGCCGCCGTGGCCAGGGCCGGTGACGTAGAGGATGTTCAGGTCCCAGTTCCTGATGACCCGGTTGAGGTGCGCGTACAGCAGGTTCAGCCCGGGGGTGGTGCCCCAGTGCCCGAGCAGTCGCGGCTTGACGTGCTCGGGCCGGAGCGGCTCGGTGAGCAGCGGGTTGTCGAGCAGGTAGATCTGCCCGACGGACAGGTAGTTGGCAGCGCGCCACCAGGCGTCGAGCGAGTCGAGTTCGTCGGCGGACAGCGGGCTGGGACCAGGCGCGGTGCGCGGTCCGGGTACGGAGGACGTGGCAGGGCCGGCGTCGGTCGTCATGGGAAGATCCTTCCGTAATAATACAACTACATAAGGTAACCGAAGCCTGCGGAGGAAGGGATCCTGGGGTGCCTGCGGCGCGACCCGCACCCGCGCGCCGGAGACGACCGCCCCGGCCGGGCCCGCCAGGACCGGTCGCAGTTCCAGCCCGGTGATCTCGGGTAGGTCATCGGCGAGCCGGGAGACGCGCAGCAGCAGGTCCCGCAGCGCCGTCAGGTCGGCCGCCGGGACGTCGCGGTAACCGCGTAGCAGCGGCGCCGACCTGATAGAGCCGATCATCGCGTCGGCGTCGTCCGGGGTCAGGGGAGCGAGCCTGGTCACGCGGTCATCGAGAACCTCGGCGACCCCGCTAGCCCCGAACGTGACAAGCGGCCCGAACGTCTCGTCGTCGGTGACCGCGACGAACACCTCCGCGCCAGCGGCGCTCGCGTTCTGCGTCAGGGGAATCCCGTAGCCGCGCAGCACGGCCTCGGCCTGCCGGGGGAGGAGCCACCCGCCGCCCGCGGAATCGACGGCGGAACCGGACAGGACTTCGCGGATTATGGCCCGGGCCCCGTCGATGTCCGCGTCCGGAAAGGCGGGGATCGCCCCCGGGAGCGTCTCGCGCCACTCGCCGTAGCGAGCGGCGCGGGCCAGGGCCGCCACCGCTGCCTCCGGATAGCCATAGGCAGGTACCCGCCCGTCCCGCGTGTCAACCAGCCGGACCGCCTCGGGCTGGTTGAGCACCACCGCCGCGAGCGGCACGTCCGCGCCGTCCCTGGAAAGCCGCGCCTCCGCGATCGCCGCCTCCAGGTCACCGGTGGCGGCGGTCGGCAGCACGATCGCGATGATCGCGTGCACCGTCTCGTCCGCGGCGAGTGCCTCGAGCACTTGGCGGAACGCGTCCCGGGAAACCGGCGCGGTCGTGTCCACCGGCCCGTCGCATACCCCGCCGTCCGGCAGCAGGGCGCGCAGCCGCCGCAGGGTTTCCCCGCGCGGGCGGTGCACGGCCAGCCCGTGCTCGGCGCATGCGTC
>JAFMRC010000137.1 GCA_017354375.1 Nocardiopsaceae bacterium | reverse complement strand
CGAGAGGCTTCGGCTTCGGCCTCGCGGGCGGCGCGCTCGGCGTCGGCGTGCGCGGCCTCGCGCAGCAGCAGGAGGTACCCCGCGAGCATGATCGTGGGCGGGATCAGCACCCACAGGGCGGCCAGGTTCAGCACCGTCAGGGCGGTGGCGGCGGCCTCCAGCGCCAGCAGCAGGAAGAGCATGCGGCGCCGCGCGGCGAGCATCTGCTGGCGCGACTCCCGCCGTGCCTCGTCCCGAGGCTCTTCCCGAGGCTCTTCCCGCCGCGACAGGGGGTCCCGGGAACGGGGCTCGCGGGACACGGGTGAACCGGGCTGGTGGCCGTTCCCCGGCTCACGCGGGGCGACCCGCTCATGCCGGACGGTGGGCTCAACGTCCTCGTCCGGCTCCACGTCCGAGGAGGGGGAGGGGCGGGGAGTCGCCTCTACCCGTTCGGGAGAATGGTCTGCCTGATCGTTGACGGTGGTCACCGTGCCCCGGCGAAGCCATCGCGGGATCAGCACGCAGGCCCAGATGGCGACGATCGCCACATACAGAATGGCGCTGCTCACCTGGTCTCCCATCGGTCGTTTCGGCTGCTGGCGTGTAACGCAGCGTAAACGCCATGGCCCCGGATCACGAGTATCCGCACGGCGTGTCGCGAATTTTCCCTAGTGCAACAGGTGTTTCTGTGACTCTCCGGAACGAGGGGACGCCAGGATGCCGCGCCATCGCGGCAGCATGCCCATCGGTATTTCCTCGGCGGTGATCGCGTAGCAGATATGGTCGCGCCACTGCCCGTTGATGTGCAATTGCCGGACGCGGAGGCCTTCCTCGCGGAAGCCGAGCTTCTCTACCACCCGGCGGGACGCGGCGTTCTCCGGGCGGATCGATGCCTCCAGCCGGTGCAGCCCGACCACGCGGAAGCAGTGGTCCACGGCCATCGCCAGCGCGGTGGGAATGATGCCGTGGCCCGCGAACGATTCATCGATCCAGTAGCCGACCGTCCCGGACCTGGCGGATCCCCAGGTGATCGAGCCGACGGTGAGCTGGCCGGCGAACGAGCCGTCGTAGGTGACCACCCACGGCAGGGCCTGCCCCTGCCGGGCCTCACGGCGCATCGTCCGCACCATGGACACGTACGGGCCGATCGACGAGCGGGTCAGCGGCGTCTCGGGGTTGGTGGGTTCCCAGGGGCGGAGCCACGATGCGTTGCGGACGCGGATCTCGCGCCAGGTGCGCGCGTCGGACACGCGTACCGGCCGCAGCGCCACGGGCGCGGCAAGCAGGTCCGACTCGGTTAGGGTGGTTGGCCACCCGCGGATGCGTCCCACGGTCTTATCATTCTCCTGCGCTGCGGCCTGCGCCACGGGGTCTACCCGATCTGGTGAGCGGCTACGCGATTCCGGCGGAGTGCTCAGCGGAGCCTGGTGCGCCCGGGGGGTCCCCGTGCGGGGGATGGCCCTCGTCGTTCTCCAGATGCCCTTGTTCCGCGTGCTGTTCCGACTGCTCGTCGTGCTCGTCGTGCTCGATGGCGGGGCGCGGGTGCTCGCCAGAGGGGCGTGAGTGGTCGGTGGAGGGGCGCGGGTGGTCGCCGCCGCGGATCTGGTCCACGGCGTGCACGAGAACCTGCCGCAGCACGGTCATGCCGTCCCGGACGCCGCCGCTGGACCCGGGCAGGTTGACGATCAGCGTGCGGGACGCGACGCCCGCCAGCCCGCGGGACAGGATCGCGCTCGGCACGCCAGCCGCGGCGCCCGCGCCGCGGAGCGCCTCCGCGATCCCCGGGATCTCCCGGTCGATCACCCGCCGGGTCATCTCGGGCGTCTGGTCGGTGGGCGTCAGGCCGGTTCCGCCCGTGGTCACCGCCACGTCGTAATCAGCGGTCACCGAGTCCCGCAGCACCTGCTCAACGGCCTCGCCGTCCGGGATCACCAGCGGGCCGTCCACCACGTCGCAGCCCGCCTGGCGGAGCAGTTCCACCAGCACCGGCCCGGAACGGTCCTCGTACACGCCGGCCGCGGCACGGTTGCTCACGGTCACCGCCAGGGCCCGGATCATGATCTCTCGCCTTCCGCGAGCTCGTCGCCCGGGTTCCCGTCGGCCTGGCGTTCGTTGTCGGGCCGCCCGCCATCGCACCGCTCGCTCGTCGGCCCGTCGCCGGCCAGCCTGCCGTCGGGCGGGCGGCGCCAGGAACCGGACTTGCCGCCCTCCTTCGCGTCGAGCCGGACATCGGTGACCACGGCCGCCTTGTCCACCGCCTTGATCATGTCGATGAGGGCGAGTGCGGCGACGCTGACGCTGGTCAGCGCCTCCATCTCCACGCCGGTCCGGTCGGCGGTCCGCACGGTCGCCGTGATGTCGACCCCGTCGTTGGCCACGGTGAGATCCACGCCGACGCCGTGCAGGCCGAGCGGATGGCAGAGGGGGATCAGGTCGGGGGTGCGCTTCGCGCCCTGGATGCCGGCGATCCGCGCGACGGCGAGCGCGTCCCCCTTGGGCACCGTGCCGTCGCGCAACGCGGCGACCGCCCTCGCCGACAGCAGCACCCGGCCGGAGGCGCGAGCGGTACGCACCGTTACGTCCTTGGCGGAAACGTCCACCATGCGAGCCCGCCCGGCCTCGTCCAGGTGAGTCAGCCCAGGCCCGCCCCCGGTTGCCCCGGTGGCGGTTGTCCCGGTTGCTCCGGTAGCTCCGGTTGCCTCGGCTGGCGGAACGGTTCCGGTCGTCGTTGTCGCGGGAGCAGCTTCGCTCATGCTCTGAAGACTACGCTCAGTGCCTTTGAGCCGCGCTGCCGGTGTACACGTTTCTTGCGGTTTACGGCAGGACGAGGACGTCGACGGTGTGGCCGGCGGGCAGTTGTGCCTCCCGCTCCGGGACAATGATCAGGCAGTTCGCCCGTCCCAGCGCCGCGACCTGGTGCGACCCCTGCCCGGACAGCGGCTCGACGGTCCCCGGCGACGGCGTTCCCGTTCCCGGCGACGGCGCTTCCCTTCCCGGAGACAGCACGCCCCGCAGGTACGAGCGCCGCCCGGCGGGCGATCGCACGGGAGCCGTCAGGACAGCGGACGCTACCGGTAGCCGCATGTCGTCGAGGCCCTGCAGGAACCCCAGAGCCGGCCGAGCGAACAGCTGGAACGAGACGTACGCGCTGACCGGGTTGCCGGGGAACGTGAAGATCGGCACCGCCCCGGCAGCCCCAGAAGCCCCGGCGGATCCAGAACCCCGTATCACGCCGAACCCCTGCGGCATCCCCGGCTGCATCGCCACCTTCCGGAACGCCACCGTGCCCAGCGAAGCCAGCGCGGCCTTCACCACGTCGTGCTCTCCGCCCATGCTCACGCCGCCCGTGGTGATCACCAGGTCGGCCTCGCCCAGCTGCGAGGAGATCGCGGGCAGCACCCCGTCGACCTCGTCCGGCACGACAGAACGCCGGCATGCCACTGCCCCGGCCTCCCGGGCGAGCGCGGCGAGCATGTAGCTGTTGGATTCCCAGATCTGTCCCGGCACCAGCGGGGTGCCCGGTTCCGCGAGCTCGTTGCCGGTGGAGAGCACCACGATGCGCGGTCGCGGTCGCACCCGCACCGCGCGCCGCCCGGCAGAGGCGGCGACCGCGATGTGCATCGGCCGCATCCGCACCCCCGCGGTCAGCAGCACGTCCCCGGCCCGCGCGTCCTCGCCCACGTACCGCACGGCGTTGCCAGCCGAGGCGGGGCGCCGCACCGATACTCGCGAGCCGCCTTCCCGCGCGGCCGGGCCGCTCTCCCGCGCGTCGTCGGCGTCGGTCCACTCGACCGGCACCACCGCGTCCGCGCCGGCCGGCAGCCGCGCGCCGGTCATGATCCTCATGGCGGTGCCGGGCACCAGCCGGTACGTGCCGACGTCGCCGGCCGCGATCTCGCCGGTGACCGGCAGCGTCACCGGCGACGAGGCCGACGCGCTGGAAACATCGGAGGCCAGCACGGCGTACCCGTCCATGCCGGAGTTGTCGAACGGCGGCAGCGACACCGCCGCGGTGACGTCCTCGGCGAGCACGCACCCCTCGGCGTCCGCCAGCTCCAGCTCCGACGGCGCCAGCGGCCGGATCGCGTCGCGGATCACGTCCAGGTACGCCTCGACCGACATCATGAAGCCGCCGTGCCCGTGCTCATCGTCGTGCCCGTGCCCCCCGTGCGCGAGATCTCGGCCCCCGTGCCGGTGCTCGCTCATGTCTCGGGAAGCTGCCGGAGGAACGTCCGCAGCCAGGGGATGAACTCGGCCGCCAGGTCCTCCCGCTTGGCGGCGAACTCCACCATGGTCCGCAGGTACTCCTGCTTGTTGCCGGTGTCGTACCGCCGGCCGCGGAACAGCACGCCCCGCACCTCGCCCTTGCCCGCGAGCTCCTTGAGGGCGTCGGTGAGCTGGATCTCCCCGCCGCGCCCCGGCGGCGTGTCGCGCAGGACGTCGAAGACCGAAGGGTCGCACACGTACCGCCCGATGACCGCCCACCGGCTGGGGGCGACCTCGCGGGCCGGCTTCTCCACCAGGTCGGTGATCAGCGCCACGTCGTCCTCGCTGGTCGCCTCGACCGCGGCGCAGCCGTAGAGGGATACCTCCGCGGGGGGAACCTCCATCAGCGCGACCACGCTGCCGCCGAACCGCTGTCGTACCTCGATCATCCGCGCCAGCAGCGGGTCCCCGGGCTCGATGAGGTCGTCGCCGAGCAGCACGGCGAACGGCTCGTGCCCCACGTGCCGGGCGGCGCACAGCACGGCGTGCCCGAGGCCACGCGGGTCGGTTTGCCGCACGTAGTGCATGGTGGACAGCTCGCTGGACTTCCGGACCTGGTCGAGCTTGCCCCAGTCCTCCTTGGCCGCGAGGGCCTCCTCCAGCTCATACGCCCGGTCGAAGTGGTCCTCGATGGACCTCTTGCTACGCCCCGTGATCAGCAGAACGTCGTCCAGCCCGGCGCCGACGGCCTCTTCCACGACATACTGGATGGCGGGCTTGTCGACGACAGGCAGCATTTCCTTGGGCGTCGCCTTGGTCGCGGGCAGGAACCTCGTTCCCAGGCCCGCGGCGGGCACGACCGCCTTGGTAACTGCCGGGGTCGGCTCCTCGACGTGATTAACCATGCGGTACAGAGTAGCGGGAGTTGCCGTGACCGAGAGGCCGTCACCGGGCGTTCAGGCTGAGAAGGCCGCGCTGCGCAAGCGCCTGCTCGCAAACCGTTCCACAATCACAACCGATCTCCATAACGGGTATTCGCGACTCCTCCGCGACCACCTTCTCGAACTCCCGCAAGTCGGCGCGGCCGGGACGGTGGCCGTCTATTACTCGGTGGGCTCGGAGCCCTCGACGCGGTCGCTGGTGTACGCGCTGTGGAAGCAGGGGCACTACGTGGTGCTGCCGGTTCTGCTGAGCGACGGGGACCTGGACTGGGCGTCGTACGAGGGACCGGACTCGATGGTGCCGGGACCGCGGGGCCTGCTGGAGCCGTCCGAACCCCGGCGGGGGGTGGAGACGGTGTCCCGGGCGGATGTGGTGATCGTGCCCGCCCTCGCGGTTTCCCGGGCGGGGATGCGGCTTGGCCGCGGCGGCGGGTCGTACGACCGGGCACTGGCGAGGGTGGGGGAGCGGGTGCCCACGATCGCGCTGCTGTATGACGACGAGTTGCTGCCGTCGGTGCCGGCCGCGCCGCACGACCTGCCGGTTCGCGCGGTAGCGACCCCTGGGCGCGGAATCACCTGGCTGCCCGCCCTGTTATCATTAGCAGTCGGCCGGTACGAGTGCTAATCTACCGACCGTGAATCCGGTTCTCGCTGGAGGCTCCTGTGCCTACTTATCAGTACGTTTGTACCGAGTGCGGCGGCCAGCTCGAGGCGGTGCAGAAGTTCACCGACGAGCCCCTGACCGTGCATGATGCCTGCGGCGGCAGGCTCCGCAAGGTTTTCTCCCCCGTGGGCATCGTGTTCAAGGGGTCCGGCTTCTACCGGACCGACAGCCGCGACAAGAAGTCGACGGCTAGCTCTTCCTCGTCTTCGCCGGATTCGCCCAAGTCGGGCTCCTCGGAATCCAAGACCGACTCCTCATCGTCGGATTCGCCGAAGTCGCCGGGTTCCTCGGACTCCTCCGGCGCCAAGGACGCGTCGCCGAAGTCCTCTTCCTCTTCGTCCGGAGAAAAAGTCGCTTAGGGAGCGTACATGCCCGCGGATCCCCAGTCTTCCGAGCCCCTCGGAGCCAAAGGCGCTCAGCCACCCGCGCCCCGCGCGACAAAAGCGGATATAGGGGTTATTGGGGGATCCGGCTTCTATGAGTTCCTGACCGACGCCGAAGAGGTGGAGGTCACCACGCCGTTCGGCGAGCCGAGCGAGAACGTGCTGGTCGGCGAGGTCGCGGGCAAGCGAGTGGCCTTCCTGCCCCGGCACGGTCGTGACCACCGGTTCCCCGCGCACATGGTCCCGTACCGCGCCAACCTGTGGGCGCTGCGCTCGGTTGGCGTACGGCGGATCCTCGCGCCGAGCGCGGTCGGGTCGCTGACCCCGTCCTACGGCCCCGGCACGCTGGTCGTTCCCGATCAGCTGGTGGACAGGACCAGGAACCGGGTGCAGACGTTCTACGACACCAGCGCGGTGCACGTGGCCTTCGCGGACCCGTACTGCCCGAACGGCCGCGCCCAGGCGATAGCCGTCGCCCGCCAGGCCGGCTGGGTGCCGGCCGGGTCCGGCACGCTCGTGGTGATCGACGGCCCGCGCTTCTCCACCCGCGCCGAGTCTCAGTGGTACGCGGCCCAGGGCTGGACGCTGATCGGCATGACCGGCCACCCGGAGGCCGTGCTGGCTCGCGAGCTCGCCCTCTGCTACACGCCCCTCGCCCTGGTGACCGACCTGGACGCGGGCCTGGAAGAAGGCGAGGGGGTGACGCAGGCCGAGGTGTTCGCGGTGTTCGGCAAGAACATGGCCCGGCTGCGCGAACTGGTGGCGAAGATCGTCGAAGGCCTCCCCGCCGAGCGCGAGGACGACCCCTGCGCGCACGCCCTCGACGGCATCGACCTGCCGATCGAGCTTCCGTGACGAATCCGCCATGCTGCCCGTTAACGCGCTGGAACGCCCCTTTTTCCGATTGAGCGCATGGAAATCGAGCGGGTACGCGGCATGACGGGTACCCTAGCTGCCCGTGGACCACACCCTCCGTCGGCACGACAGTGCATGACTGGCCCCTGTCTTCCAACCTAGGTCCGCTGGGCGCGTTGCCGACGGCCCCCAGCCTCGCCCGGGGTTTCGTTTCCGAAGTACTGGAAGGCTGGCACCTGAGCGAGCTGGCCAGCACCACGGAACTCGTCGCCAGCGAGCTGGCCGCCAACGTGGTGCGCGCCGCCACCGGACCGGACGGCAAGCCCGTGTACGACGATGAGGGCGGCCTGCCGTTGCTGTGGCTGCGCCTGCTGTCCGACCGGGACCGGCTGATGATCGAGGTGTGGGACAACCTGCCCACGATGTTCGGCGCTCCCGTTGTCCAGCAGGCCAACCCGGACGATGAATCCGGGCGTGGCCTCAAGATGGTCGACACCCTGAGCGAGGACTGGGGCTGGGAGTCGGTCGACGGCTGGGACGGCAAGCGGGTGTGGGCCGTGCTGAACATGGCCGCGTCCAGGCCGAACACCGGCGAGGGCCTGGCGGCGGGCGAGTAACGCCCGGGGTAGCCTGGCCCGGTGACCGACCCGGCCAGCCGCGTGCGAACCTCCCTTCCCGGGCTCGTAGCCCACGTCGCCGGGGAGTACTCGCTCGGGACGGTCAGGGACTGGTCGGTTATCGAAACGGGCTACGAGGACTGCAACATCATGCTCTCCCTCGGGGGGCGTCCACCGGATGCCGGGGACGGGGGCAGGCGCCTCGATCCGTTCGGGATAATGGTGAAGGTCTTCGCCACGGACCGGCCGCGGCGGATCGCGGACCGCACGGCCGGCCTGATCACGCGAGCGCGGGCCGCCGGGGTGCGGCACCCGCGGCTGCATCCCGACGCGTCGGGGCGGCTGGTGCACTCCTACGACGGGCACCAGCTGATCGTGATGGACTTCGCGCCGGGACGGACGTTCTACGATCTGGGGCGCCCGCCGTCAGGGGCGGAACTGGCCGCGGTGGTGGAGCAGGCGGTGCGCATCCATTCCGTCGACGCGTACCCGGAGCCCGTGTTCGACCCGTGGGCGATCAGGAACCTGGTGCCCTTGGCCGGGCAGGTCGAGGGCTTGCTGGATGACGAGCGGCGGCGGCTGGTGGACGCGGCGATATCCGACATAACGGGCCTGGACTGGGAGGCGCTGCCGGAGGCGCTCATCCACGCCGACCTGACCGCGGGCAACGTGCTGCTCGGCGACGACGGGTCGGTGACCGTGCTGGACTTCGCGCTGGCGAACCGGTGGCCGCGGCTGCAGGAGATCGCGGTGATCGCGGCCAGCCTGCTGCACGGCTCCGGTGAGCCGATCGCCTCGCGGATGACGTCCGTCGCCTCGCTGTATGACTCCCTGGCCTCTTCCGCGTCTTCCGCGTCTTCCGTGGAGATGTCGCCCGTGGGGGTGCCCCCGCTGACGCGCGCTGAATGGGACTCGCTGCACGTGTTCGGCCGCGCCGCGGCGGCGATGGAACTTCTCGGCGGCCTGGCCCAGTGGCAACAGGGCAACCGCGGCGCGGAAACACGTTCCCTCATCGAAATCGGCACCGTCGGCCTCCGCGACTACGCCTGACGCTCCTGCTCCAAGCCGGCTCCGCCGGGCCTCGCTTCAGCGAATGCCCCGTAACCGCTTTCTCCCCCGTCAACGCGGCTCCCTCACCATTCCCGGCTCCGCCCCTCACCGGAAATATCGGTTGTATTAGAAATGCCCGTATTATTCTGTGTCCTTTGGGGTTGTATTTGACCCAAAGGACACAGCTAAGGATTTGGAAGAGAGGCGCACAGGAGCCGTGGGGGTTTGGTTTATCCACAGGCCAGGGACATTTCGGGCGCGTTATCCACAGTTTTGATTTGCTTCTTCCGTTGTTTCGCAGATGCCGAGACGCTGTGGATATGGCTATTGAACTGCATCCAGAGTGTCGGCGATTCATCAACCAGCAGGACGGCGTCGTAGCGAGGCCGCAGGCGCTGGAACTGGGCCTTGGCGCAGAGTTCCTCAAAAACCGCATCCGCTATGGGGAATGGAAGCGATTGCAGCGCGGTGTGTACGCGACTCATAGCGGTAGGCCGAGTCGGGAGGCCCAGCTGTGGGCGGCCATGCTGAGGGCGGGACCGGACGCGGTTCTCAGCCACCAGACCGCGGCCGAGCGGCAGGGCCTGCTGAAGCAGCCGAGTTCGCTTATCCATATCTCGGTGCCGGAAGCCCGGAATCCATCGCGGCACGGGAAGATCCCAGGCGTCGTGATCCACCGGTCCGACGTTATCGTGAGCACTCGTTACCCAGGCGGGACGCTGCCGTGCACCCGGATCGAGGACACGGTGCTCGACCTCATCAAGGTTTCCAAGAGCTTCGACGCGAAGTACAACTGGATCTGCCTTGCCATCGGAGGCAGGCTCACCACCGCGGAGCGGATCCTTGACGCCCTGGCTAAGCGGAAGCGGTTCCCGGCCCGCCGTGAGGCAGAGCTCATGCTTGGCTATGCGGCGGAAGGGATCTTGTCCTGGCTGGAGCGCCAGTGGGCCGAAGGCGTCGAGCGACAGCACGGGTTCCCGACGGCGCGGCGCCAGGTCAAGGTCAGGCAGGGCACGACCAGCAAATACCTCGACAACCTGTACGAAGATTACAGGGTGTGCGTGGAACTGGACGGCAAGGCTGCCCATCCGGAAGAGGAACGTCGTTTCGACGAGGCGCGCGATCGCTGGAATCTCGCCCATGGGAAGGTCGTCACGATGCGCTACCAGGTGCCGGACCTTCGCGACCAGGAGCACCGATGCGAGAAGGCCGCGGAGATGGCGGTCGTACTTCGCGATCACGGTTCCGCCGTCGGCGGTCCATGCGAGGATCCACGGTGCCAGGAGCGCTTCGCCGAGTTCCGGATCAGGATCAGCGAGTCGGCGGAGCGGTCCAGAGTTCCGTTATCGCGCCCTCAGTCGGTCGCGATCGCCTCCAGCGGCTTGCCCTTCGTCTCGTGACCGAACACGATCACGGTGGCGACCGCGATCAGCGCCACCACGCCGATGACCAGGTAGACGCCGCTGACGCCGACGGCGACGAGCAGCAGCGGGACCAGGGACGGGCCGATGACGCCGGAGAGAAGGCGCCCGATTCCCTCGGTGAGCGAGGTGCCGGTCGCCCGGATGGAGGTCGGGTAGCTCTCTGCGGTGTACACCTTCACGGCCGGGTCCACCCCGATGCCGAAGAAGGACATCACGCATCCGATCACCAGCACCATCGCGGCACCGCGCGAGAACCCGAACACGATCGCCGCGACCGCCGCCACCACCCCGAACGAGATGATGACCGGACGTCGTCCCCACCGCTCGACGAGCCAAGCCTCGAGCAGCTTCCCGGGGATGGAGATCAGGACGATGATCGACGTGAAGGCGAACGCCGAGGTTAGCGTGAAGCCCATCTTGCTGACCACGGTCGGCATGAAGACCTGGATTGAGTAGAACACGAAGAAGAGTCCGCCGAAGGTGATCCACAGCATGATCGAGCGGGCCAGGTAGGCCCGGCTGAAGATGTCCCGCACGGAGGTGCTCGCGGCCGGTCCGGCGGTGCCCTCCGCGGTTTCCGCCGGGGGCGGCGGCGGGAGCGGCTTCCCGTGTTCCGATTCCACCCGCGCTTCGATGTCCCGCAGCGTGCGCTCGGCGTCCTCGAGGCGGCCCTTCGCCTCCGACCAGCGTGGTGACTCGGGGACGAACTTCCAGGCCAGGATCGCGAAGATGATGGGCGCGGCGCCGATGAAGAACATGATCCGCCAGCCGGTCGTGTCCGTGTCCGACGGGATGAGTGCCAGCGCGAGCAGCGGGGAAATGAAGTACCCGATGGACAGGAACGTGTCCGCGATCCCGGTGAACCGGCCGCGGATGCCCGGCGGGCACAGTTCGGAGCCGTAGGCGTAGGGAAGCGGGAAGACCGCGCCCATCGCGAGGCCCGACAGCACCCGCAGCGTGATCACGATGGCGATGTTGGGCGCGAACCCGGTGAGGAGCGTCAGGACCGAATAGGCGATCGTCCCACCAATCATGACGCGCTTGCGTCCCAGCCGGTCGGCCAGCCACCCGGCCGGCACGATGCCGATGACGATGCCCGCCGACGCGGAGATGGACGTGAGGCTCTCCATGCCGGTGCCCAGGTTGTACACCGAGGTGAGGGACGGCAGCACGCTCCCGGTCAGGCCGATGTCGTAGGACTCGACGAGCCAGCCGAGGAACAGGATCGCCATGACGCCGGTGAGCCAGCGGGAAGCTGGTAGCCGGTCGAGTCGTTCGGCTGCCTGGACCGGGGTGCCGGCCGTTGTCGGGGCGTCTGCCATGCCGATGTCCTCCCTGACCACAGGTGCCGCGCTGACCACACATGCCGCGCGTGATTGCCCGCTTAAAACTCACATATTAGGGGGATTTTAACCATTTTTCCGAGGGGACATGCGAGAACTACTTTCTGCCAACTCATACGTTACCGTGTGTTACGAGTAATGATTCCCGCCGAGCCAGCCAATCACTCAGCCAATGTCCCAGGAGGCCACCTCGGCGTTTCCGGCGTTGCCGCCAGGGGTGCCCAAGCGCTTGGCTGCCTCGCCAGAGGCTATGCAGTGCAGGCACGGATGTCAGGCTGGCTGCCGTAGGCCGGACCGGCGTAGCGAACTCCACGCTCCATGCCGCACAGGCTGCAAGCCTCATCCGTCGCGATAAGCGCAGCCAACCTTTCCATCGGTGTGGAGTTTTTATCACATATGATGCAAAAAAACTCCACACCATGCCCGATGCTGCGTAGCGACCGCCTGTCCGTTCGGTCAGTAAGTCCAAGAAGCGCAAGACCGCCAAGCTATCTGGCACGCGGTCGTCGTTCGGTTCCGGAAACCCAGCGCCCTCGGCGCGACTCGAACGCGCGACCTACTGCTTGGGAGGCGCGGATGCCGTACGAGGCTGCTAGCGCGCGAAGACCCGTACGTCAAAGTGTTCGTTGATCACCGACCGCTAGATTCCTCATGTGCAGCGTCTGGACATGAAGTGGGCCGAACTCACCGTTCACGGCTGGGACGAAGAACTCCCCGCTCTGCTCACGGCCCGCGTGCCGCGCTCGCTTGCTCGCGTCGCTCAGTGCCGACCCGCGACCATCGAGGCTCGCAAGAAAAACCTGATCGGCCCGTCGAAGCCTCCCTTGCCGTTCGTGGCGCTCTGGCTGGCCAACGCGTCAGTTCCCGACACCCGGAGCGACGCCGCCGCATGGTCGATAGCCGACGTCGACGGCGTCGCCCTCTCCGAGTTCGCCCAGCTTCGCTGCCTCGCGTGCGGCGGCGCCGTGCCCGCGCTCTACCCGGAAGCCGGCCTCCCGTTCTTCGGCTCGAACTACAGACGCCACCCAAGCTCAGCCCTTCTTCATCTTTGTGGAGTTTTTTAGCACATATAATCAATGCCGCTTAGCTAAGGTTTCTCCTGGTCACGGTCCTGTGTGCCGGCGCGGCCCCTTTCCTCGCGCACGTCCGGATCGCCGCCTCCTGGGCCACGCCCGGCCCCCTGGAGCCCGCCCGCAGCGCCCCGCCCGCAGCGCCCCGC
>JAFMRC010000029.1:11734-28655 GCA_017354375.1 Nocardiopsaceae bacterium | reverse complement strand
GCCCGAGCAGGCCGCGGTCACCTTGGCGGCCAGGCCGGACAGTTCCCCGGCGATCTGGCGGGCCTGCCGCGCCGCGGCGCGCAGTGCCGAGGGGGCAACCCCGAGGGAGCCGGATCCCGCGGCCGACGACGATCCCGATGATGCCTGCGCCATGGAACCTCCCCGTGGTTCCTCCACTACAGATGGTCGAGCCTCCCGACGGAATCGTCATATTACTACATGCATCCATATATGTACACGGAGAAACCAACGTGACGGTTGGGTGCTCGTGTTCGGATGAGTTCAAGAACGACGGGAGAGCAAGTGGGGACTGGGGAGGCGGGACTATCCGTTCGGGAAAATCGTGGGTTTGGGGGGTTAGACCCCCAGGTGGGACTCGCGGGCGGCGGGGTCGGCGTCCAGGTCGCCGGGGGTGCCGCGCCAGACGACGCTGCCGTTGGCGAGGATGGACACGCTGTCGGCGCTGCGGATGGCCAGGCCGTAGTTCTGCTCGACGAGGAAGATGGCCAGGCCCTGCTCGCGCAGGTCGGCGATCACCTGGCCGACGCGCTCGACGATCACGGGCGCGAGGCCCTCCGACGGCTCGTCCATCAGCAGCAGCCGCGGGCCGGTCAGCAGCGCCCGGCCGATCGCGAGCATCTGCTGCTCGCCTCCGGACAGCTGGTTGCCGCGGTGGTGGCGGCGCTGCCCGAGGTTCGGGAACAGCTCGTACACCCGCTCGCTCGTCCAGCCCGCACCGCCGGCCGGCCGGGATCCCCGTGACCGGCGGGATACCCCCAGGGTCAGGTTCTCTTCCACGGTGAGCGACGGGAACAGGCGGCGTCCCTGGGGGACGAGCGCCACGCCCCGGCGGGCGATCGCGAACGGGGGCCGGCCCGCGATGTCCGTGCCGTCGATGCGAACGGTCCCGCCGCGCGGGCGCAGCAGCCCCATGATCGTCTGGACCAGGGTGGTCTTGCCCATCCCGTTGCGGCCGAGCAGCACCGTGCACTGGCCGTCGGGGATGTCGAGGTCGATACCCTGCAGCACGTAGTTCAGGCCACGGTAGGTGTGCAGGTCGCGAATCTCGATCACTGCTCGCCCGCTCCCTCCGCGTCGGCATCCCTCTTCGCGCCAGCACCGCTACTGCCAGCGCTGCCGCCGCCGGCACCGCCGCCGCTTCCGGCATCGCCGCTGCCGAGGTAGATCTCCCGGACGGCGGGATCCCGCTGCACCTGCTCGGTGGCGCCCTGGGTGACGAGCTCGCCCAGGTGCAGGACGGCCAGCTCGTCCACCACCTCGCGCAGCACGTTCATGTCGTGCTCGATGACGACCACGGTGAGCGACGCGGGAAGCCGCGTGATCAGCTCCTGGATGTCCACCCGCTCGGCGGGCGACAGCCCGGCGGCCGGCTCGTCGAGCAGCAGCACCGCCGGGTCGGCCGCCAGGGCCAGCAGGACCTCCAGCTCGCGCAGCTCGCCGTGGGACAGTTCCGCTGGCCGCAGGTCCAGGCGATCCCCGAGGCCGAAGCTGGCGGCCAGTTCCCCGGCCCGCCGCTGCTGGCTCCGGTAGCTGCGCCAGGGCCGCAGCATCTGCAGCTTGGAGCGGGACAGGCCGCCGATGGCGAGCGTCAGGTTCTCCCGCACGGTCAGGTCGGTGAACAGCCTGGTGATCTGGAACGTGCGGCCGAGGCCCAGCGCCGCGCGACGCGGCGGGGACAGCCGCGTGATGTTCCGGCCGTTCATCGCGATGGTGCCGGACGTCGGGCGAAGCTCGCCGGACAGGACGTTGAACAGCGTGGTCTTGCCAGCGCCGTTCGGCCCGATGATGCCGAAGCGGGCTCCGGCCGGGACGCTCAGCGTCACGTCCCGGAGTGCGAACAGGCCCCCGAACCGGCGGGACAGCCCGGTGACCTCCAGCGCGGGCGGCTCGCCGTCAGCGCTCGTGGCCGGCGTCCCGGGCGCGGCGTCCGGGGGCGGTGCGGCGTCCGGCGTTGGTGCGGTCGTCATAGCACATCGCCTCCGCTGGCCGGCGACACGGCCGGTTCCTGCCGGGCCGCATCCCCCAGCCTGCCGAGGGTAACCCGGTGCAGCACCCGGTGCGCCGCTCGCAGCAGCCCCGCGATCCCGCCGGGCGTGTAGACGACCGCGGCGATGAAGACGGCGCCCATCAGGGTCTGCCACCGGGAGACGTAGATGCTGACCTCCTGCTGGAAGAGCACGATCACGACCGACCCCAGGACCGGCCCCCATATGCTGCCCATGCCGCCGAGGATGACCATCAGGACCAGGAAGCCGTCCTGGGAGAATTCCAGGGCGCTGGGGCTGATCAGGAAGTTCGCGAAGACGTACAGGATGCCGGCCAGGCCGGCCAGGGTAGTGGCGACGACGCAGCCCAGGTAACGCTGGACGGCGGTCTGGTAGCCGAGGGCGCGCAGCCGTCGCTCGTTGGACTTCATGCCCTGCAGCGAGAGGCCGAACGGGGAGCGCACCATCAGCATCAGCAGCACGAGGACGACCAGGAAGACGACGAGCGTCGTTACCTCCACGTCTTGCTGGTTCGACAAGGTGAACGAGCCGATCGACGGCATCGTCGTGACCGGTATCCCGTTGTCGCCCCCCGTCATGGAGGTCCACTGGTAGGACAGGCCCCACATGATCTGGCCAATCGCCAGGGTGGTGATCACGTAGGTGATGCCGCTGACCCGCACCGCCACGAAGCCGGTGACCGCGGCGGCGCCAAGCACCACTCCGAAGGCGATGCCGACCGCGGCCCAGGGCCCGAAGCCGTGGACCTCGGCGATGGCCACCCCGTACGCGCCCAGGCCGAGGAATCCCGCCTGGCCGAGGCTCACCAGTCCCCCGTAGCCGCCGAGGAAGTCCAGGCCCATCGCGGCGATCGCGTAGATGAGCACGTCCTCGAAGACCGTGGACAGGTACGTTCCGGACAGCAGGAAGATGGCGATGACGACCAGCGCCGCCAGCCCGGCCAGCGGCCCCGCCGTCTTGTCCGTCGTGGCGAGGATCTTCCGCCGTGCGTCACTGCCCGGCATCATGCCATCGACCGCCGTCCGAGCAGGCCCTGCGGTCGCACCAGCAGGACCACCACCAGCGGGATGAACAGCACCGAGTACGACACCGCGGGGAAATAGGCCGTGCCGTAGACGTCGGCGAGCGCGATGATGACGCTTCCGAGGAGCGCGCCCTCGTAGCTGCCCAGGCCGCCGATGACGACCACCGCCAGGGCGAGCAGCAGGATCGTGACGTCGTTCCCGGGAGCGAGCCCGACGACCGGCACGCCGAGGACGCCGGCGAACCCGGCGAGCGCGGTGCCCAGGACGAAGACCGCGCTGAAGACGACGCGCACGTTGATGCCCAGGGCACTCACCATCTCCCTGTCGTCCACCCCGGCGCGGATGATGGCGCCGACCCTGGTCCGGCGCAGCAGCGCGTACAGCGCGACGGCCACGACCACGGAGACGCCCAGGATGAAGAAGCGCTCGTTGGGGTAGACGATGCCGTGGAACGGCAGCGTGGTGGAGTCGTTGAGCACGCCGGGGAGCGTGATGTTGAGCGGGTTACCGCCCCAGATGGCGAGCGACACGTCGTCGATCACGAAGACCAGGCCCAGCGTGGCCAGCAGCTCCGCGAACTCCGAGTGCCGCAGCAGCGGCAGCAGGCCGCGCTCGACGAGCAGGCCGAGCGCGCCCATCGCCACGGTTCCGGCCGCTAGCCCCCAGAAGAAGTTGTGCAGCGCGCCGATCACCGAGTAGGCCACGTACCCGCCGAGCAGGAAGACCGCGCCGTGCATCAGGCTGGTCACCCGCATCACGCCGAAGATGAGCGTGAACCCGCTGGACACGAGGAAGATGACCCCGGCGAGGGTGAACCCGTTGATTGTCTGGACGATGAACTCGGTCATGCGCCCCTCGATCCGGATCCCGGCCGGTGATGGCCGGTCCCTATCTCTCGGCTGGCCGTCATTGTGATGATTGTAGGGGCAAGTCACATGATTTGCTAATGATCATCCTGGGTCGCCGCGGAGGCCGCGGCAGCAGCTGCGACCATGGCGATCACGGCCCGGGATAAGCGCTTGCGGCCCACCGCGCACCACCAGGTGGACGTGCCCGCCCAGTCCGGGCCGGGTTCCGGGCGCCACTCCCCGACCCGCACCAGCCCCGGCTCCACCAGGTCCAGGCCGTCGAAGAAGCGGGCCACCTGCTCGCGGGTGCGGGGCGCGCCCTTCTGCTGCACACTCCGGTTCGTGACGTCCATGAGGCGATCCAGGGCCTCCTGGTCGAGAAGGTCCGCGGCGCCGTGGGAGATGGCGAGGTAGCTGCCGGGCGGCACGGCGTCCATCAGGGTGGCCACGATCCCGTACGGATCCTCTGAGTCCGGAATCGCATGCAGGATCGCGAGCATGGTGACCGCCACCGGCTGGGTGAAGTCCAGGAGGTTCGCGGCCTGGGTGAGGACGGTGGCGGTGTCGCGCATGTCGGCGTGGATGTAGTTGGTGGCGCCCTGCTCGCTGCTGGCCAGCAGGGTCTTGGCGTAGGCGAGCACGAGCGGGTCGTAGTCCACGTAGACGACCCGGGTCTCGGGGGCGATGGCCTGGGCGACCTCGTGGATGTTGCCCGCCGTCGGGATGCCGGTGCCGATATCCAGGAACTGGCGGATCCCCGCCTCCGCGGTGAGGTAGCGGACGGCGCGGCCGAGGAACGCCCGGTTGGCCCGCGCGGAGAAGGCCTGCTCCGGCGAAGCCCTCATCATCTCATCGGCCGCCGCGCGGTCGACGGCATAGTTGTTACTGCCGCCGAGCATGTAGTCGTACATCCGGGCCTGGTGCGCCACGCCCGGGTCGAACGGCAGCCCAGGCCTGCCGCCGCCGTGCTCTGGTGCCTCGTTGCTGGTCATCCCCGCGCCCTCCCGCCGCCGAACCTCACCCCGGCCGATCGCGACCGCCGGGTCATACCTTTCCGTACCTCACGCTCCGCGAAATGGCAATGCGACGACGAGCCCGGTTACTCCGGGGGCGTGAACGGGAGCCGCAGGCCGGGATCCCGCGGGCCGGGGTCGCGCGGGCCGTGCAGCGGGGCGGGCTCGGGGTGCCGGGCGACGAAGTTGCCCACTCGCGCCCAGGAGGCCTCGTTGCCGATCGGCGGCAGCATGATCGTGCTCGCGTCCCGCATCAGCTTCTCCATCGGCCAGTCGCGCAGCGAGCCCCGGGCACCGAAGATCCGCAGGCACTGCGCCGCGACGCGGATGCCCATCTCGGACGTATACAGCATGGCCATGTCCTCAAGCGGCCGTGCCCGCTCCGGGTCGTGGTCCACGCTCCACGCGGCCCGCCAGATCAGCGTGCGCGCCGTCTCGAGCTCCTGCAGCACCTGGGCCATCCGTGCGGCTATCGCCTCGTGCTGGATAAGGGGAGAGCCACCCTGAATCCGTTCGGTAGCCCATTGCCCGGCCAGTTCGTAGGCGGAGCGGGCCACGCCGAGCGCGCGGACCGCCTCCTTGGTCTTGCTGCCGATCATCGCCTCCTCGGAGAGCGCGTGCGCGTGGTGCAGCTCGCCGATGAGGTTCTCCTTCGGGATCCGGCAATCGTCGAATATCAGCTCGACGTTCTGGTTGAGGCGCAGGCCGGACTTGTCCTCGGTGCGGCCCACCCGCAGCCCGGGGGCGTCGGCCGGCACCAGGAACCCCGACGTCCCCCGGGTCCAGGGCTTTCCCGGGTCGGTCCGCGCCCAGAGCACGATCAGCCGGGCCACGTTCCCGTTGGTGATGAAGCGCTTCGTGCCGTTGATCACCCAGTGGTCGCCGTCGAGAACCGCCGACGTCCGGGGGCCGGCGCCGAGGTCGCCGTCGTAGGGCAGCCCGTTGTCGGATCCCGCGTGCGGCTCGGTCATGGCCAGGGAGGTGAGGTAGCCGGGGTCGGACGCGAGTTCGGGCAGGAAGCGCTCCCGCTGGTCCCGGGTGCCCCAGCGGGCGATCAGGTTGCCCTCCCGCCAGGCGTGGGCCAGCGTCATCGCGAACCCGCAGTCCCCCACCGCGATCTCCTCAAGCACCAGGGCCTCGGTGACGGCGTCGATGCCGCGCCCGCCGTACTCCCGCGGCAGCTTGAGGGTGCGCAGGCCGAGCTCCGAGGCGCGCTTGACCAGGTCCGCCGGGAAGGCGTCCCGCGGCCTGGCCGCCTTGTCCAGTTCCTGCGCCGCGGGCCACAGCTCGGTATAAGCGAACCTCCGAGCCACCCCCTGCAGCTCCACCTGCTCGGGTGTAAGCGAAAAATCCACGTGCGCCGGTTCCTTCTAGTCGGGGTCACAGGCGGCGGGCGACGGCGGTGGCCGCCTCGGCGGTCGACAGGCTGCCGCCGATGTCGGCGGTGCACTCCCGCGCCCGCACCGCCTCGCCGGCGGCTCGCTCTACCGCCTCGGCCTCATCGGTGAACCCGAGGTGCCGGAGCATGAGGGCGCAGGTCAGGATCGCGGCGACGGGATTGGCGAGGCCGCGGCCCGCGATGTCGGGCGCGGAGCCGTGCACTGGCTCGAAGAGCGCCTGGCCGGATTCCGGGTTGACGCTGGCCGAGGGGACGACCCCCAGGCCGCCCACCATCGCCGCGGCCACGTCGGACAGGATGTCCCCGAAGCAGTTCTCCGTCACGACGACGTCGAACGCGGACGGGTCTCGCACCAGGTGCAGGGCGCACGCGTCGATCGCGATGTGTCGGCTCGGGGTGCGCGGGTGCCGCGCCCGCGCCTCGTGCCAGCACCGCAGCCACAGCGCGCCCGCGTGCGGCATGGCGTTCCACTTGGTGGCGACCGCCACCTCCCGGCGCGCGAGCCGGAACGCGTGCTCCATGACCCGGGACACCCCCAGGTGGGTGCTCACGTGCTCCTGGAGCGCCACCTCCGCGCCGGTCCCCTCCTTGAACCGGCCGCCCAGCGTGGTGTACAGGCCCTCGGTGTTCTCCCGCACCACGATGACGTCCGCCGGGCGCCGCTCCGGTTCGCGGAGCGGGCTCAGCCGGTCGTCAACGAGCCGGGCGGGCCGCACGTTGGCGTACAGGTCGAGCTCGCCACGCAGCCTCCCCAGGGTTCCGGCCGTGTAGCCGGGATCCGCTACCCGGGGGTCGCCGATGGCGCCGAGCAGGATGGCGTCGGCCTCGGCCAGTTCCGCCATGGTGTCGTCGTCGATCGCGGTCCCGGTCCGGCCGAAGCGTTCCGCCCCCACGTCGAAGTGCTCGAGGGCGAGGTCGAGCCCGGTACGATCCAGGACCGCCAGCGCCGCCGGGATGACCTCGTGGCCGATGCCGTCGCCCTCGATGACCGCGATCCGCTTCATCAGGGACTGGGCGGCCCGGAACTCTGCTTGGCGAACGCCGACTCGTAGACGGACTTCGGCAGCGTCCCCCAGGGCTGGACGTTCTTGTCGGTCACGATGGGCACGTTCCGGAGGGTCCCGTGGACGTTCTCGACCTTGCAGATGTACTCGTTCTCCACCGGGGACCAGGTAGCCGGGCTCAGCGACACCGGCCCCCGCGGCGCCGAGATGTGCACCTGCTCCATCGCCTTGGCCAGCGCCGCCTCGCTGGTGACGTCGCCGTGCAGCGACCGCAGTGCCTTCACGAGGATCTCGGCCTTGGTGTAGCCGGCCTCGGAGTAGTACGACGGGTACTCGCCGTACGCGGCATGGTAGTCGTTGGCGAACTTCTGGTTCACGGCCGACGGCAGGTCGTCGCAGTACTGGGCGTCGGTGTACACGCCGGTGGCGGCCGAGGAGTGCTCGGCCGGAAGGGCGGCCTGGTCGGTGAGCGTGGTGATGCCCATCAGGGGAACCTTGCCCTTGAGCCCGAACTGCGCGTAGGTGTTGACGAAGTTCGCCGCCTGGGAGCCGGAGAGGACGACGAACACCGCCTGGGTGTTATTCGGGATCGAGGAGACGTAGGACGACATCTCGACCGCGTCGCTGGGCACCCAGATGGACTTGTCGATGGTGCCGCCGAGCTTCTTGAACTCGGCCTCGAACCCTCCCACGCCCTGCCATCCGTAGGAGATGTTCAGCCCCACGACCGTCACGTGGCGCCAGTGCATCGTGTTGTAGGCCCACGCCGCGCCCTCGCTCGTCGGCTGGTAGCCGTTCCAGTCCGACGTGAACCCCAGGTGGTACTTCCCGTAATCCGATTCCTGCTCCGGCGATGCCAGGTACAGGTCGTCCTCCACGGTGCCCCGGCCGAGCACGAAGGGCGCCACCACCGAGATCTCGCTGGACAGCAGCGGGCCCTCGACAAGCTGCACGTGGTCCCTGGTCACCAGCTGGGTGGCGGCGGTCAGCGCGTCCGACGGCTCGCCCTGGGTGTTGAGGTACGTCGGGTCAATAGGGTGACCGTCGACGGAGCTGCCGAAGTTCTTGAGGCCGAGCTTGAAGCCGTCCTCCTCCGAGGTCCCGTTGCTCGTGAACACGCCGGTCAGGGGCAGCAGGTACCCCACCTTGACCGGTGAGTGCGGGCCGCTGGCCCCGGAGCCGGCCGGGCCTGAGCACGCCGCCAGCGCGAGTCCGGTGGCGACCGCCAGCCCGGCGACGATCGCACGAGGTCTGTTCGTCATCGTCAGCCCTGCCCTTCCGCGGGACCGGTCTCGGGCCGTCAGCCCCTCACTCGCCGCGGCCAATAATGATTAGGCTATCACGCACGTTGCGGATTCCAATGATTTTGTATCATGAAGATGATTGAGGAGGTGCGGGATAGTGGCGAGCGAGGCCGCGGGACCGATCACGGTGGACACCCTGGATGACTACTACCATCGGCTATCCAACTGGGGGCGATGGGGGGCCGATGACCAGCGCGGGGCCCTCAACCACGTAACCGGCGACAAGACCCGGCGGGCGGCGGCCCTGGTCCGCCGCGGCGACGTGTTCTCGCTGCAGCTGCCGCTCGATCGGCGCGGACCGCAGACCGGCGCCTTCGGGCGGGACAACCCGGTGCACCAGATGGTCGCCACCGGCACCGACCACGCCGCCGGCCGCCAGGACTACCAGCTGGGCTGGGGGTTCGCGGACGACAGCCTGTTCCTGTTCCTGCAGGGGGGAACCCAGTGGGACTCGCTCGCGCATATCTTCCGGGACCAGAAAATGTACAACGGCTACCCGGCTACCGAGGTCACCAGCCGGGGAGCCGGCCGGAACGGGATCGAGCACTTCGCCACGGTCGCCACCCGCGGCGTGCTGCTCGACCTCCCCCGCGTCCTTGGCCGGGAGCATCTCGATCCGGGCGAGGCGATCGGCCCCGACCTGCTCGACCGCGCCTGCGCGCACGAGGATGTCACCGTGGAGCAGGGCGACGTCGTCCTCGTCCGGACGGGCGACATGGCACGCAGGCGCGACCTTCCCGGCTGGGACGGCTACTCGGCCGGCGACGCGCCGGGGCTGTCGCTGCACGCCGCTCCGTGGCTCGCCAGCCGCGACATTACCGGGGTCGTGACCGATACCTGGGGGATCGAGGTCCGGCCCAACGAGATACCCGGCGCGTTCCAGCCGCTGCACCTCGTGCTGCTGGTGAGCATGGGGCTGATGCTCGGCGAGATCTGGTACCTCGATGAGCTGGCCGCCGACTGCGCCGCCGACGGCGTCTACGAGTTCCTGCTCGTCGCGCCGGCCCTAGTGATCCCCGGCGCCGTCGGCTCCCCCGTCAACCCGCAGGCCATCAAGTGAACGGCGACGGCGTCGTGGAGACCGGGCGGTTCGACCCGGCGGAGTTCGCGGGGGAACTGCGGCGCGCCCCGGACAACCACGAGCTGGGGACGACTCTCCTGTTCGCCAACGACCGGGTCCGCGTCTTCGAGGTACGGCTGGAGCCCGGCGAGCGCGGAGCGTTCCACATCCACGACCACGACTACTTCTGGACCGTCGTCGACCCGGGGCGGGGCCGCCAGCGCCTCGCCGACGGAACGTACACCGTGCGCGACTACCGCCTGGGCCAGACGAAGTTCCTGCGGCACGGCCCGGACAACGCGCTGATCCACGACCTGGAGAACGTCGGCGGCACGCTGCTTCGCTTCGTCACCGTCGAGCTGCGCGGCGACACGGGGCCGGCCGGGGACACGGGGCCGACCGGGGACACGGGGCCGGCCGGGGAAACCCCGGCTTGAGCCAGGACCCGCGGGCGCTGATCGTCGGGGGCTCCCTCGCCGGGCTGAGCGCGGCGGCCTGGCTGGCCAGCGCCGGCTTCGCCGTCGACGTGCTGGAGCGCGCCCCCGGGCCGCTGCAGGATTTCGGGGCCGGGATCGTCCTGCACCCAGCCACCATCCGCTTCCTCACCGAGCACGAGGGCCTCCGCCCAGAAGAGCTGGGCCTCGGCGTGTCCCACCTCCGCTACATCGGCCCCGGCGGAGAGGTGACGTCGCAGGCGCCGAGCAGGCTCCGGTTCAGTTCCTACGGGATGCTGTACCGGCGACTGCGGGAGACGGCCGAGCGACAGGGCGCGCGGTACCACGCCGGGGCGACGGTCGTCTCCGTCGGCACCGGCGGCCCCGGCGGAGACGGCCCCGGCAGCCCCGGCGCGTGGGTCGTACTCGACAGCGGCGAGCGCATCCGCGGTGACATCGTGGTGGGTGCCGACGGGGTGCACTCCACCGTCCGACGACAGCTCTTCCCCGGAGCCAGGCCGGCCTGGGCCGGATACGTAGCGTGGCGCGGGGTCATCGACGAGTCCGGGCTCGAGCCCGCCGTCGCGGTGCCGCTGGCCGACGCGATCACCTACTACATCGGCCGCCGCAGCCACCTGCTGACGTACCCGATCGCCGACGCCGACGGCCGGCGGGTGCTGCGCAACTGGGTGTGGTACCGGAACCTGCCCAGCCGGGGGCAACTCCGGGCGCTACTCCGCGACCGCCACGGCGTCCTCCACGACCTTTCCGTGCCCGCGGGCGTGGTGGCCGACGCCGCAGCCGCAGGGCTGCGCGAGGCCGCCGCCGGGTTGCCGCCCCCGCTGGCAGCGCTCGTCGCGCGCACCTGCTCGCCGTTCCTGCAGGTGGTCGTCGACGTGGAGCCGACCGGGCTGGTAGCCGGGCGCGCGTGCGTGCTCGGGGACGCAGGGTTCGTCGCCCGCCCGCACGCCGCAGCCGGGACCGCGAAGGCGGCGGAGGAGGCCCGGCTGCTCGCCGCCGCGCTGCGGGCGTCCCCAGCGGGGACGGCTTCGCCGCCCGAGGGAACGGCCGCTCGGACGGGTAACACACTTGCACTACATTCCGGAAATGTGGGATATGAAGGGGAGGGCGGCGTGGCGGGGGCGCTGGCCCGCTGGGAGCCGGAGGCCCTCGCCCTCGGACGCGACCTGGTGGCCCGCTCGCGCGTTGCCGGCGAGCGGGCACAGGTCACCGGCGCTTGGGAGACCGGCGAGCCTCTTCCCTTCGGGCTGCGCGCCATCGGCGACAGCGAGGACTGGCCCTAAACCGGGATTCCGCGATCCTGCGGTTAATCACAATTAGTTTTCTGATGGGTGCCGCTGGTTCGTGGGTGGCCGGCCGGGTGCCTTCTGGGCAGGGATGGGCGGTGGCGGGAATCCGGTGCCGGGGGTATGCGAGGCTGGGGGCGGGTGCATATCCGGTTATATGGTGACATGACCGGGGTGCGGGAGGGTGCCGGGCGGGCCGTGCCGGGGCGGACTGGGCTCCGTGTGGAGGATATGTGAGCAGAGAGCGCACTTATCCTCCACGCGGGCGTGATCACAGCCCGAACGGATACCCTAAAAGGGTATTTCGGGGATGTGAATTGGCGTGAACTGGTTGGACTGGCCAACGGGATCGTTCCGCGCGGGCAAGCGGGGCCGGAAGCGGGTGCGGGAGTGGCCGGAACTCCGGCAATGAAGCGCGGGAGTGACGGGTGTGGCTGGTGGGGGACGCCGAGGGCGGGCGCCGGGGCTGGCAGCTCCCCACGGGGGCGGGGGCGGCACGGGGACGGCACCTCACGCATCCGGGACTATCACTTATGCAACAATCCTTGTTAGGGGTCCCAGCCGCTAATATGATTAGCCTGGCCGACGAGAGGAGAAGGCATGCGCTACTCCGGGATCGCCAGGAAATCCAGGATGCCCAGGAAATCCGGGATCGCCAGGACGCGTCGCCGCGCCGTGATCGCCCTCGTGGCCTGCGCGAGCCTCGCGCTCGTGGCCGCCGCCTGCGGGAAGGGCGCGGCCAGCGGCGGCCCGCACTCGCCGGTCAAGGTCGGCTACCTGCTGCCGCTCACCGGCCCGACGGCCGCCAACGGCCAGGACGAGGAGCGGGGGTTCAAGCTCGGCCTGCAGCAGTTCGGGCAGAGCGTGGACGGCCACCCGATCCAGCCCACCTACCTAGACACGCAATCGAGCCCGTCCGTCGCGCTGTCCGACGCCCGCCAGCTGGTAAGCCAGGACCACGTGCAGGTCGTGGAGGGACCGCTGCTCGCCAACCAGATCGAGGCGGTCGCGCCATACGTGATGGCGAACCGCGTCCCCGAGGACGACCTGTTCCTCGCGAGCCCCACCCAGATGGACGACTACAAGAAATACGGAATGGGGTTCACCTCGGGATGGGACAGCGCCCAGGTCGCCACGGCCGGCGCCAAGTGGGCCTACGGCACGCAGCACTGGAAGCACGCGGTCGTGATCGGGGACGACTACGCGTTCGGCTGGGAGATGGGCGGGGACTTCGCCAAGGAGTTCAAGAACCTCGGCGGCACCGTGGACAAGTCGATCTGGATCCCGCTGGACACCGTCGACGTGGCCTCCTACGTCTCAGAGATCCCGAAGAACACCCAGGTCGTGTACGTCGAGCTGCTCGGAAGCCAGGCATCGGACTTCCTGACCGACTACAAGTCCTACGGCCTGCAGGGGAAGATACCGCTGCTGGCGTCCACGACCACCACCGACCAGTCGGCCCTGCCGAGCGTGAAGCCGCCGGCCGGGGAAGGCGCCTACACGGTCTCGCAGTACTGCGACGACAACCCCGCCAAGGCCAACCAGGCGTTCGCGAACGCCTACCACAAGGCCTACGGCACCTACCCCGCTTACTATTCCGAGGCCGGGTACACCAAGGCCGAGATCCTCGTCGCCGCGCTGAAGTCGCTGCACGGCAACGTGACGGACGGCGCGGCGCTGGCCAAGGCGATGAAGTCGGTGTCGATCTCCGCGCCCCGGGGGCCGGTGCAGATCAGCCCCGACTCCTCCTCCCCCGTCCAGGACACCTACATCTGCAAGGTCGAGAACGTCGGCGGGACCCTCCGGAACGTGCCGGTCACGACCGATAAGAACGTCCAGCCCTGGGGGTACCTCAGCAAGCCGGCATGGGCGAGCGCCTTCAAGACCGAGAGCGCCGGCGAGCCTCCATGGGGCTGACCGCCGAACTGGTCTCCCTCCCCACCGAGGACATCCCGCTCGACGGGCTGTGGTACTCGCCGCCCCCGCGCGAGGCCGTGCGCGAGACCCCAAACGAGACCGTGCGCGAGGCCCCGAACGAGGCCCCGAACGAGGCCGTACGCGAGGCCGTCATGCTCATGCACGGCAACGGCGGGAACTTCTACTCCGGACCCGTCCGGTTCCTGCCCCGGCACCTGGTCCCGCGCGGGTACGCCTGCCTCGCCTTCAACCGGCGCGGGCACGAAACGCTGACCACGCGGACCAGGGAGCCCGAGGGCAACGCCTTCCAGACCGCCGAGCAGGCCATGGCGGACAACGTCACCGCCCGCGGGTTCGTGGCCAGCCGCGGGTTCGGCTCGCCGGTCGTGATCGGGCACAGCAACGGCGGCCTGTACGCGGCCCGGCACGTCGCGGACTACCCGGGCGTCCGCGCGCTGGTGCTGCTGTCCGCGCACTGCGGCGGGCCGGAGATGCTGGCCCGCGCCTCCGCCCTCGGCCTGCTGGCGGCCGACCGGCACCCCGAGCTGGCCGCCCGCGCGCGGGAACTGGTCGCGGCCGGCCAGCCGGACGCGCTGATGCTGATGCCCGGATGGTGGTACGTGACGTCGGCGGCGTCCTACCTGGACATGGAGCGCAACGTGCCGAGGCTGACCGAAGCCGCCGCCCGCATCAGCTGCCCGGTGCTGTACCTGCGCGGTGAGCTCGAGGACCGGGAACTGTACCCGGCCGAGGACTTCGCCGCCCGCGCGGCCGGCCCCGTTGACGTGCGGATCATCGAGGGCGCCGACCACTTCTACACGGGCCGCCAGGACACGGTAGGACGGATGGTCGCCGACTGGCTCGACGCGGTCCTCGGCGATGCCGGGTAAGCGACGGTGCCCCCGGCGATGCGGAGTAAGCGGGGAACGAGGCAGGCGCGAGGATCCGTTCGGTATGACGAATTGGGGTTTGGGGTTGCCGAGGGGAGGACGAGATGAGGATCGACTGGCAGGTGCCGGTCCCGGCCGATGACGGGCTGGTGCTGCGCGCCGACGTGTACCGCCCGGACGACGACGGGACATATCCGGCGATCGTGTCCTACGGGCCGTACGCGAAGGGGCTGGCCTTCCAGGAGGGTTACGGCCCGCAGTGGGAGAAGATGGTAGCCGAGAACCCGGACGTCGCCGAGGGGACGTCCGCCCGGTACGCGTGCTGGGAGGTCGCCGACCCGGAGAAGTGGGTGCCGCACGGCTACGCGTGCGTGCGCGTGGACTCGCGCGGCGCGGGCGCCTCGCCGGGGACGATCGACGTGTGGTCCCCCCGTGAGGCCCGCGACCTGGCTGAATGCATCGAGTGGGCCGCCGCCCAGCCCTGGTGCAACGGCAAGGTGGGGCTGTCCGGTATCTCCTACTACGCCATGAATCAGTGGCACGTGGCCGCGCTCCACCCGCCGCACCTGGCCGCGATGATCCCGTGGGAGGGAGCCGCGGACTTCTACCGCGACGTCACCCATCACGGCGGGATCCCGTGCGATTTCGTCGCGAACTGGTACAAACGGCAGGTAACGACGGTCCAGTATGGGCTGGGCAGCCGCTCGGCGGTCAACCCGAACACCGGGGAGCACGTGGCCGGGCCGCAGAACCCGGACGAGGAGCTGGACGACGCCGAGCTGAGCCGCAACCGGGCCGACCTCGGGGAGGAGGTACGCGCCCGCCCGCTGGACGGCCCCTGGTACCGCGATCGTTCGGCGGACTGGGAGCGGGTCACGGTGCCGTTCCTCTCGTCGGCCAACTGGGGCGGCCAGGGCCTGCACCCGCGGGGCAACTTCGAGGCGTTCACGCAGGCGGCCTCCGAGCAGAAGTGGCTGGAGGTGCACGGCGCGGAGCATTGGACGCACTACTACACGGACTACGGACTGGACCTGCAACGGCGTTTCTTCGACCACTTCCTACGAGATATCGATAACGGATGGGCAGCGACTGCCCCCGTCCGCCTGAATATCCGCCATCCGGGGGAAAGGTTCGAGCTCCGGGACGAGCGGGAGTGGCCGCTGGCCCGCACCAGGTGGACCCGCGCCTACCTCGACGCGGAATCCCTGTCCTTGCGGACGTCCGCGCCGCCCGTCGCCCCGGCGAGCGTGAGCTACCAGGCGCTCGGCGACGGGGTCTCGTTCACGTTGCCGGCGTTCGATGAGCCGACCGAGCTGACCGGGCCGATGGCGGCGCGGATCTTCGTCTCCTCGTCCACGGACGACGCGGACCTGTTCTGCGTGGTGCGGGTGCTCAACCCGGAGGGCGCGGAAGTGACGTTCCAGGGGGCGCTCGACCCCAACACGCCGGTCGCGCAGGGCTGGCTGCGGGCCTCGCACCGGCGCCTCGACCCTTCCCGGTCGCTGCCGTACCGGCCGTACCATCCGCACGACGCGTCGGAGTTCCTCGTGCCGGGCGAGGTGGTCGCGCTGGACGTGGAGATCTGGCCCACCTGCATCGTCGTCCCCGCCGGGTACCGGGTGGTGCTGAGCGTGCGCGGAACGGACTATTCGTATGAGGGGCCGCTGTCGCCGTTCGCCCAGACGTTCCACTACGCGAACCGCGGCGTGGGACCGTTCACCCACCTCACCGACCGCCCTTCGGATCGCTATGGCGGCGACGTGACGATCCATACCGGGGCCGACTACCCGTCGTACCTGCTGCTGCCGGTCATCCCTTCTGCCGACGAGTCTTCATGACGGAGGAGCCTTCATGACGGCCTGGCTCGTGGACGTGCACAATCACGTGATGCCCGCCGAGGTTCTGGACCTGCTCTCGCGCTCGCCCGAGTACGGCGTCCGGTTCGTGGACAACCAGTGGGTCGGGGTGCACCACGTGCCGTTCACGGTCGAGGAGTCGTTCCACGACCCCGCCGCGAAGCTGGCGGAACTCGATCGGCATGAGATCGCCGCGGCCGTCGTGTCACCCCCGCCGCAGCTGTTCTACTACGAGGTGAGCGGCGACCTCGCCGCGGCGCTGTGCGACGCGTGCAACGAGGGGATGGCCAGATTCTGCGCCGCCGCCCCGGACCGGCTGCGGTGGCTGGCCAACCTGCCTCTCCAGGATCCTCCGCGCGCGGTGCGCGCTTACCGGGCCGCTCTCGACCAGGGCTGCGCGGGCGCCGCGATCGGGACGTCGATCGCCGGGCGGCGGCTGGATGAGCC
The DNA here is from genome assembly GCA_017354375.1 of Nocardiopsaceae bacterium. Classification (GTDB taxonomy): domain Bacteria; phylum Actinomycetota; class Actinomycetes; order Streptosporangiales; family Streptosporangiaceae; genus Trebonia. The sequence continues at coordinate 12,124 of JAFMRC010000029.1, read as the reverse complement.
CGTGTTCTCGGAGTTCTGGGCCTTCGCGGAAGAGGCGGGGCGGCCGGTGCTGATGCACCCGGCGTTCAATACCGCGCATGAGGGGCTTGACCCGTACTACCTGCAGAACGTCATCGGGAACCCGCTGGAGACCACGGTGGCGGTGGAGCGGATGATCTGCGCCGGGGTGTTCGGCCGGCACCCGGGGCTGCGGCTGGTCGTGCTGCACGGCGGCGGGTACCTGCCCTACCAGGCGGGACGGCTGGCCCACGCCTGTCGGGTGCGGCCGGAGATACCGATCTCCGCCGCCGACGTGCGACGGGCCTTCTCGCAGCTGTACTTCGACACGATCACCCACGACGATGCGGCGCTGGCGTTCCTGGCGTCCCGGGTCGGTGCCGAGCACGTGGT
>JAFMRC010000029.1:0-11724 GCA_017354375.1 Nocardiopsaceae bacterium | reverse complement strand
ACGTGGTGCTCGGCACCGACCTGCCCTTCGACATGGCGCTGCGGGAGCCCGCCGCGGCGCTTGAGCGGGCCTTCGGTTCTGGTTCTGGTTCCGGCGACGACGCGCGGCGGCGGATCGGGGCGGAGAACCCGGCCGCGCTGTTCGGCCTCAGCGTGTCTTAGATCCCCAGGGGCCTTAGATCCTTTACGGGGCTTCAGGGTCAGTGGCCCCTCCAGGGGACGGTGAAGCCGTACAGCTTGTCGTTGTTGCCGCAGGCCGAGCCTGACGAGCAGGTGGAGAAGTAGTAGCCGGAACCCCAGTACACATTGTCGCCGACGATCGCCGCGCCGGAGACGACCGCGCCGCCGCTGGCGAACCGCCACAGGAACCGCCCGGTGGCGGCGTCAAGGGCGTACATGTTGTCTCCGGTCCCGGCGTTCGACCCGCCGTACACCACCCCGTTCGCCGTGCTGACGAATCCGATGTCCACCGCGGTCTGCGGGTCGGGCGTCTGCCAGAGGATCTTGCCGGTGGCGGGATCGAGCGCGGCCCACGAGCCACCGGTGGTGGTCTTCCCGGCGTACGGGCCGGAGCCGCCCAGCGTGTACTTGACATGGCCGGAGTCGGCCTCCGCCACGTAGATGCGATTCCCGTCGGCCGCCGATCCCCACTCGATGCCGCCGAGCGTGGCGCTGGTCGTCCCGCCGGGACCGACCTGGGTGGTCCAGTCGATCTTGCCGGTAGCGGGGTCGACTGCCGCGTAGACACCGCTCTTCGAGCCGACACCGAGAAGCTGCTCCGGCCGGCCGGTCGCCGGGTTCCGGAAGGTAACCAGGTTGGGCGCCGCCCCGACGTCGTAGTCGGGGCCGCAGGTAACGCCCGGCTGGGTACAGGTGAGCGTGAAGTTGTCACTGGTCAGCGTGTCGTCGGCCCAGGAAACGGCGCCGGTCCTGAGGCTGAGCGCCATGATCGAGTCGACGTGGTCGTCGGCGGGCGGCTGGGTGCAGCCGGCCTGGTCCGGCTTGGTGCAGACTCCCTTCGGGACCGTGTAGTTGTTCCCGGTGCCGACGTAGAGCTGCCCGCGGAGCGGATCGACGACCGGTGATGAGTTCCACACCGGGTTACCGCTGTAGTAGCCCGGGCGGTTGGTGTCGCTGTTCCCGTTGTTCGACGGCACCGTGTAGGTCTTCCACAGGATCTGGCCGGTCCGGGCGTTCAGCGCGACGACGGCGCCGCGGAACACGCAGCACTGGTAGCCGGGCTGTTCCGCCAGCGCCTCCTCCTGGGAGGAGATGCCCACGTAGGCGACGCCGTCGTAGACCACGGGCGAGCTGGTGATCACGGACCCGATGAAGCTGTCCACCTTGGTCGACCACAGGAGCTTGCCGGTCAGCCGGTTGACGGCGAACACGCGGGCGCCGCCGGTGTTCGGGCCGAAGAGCTCACCGTCCCCGGTGATCAGCTCGTCTCCGTAGGCGGCCGGGCTCACCCGCGACTGGTCACCGGCGACACCGGTGTAGCCCGCGATGGAGTGGGACCACGCGACGTGGCCGGTTTGCGCGTTCACCGCCCACAGCGTGCTGCTCCGGCCGGGCGAGGGGCTGCCCACGCCGGAGTTACTGCCCAGGTCGGGCGCGTACACCATGCCGTCATACACCGTCGGGGTGGCGGCCACGTCCCCGTGCGTGGTGAGCGTCCACCGCGGCGTTAGCGCGTGCGCGCTCCCCGGGGAGATCTGGTACTCCGATGGCTGGTCGTGGGTGTCGCTCAGGTTCTGCCCGGCAGTGGCCCACTGCCCGCCCGGAAACCCGCCATGCCCGCCGGATCCGCCATGCCCGCCGGGTCCGCCATGCCCGCCGGGTCCGCCTGGACCGCCGGGTCCGCCTGGACCGCCGTGCCCGTGCCCTTCGGACCCCTGGCCGGCAGGCCCCTGGCCAGCGTGCCCTGGGCCGACCTGCACAGGGCCTGCGGGCTGGGCCATGCCACCGGCCGTCAGCACGACGGTCACGGCGATCGCACCGGCTACCGTGGCCGCGGTGGATGCGGTGGATGCGGTAGCTGCCCAGCGCCGCCGGGCCAGCCCGAAGAGCCGCCCGCTTGACCTGGCCGCCTGCCTGTGGACGTCGCTCATCTGCACGGCCATCCCTCACCCAACTAGGCCTGGATCCCTCTCCTCATAACACACCCGGCCCCCCACCTTTGCAAGCGTTTGCACCCGCCTCGAGAAGCCCGCCCTACGACAGCAACGCCCCCATCGCCGAAGCCCGGGAGATGAGGTCAGATCTCGCCGGCTGGGGAGCCCTGGTAGCGGTGGCGGGAAGACAGGCCGCGGAACGAGGCGAACACAACGCAGCCCTCCGGGTACTCGTACGGGCCATGCGGCTCTGGTCCGGCGGCCCACACGTAGTCGCCGGGGTGCAGGTGCACGCCGTTCACGATCTGGACTCCCTCGAGCACGACGATCGAGTGGCTGCTCTCGTGCGCGTGCTCCGGCTCGACGTACCCGGGCGGGAACTTGATGAGCATGTCGGCGACGCCCAGTTCGGGGTCTTCGTAGAACACCTTGACCTGGACGCCGCCGCGCAGCGACAGGACGTCAACGTCGTCCTGCCACTCGAGCTCCCAGCGGTGCGCGGTGTGGAACGGCTTTCCCACGGGCTCTTCCTCCTTCATGATGTGCCGGGACACGATGTGCCAGGACGCGATATGCCGGACGTGATGTGCCGGGCGCGGGGATGATGTCCGGGATTACCCCGGCAGCGCGACCACGCGGCGTTCCCGGATCGCCTCGGCGATCGCCGTGGTCAGTTCCACGCTGCGCACGCCGTCTTCTCCCGACGGGCTGGGATCGCGGCCTTCGATGACGGCATTGGCGAACGCCTCGATGACCCGACGGTACGCGTCGCGCGACCCGGCGGCCATCGAGCGTTCTCCCTCCGCGGTGGTGAAGGTCAGCGTCCCGTCCCGCTCGGGCCGGGAGAGGTTGGCGCCCAGCACCCGGCCCTCGCTGCCATAGAGCACGATGTCGTCGCGGGCGTGCGGGGCGGACTGGTTCACGTGGACATACGCGATCGTGCCGGATCCGAAGCGGAGCAGGACCAGCGCGGTGGTGTCGATGCGGTACCCGGGTTCCGAATCGGTCATGGCGACCACCTCGGTCACCTCGGAGCCGAGCAGGTAGCGCAGCACGTCGAAGGCGTGCACGCCGATGTTGTTGAGCGTCCCGAGCCCGGCCAGCCCGGGATCCGTCCGCCACCCTTTCGGCAGGTTGCGGCCCCCGCTCATGGTGACCTCGGCCACGACCACCTTGCCGATCCCGCCGTCGCGCACCATCTTCGCCGCTTCCGCGAGCCCATCGTGATACCGGGTCTGGAAGGTGATGCCGAGTCGCACTCCGGCGACGCGGCACTCCTCGACGCACCGGCGCGCGTCCGCGACCGTCAGGGCCAGCGGCTTGTCGCAGAGCACGTGCTTGCCGGCATGGGCCGCGGCGATCACCTGGTCGGCATGCAGGGCGTTCGGCGTGGCGATGTAGACGGCGTCCACCGCCGGATCGGCGAGCATCTTCGCGTAATCGTCGAGAGCGTTCGCCGCGCCGTGGGCCTGGGCGAATTCCTCGGCCCGCGCCCGGTCCCGGCTGACGACGCTGACCAGCCTGCCGTTCGGGGACGCCGTGATCGCGGGAGCGATCTGCGACCCGGCAATCCGGCCGGACCCGACGATCCCCCAGCCAAGCCTCCGCGAACTCATCGCCCTTCCCTCCCGCTCACCGGGTTTCCCTCCACCACGGGTTCCCTCTCACTCACCGCACGATCTCTCCGCGCTGCCTCTTCGTGCCGCCTCTTCCCATCGCAATATATATGATTAGATCATATCACCATCATTGACACCGCCCGCTTGGGGCAGACCGCCTTGCCGCCTCCGGGGCACGAGCGCGCCAGCTTCTCCCTGAACCGCCAGATAGCCCTGCCGTCCTGTCGTCGGAATCCCGCGATCAATACCCGCGCCTGGTATCTACGCGATCACCTTCACACCACTGTGGAGTTTTTTTGCACTCTATACGCAGAAAAACTCCACGCGGGACCGACCCCATCCCCGATCCCCCGCCCGTGACCCACCCGGCTCCGTCAAAACGGTCATTAGTTTGGCCGACATCCCGTCGGTTGCGGCCTTCATGCGCGGTGAGGAGGGTACCTCCCGGGATCCCGGGCCAGGGAACAGGCGTTTGTGTGGAACATAGGTGCTGTATATCAGCACCTATGTTCCACACGAGTGTTCGAACTCGGAGAGCGCGCGCCGCGTCCCATCATCCAACTTCCCCAAAATCCCCATTTTTCATGAAAGTGGCATTTGAATAAGCAACCGAGAAGGTTAGACGTAAGCTTGGGCTCCGGGTGCAAGTAGCGCGGGGCGGATGCCTCGTGCGGGTGGAAGAAGAAGCCGACCCGTTGTCGTCGGCTTATGCACTCTGGCCGGGTGCGGCTTCGCCGCGCAGCGAGGCCAGCAGGTGCTCAAGCAATCGCGCCGCTCCGGCATCCGGCTGGACGGGCTGGCCTCCAGGTTCCCGGGTAGATTGAGGCCCCGCTTCCCGGACGGCTCGCTGACCCTCGGCGGCGGCCAGGTGCTGCTGCTCGGCCAGGCTCCGCCGCGTCGCGGCGAGCAGTGCACGCAGCCTCGTGTTCTCTGCCCGCAGCCGCCGCTGCCGCGCCTCCGCGCTCGCGAGCTTCCGCCGCAGGCTGGTCACGGTCCGGGCGAGGTCGGCGTGCTCCCGCGCGACGTCAGAACCCTCCCGCGCGGAGCCAGCGCCCTCCCGCGCAGAGCCAGCGCCTTCCTGCGCGATGCCAGAGCCCTCCCGCGCGACGTCAGAAGCCGCCCGCTCGGGATCGCGGCCCTCCAGCGCGGCGCCGGAACCTTCTCGCGCGAGGCCTGAGCCCTCCCCCGCGGGGCCGGGAGCCGACTCGGTCGTGACGGCGATCCGGCGTACCACCTCGACCAGCAGGCGCCTGGCCAGCTCGTCGTAATCGACGCCGACGGCGGGACCCGGCGGCGAACCGGGAATCCGGTCCTCGGCAGCGGAGCCAGGAACCGAAGCGAAATCCGGGAATCCTCCAACGGGCGCGGGGCCGCCAGCGGGCGCGGGGCCGCCGACAGACGCGGAGCGCCCGACGGGGGCGGAGGCATCATCGGGGGCGTGGGCACCGGGCACGCCGGGGGCGTGGGCCGACGCCGCGGACGGAGCCAGCGCGATCCGGTACGTCCGCCTGCCCCGGACCTCCCGCTCGATCAGGCCGGACCGTTCCATCCCCGACAGCAACTGCGCGAACGCCACGCTTGAGCCGGGATAACCGACCGCTTCCGCGAGCGCGGTACTTGCCAGGCCACCCGGTTCCCTGACCTCGCCCACGGCCCTCAGGTGCGACATCACCAAGTCGCGTGGCCTCACCGGCTGCCTCCTGCTTCCAGACATTGAAGTCCCCTGCTTCAGTGCCCCTCGCAACTCGCCACCCAATCATACTGCGACGGTCAAATCACTATAAAATGCGCCCTCGGCCCGGCAACAGCAATGGCGCCATTGACGCCGCCCCGCAGTGTACGTAACTAGACCAGCGCATACACCCTGGCGACAGCAACGGTGCAGCTACGTACACGATCCGGCAGCAGCAACGAGACCATCGCAGCCATGCCTGCGCTTCAGGTGCCGCCTGCCAGCCGCCGCAGGACCGCGAACACGCTGGCGGTGTCGTCGTCGCCGTGTCCTTGCGCGAGCGCGGCCAGGTGTACCTGCGCGGCGGCGCCGAACACCGGTGCTGGGCAGCCCAGGTCACGCGCGAAACCGGAGATGATGTCGAGATCCTTCTGGAACGTCCGTACCGCCATCGACGCGGCGCCGTAAGACCCCTCGGCCATGAGCGGCCCGCGGACCTCGAGCATCCGGGAGGTGCCCGCGCCGGCCGTCAGCGCGGCCAGCGCGGCGTGCGGGTCGAGCCCGGCCCTTTCCGCCAGGAGCAGGGCCTCGGCCGCGGCGACGTTGTGGATCGCGACCAGCAAGTTCGCGACTAGCTTCAGCCGCGTCCCGTTGCCGAACGCCCCGATGCCGATCACGTCGCGCGAGAACCCGGCGAGTACCGGCGCGACTCGGTCCAGCGCCGCTGGATCACCGCTGGCGTAGACAACGACGTCCTTCGTGCGCAGTTGCGCGCCCGTGCCGCTGATGGGACAGTCGAGCAGCACGGCTCCGCGGTCGGCGAGCACCTGGCGCGCTTCCTGCTTCACGTCGAGGGGCAGCGTGCTGGCCTCGATCACGACCAGGCCCGGCCGTGCCGCCTCCGCGATCCCTCCCGGTCCCCGGACGACGTCGGTGAACGCCCGCACCGACGGCAGGGACACGATGACCACCTCCGCGCGGGCCGCCGCGTCCGCCGCCGACGTCGCACGGATCCCGCCGAGGGCGGCGAGCGCGTCGGCGCGGTCCGCCGCGACGTCCCGTCCCGTCACCTGGTACCCCGCCGCGAGCAGGTGGGCGGCGATCTGCCCGCCCATCGTCCCCAGGCCGATGATTCCCACTTCTCCGCTGCGTGCGCTCACTGGCCCTCCCGGCGACTCTCACTATCCAATGATGATAGAAGATGATTTGATGGGAGGCGGCATGGAATCATATGGGATGCGGCTGCTGGGCCAGCACGACCTCGCCGGCCGCGGCCACTGCGGCGAGGGCATAGCGCTACTGCCCCGGGCGGGCCGGAAGTACCTCTACGTGGCCCACGAGCGCGGCCCCGTGAACTTCAGCGTGCTGGACGTCACCGACCCGGCCAGCCCGGCGCTGCTGAAGCAAACCCTCTTGCCGCACGCCCGCGTCCGGTCGAACTCCCTCGCGCTCGGGGACGACCTGCTGCTCGTCGCCTACCAGGTACGCGAGCCCGGCCAGCGGCCCGCAGGCATCGACGTCTTCGACCTCAGCCAGGATCCCGCCGACCCGAAGCTGATCGGCGAGCTCGACATGTCCGGCCCGCACTCCCGGGGCACCCACTGGGTCGGGTACACCGGCGGGCGGTACGCGTACCTGAGCACGGGCACGCGAGACTCGCGGCCGACCCACAACCTGGACGACCAGTTCCCGGTGATCATCGACCTGTCACGCCCGGACCGCCCGCGGGAGGTTGCCCGGTGGTGGCTGCCGGGCACCCAGGCCGGCGACGACTGCCCGCCACCGATCCGGCACGAGCGGTTCGACGCCGGGTTCCGCGCGCACAACATCAACATCGACCCGGAGCGGCCGGACCGCGCCTACGTCGGCTACCTCGACGGCGGCGTCATAATCCTGGACATCGCCGACCCGGCCGCGCCGCGGCTCGTCTCCCGCCTGGACTACCACCCGCCGATGCCCGGGTTCACCCACACCGTGCTGCCGCTGCCGTCGCGGAACCTGCTGGCGATCAGCGACGAGACCGTCCACGACCACGCCGCCGACTACCCCAAGCTGCTCTGGTTCGCCGACGCGAGCCACGAGGAGTCACCGCTGATCATCAGCAGCGCGCCGATGCCGCCCGTGAGTGAGTACGCGCGCCGCGGCGGCCGGTTCGGGGCGCACAACCTGCACGAGAACCAGCCGTTCGACTGGTCCTGGCGCAGCGACGAGATCGTGTTCGGCTCCTTCTTCAACGCCGGCGTTCGGGCCTTCGACATCACCAACGCGTTCCAGCCGCGCGAGGTCGCCGCGTACGTGCCGCCCGCCCCGCCCGGCAGCGAGGCCGGCGCGATCCAGATCAACGACGTCTACGTGACCGCCGACGGCATCGTGTACGCGGTAGACCGCGGCGGCGGCGGCCTCTACACCCTCCAGTTCGAGTATTGACCCGGCATCAACGGCGCGTTGCTACGGCTAGAGCCGTAGCAACGGCACTTTCATCCCGCCGTGAGACGCGAGACGCGAGACGCGAGACGCGAGACGCGAGACTAGGAGGACGCGAAGACCGCGAGGGGGCGGAGGCGGCCCGAATCCGTTGCTACCAGGGCGATCAGCGATCCGTCGGGGGCGAACGCGGCGACCGGGGCGTCGGCGGTCCCGGGCGGCGCACCCTCCGGGACGCCGACCCGGATGCCGTGGGACAGCCGGCCCGCGTCGGCCTCATCGAGAGCGATTCGTGGAAACGCCGCGGCAGCGGCGTCCGCGAGGGGAGTCACCACCATCCGTTCGGACAAATCGTGGAGGGTTGTGGCGTCCGCCTCGCGGTACGGCCCCACCCGGGTCCGGCGCAGGGAGGTCAGGTGCCCGCCGGTGCCGAGGGCCGCACCCAGGTCGCGGGCGAGCGCCCGGATGTAGGTACCGCTCGAGCACCGGATCACGGCCTCAAAATCCAGAAATTTGCCTACATAACGGATAGTGGTGACTCTGAACTCTTCCACGGTGACTGGCCGCGGCTTCAGCTCGGGCGCCGCTCCGGTCCGGGTCAGTTTGTACGCCCGCTGGCCGTTGACCTTGATCGCGCTCACGCGGGGCGGGACCTGCATGATCTCGCCGGTGAGCTTGGCGACCTCCGCCGCGATGGCCTCTTCCGTGACGCCGTCGGCGGGGCTGCCGCCGCTCGGCTCGCCTTCCGCGTCGTCGGTGGTGGTCGACTGGCCGAGCCTGACCGTCGCCGCGTACTCCTTCTCGGTCAGCGTCAGGTACCCGAGCAGGCGGGTGGCCTTCTCCACGCCGACGACCAGGACGCCGGTCGCCATCGGGTCGAGGGTGCCGGCGTGGCCGACGCGGCGGGTGCCGGCCAGGCGGCGGATCCGGGCGACGACGTCGTGGGAGGTCATCCCGGAGGGCTTGTCGACGATGACGAGTCCCCCCGGGGCAGCGGGGCCAGCGGGCACGTCACCCGTCCTCGCCGTCTTCGGCGTCCTCGTCGTCACCTTCATTCCATTCGTCGTCTTCGTCCCACTCGTCCTCGGCGGGCTTGCGGTACGGGTCGGGATCGCCCGCCCACTGCGCGCCCTCGCGGGATCGGGCGAGCTCCTCGTCCGCCTTCTTCGCGGTCTCCACCAGGTCCTCGATGTGGCGGGCGCTTTCCGGCAGCGCGTCGGCGACGAACGTCAGCGACGGGGTATGGCGCAGCCCGAGCAGCCTGCCGATCTCGGAGCGGATGACGCCGGTCGCGCTCTTCAGCGCGGCCCGGGTGTCCTCCTGCTCGGCCTCCGAGCCGTACACCGTGTAGAACACGGTCGCCTCGCGCAGGTCGCTGGTGAGCCGCGCCTCCGTCACGGTGACGAAGCCGAGTCGCGGATCCTTGATCTTCTGCTCGAGCATCCCCGCGGTGATCTTGGCGATCCGCTCGGCGAGGCGCCGCGTCCGCGGAGCGTCCATGGTCCGTCACTCCTCTTCGTTGAAGAGCCGATGTCGTGCCGACAGCAGCTCGATTTCCGGCCGCGCCGCGACCAGGCGCTCGCACTCGTCGAGCACCTCGGCCGCGTTTCGCGCGGTGGCGGACACCGCCGCCACGCCGATCTCGGCCCGCCGGTGCAGGTCAAGGTGGCCGGTCTCGGCCACCGCGACGCCGGGGAACCGGCGCCGCAACTCCGCGACGAGCGGCCTGACGACGCCCCGCTTCTGCTTCAGGGAGCGGACGTCGCCAAGCAGCACGTCGAGTGTCAGCGCAGCTATGTACACGTCGGCTAGGTGCTGGGTCGGCTGGGTGTGGGCTGGTTAGGCGAGTTGGCTAGGCGCGAGGCTTCTCCCGCATCTCGAACGTCTCGATCACGTCCTCGACCTTGACGTCGCTGTAGCCGATGCCGATACCGCACTCGAAGCCCTCGCGGACCTCGGTCACGTCGTCCTTGAACCGGCGGAGCGACTCGACCGTGAGGTTGTCCGACACCACGACGCCGTCCCGGATCAGCCGCGCCTTGCTGTTGCGGTTGATCGTCCCGGACCGGACGATGCAGCCCGCGACGTTGCCGATCCGCGGCACCCGGAAGACCTCCCGGATCTCCGCCGTGCCGAGCTGGGCCTCCTCGAACTCGGGCTTGAGCATGCCCTTGAGCGCGGCCTCGATCTCGTCGATCGCCTGGTAGATGACCGAGTAGTAGCGGATATCCACGCCCTCGCGCTGCGCGGCCTCCCCGGCCCGCCCGGCCGGGCGGACGTTGAACCCGATGATGACCGCGTCCGAGGCGATGGCCAGGTTGACGTCGTCCTGCGTGATCGCGCCGACCCCGCGGCTGATGACCCGCAGGCCCACCTCCTCGCCAACGTCGATCTTGACCAGCGCGTCTTCCAGGGCCTCCACCGAACCGGACACGTCGCCCTTGACGATCAGCAGGAGTTCCTGGCGCTCGCCGGCCTTCAGCACCGACTCCAGGTCCTCCAGCGTGACGCGGCGGCGGCGCTGGGCGAACTGGGCGGTCCGCTCGCGGGCCTCGCGGCGCTCGGCGATCTGGCGGGCGACACGGTCGTCGGAGACGACGAGGAAGTTGTCCCCGGCCTTCGGCACCGCGGTGAGACCGAGGACCTGCACCGGGCGGGACGGCGGCGCCTCCTTGACGTTCTCGCCGTTGTCGCCGAGCATCGCGCGGACGCGGCCGTAGGCCTCGCCGCAGACGATCGAGTCGCCGACGTGCAGCGTGCCGCGCTGCACGAGCACGGTCGCCACCGGGCCGCGGCCCTTGTCGAGCTGGGCCTCGATCGCGACTCCCTGCCCGTCCTGCTCCGGGTTGGCCCGCAGGTCCAGCGCGGCGTCCGCGGTCAGGACGATCGACTCCAGCAAGTCCTCGATGCCCATCCCCTTGGTCGCGGACACGTCCACGAACTGGGTGTCGCCACCGAACTCCTCGGCCACCAGGCCGTACTCGGTCAGCTGGGCGCGGACCCGCTGCGGGTCGGCACCCTCCTTGTCGATCTTGTTGACCGCCACCACGATCGGGACGTCGGCCGCCTGGGCGTGGTTCAGCGCCTCGGTGGTCTGCGGCTTCACGCCGTCGTCCGCGGCGACGACCAGGACCGCCAGGTCGGTGGTCTTCGCACCGCGGGCGCGCATCGCGGTGAACGCCTCGTGACCCGGGGTGTCGATGAAGGTGATCTTCCGCTCTTCGTCGTCGACCTCGGTGGTCACCTGGTAGGCGCCGATGTGCTGGGTGATGCCGCCGGCCTCGCCGGCCACCACGTTGGTGTGCCTGATCGCGTCCAGCAGCTTGGTCTTGCCGTGGTCGACATGGCCCATGACGGTCACGACCGGCGGGCGGGGCTTCTGGTCGCCCTCGTCGCCCTCGTCCTCGCCGAACTCGATGTCGAACGACTCCAGCAGCTCCCGGTCTTCCTCCTCCGGGGAGACGACCTGGACGTTGTAGTTCAGCTCGGCGCCGAGCAGCTGCAGCGTCTCGTCGTTCACCGACTGGGTGGCCGTCACCATCTCGCCGAGGTGGAACATCACCTGCACCAGGCTGGCCGGGTTGGCGCCGATCTTGTCGGCGAAGTCGCTCAGGCTCGCGCCGCGGGACAGCCGGATGGCCTGCCCGTTGCCGCGCGGAACCTGGACGCCGCCGACCGATGGCGCCTGCATGTTGTCGAACTCTTGCCTGCGCTGCTTCCTGGACCTGCGACCGCGGCTCGGCTTGCCGCCAGGACGCCCGAACGCGCCGGCGGTGCCACCGCCGCGGCCCCGTCCACCGGGCCTGCTCGGAGCGCTGCTGGGACCGCCGCCCGAACGCGGGCTGCTCCCGGGACGCGAGCTCGTGCCCGCCCCCGACGGCCTGCCACCGCCGGGA
>JAFMRC010000372.1 GCA_017354375.1 Nocardiopsaceae bacterium | reverse complement strand
GCGGGTCAGCGCGCCGACCGGGCAGAGCAGCTGCGCGAGGGCCACCTGGTTCAGCCGCGGCAGGATCGCGTGGACCTGCGCGAGCAGCCCGGGAATCAGCCGGAAGCAGTGCGCCAGCTCGGCCCCGGCCCGCTCGCAGCTGACCTCGCCGATCCGGCCCACCGCCGCCTCGGCGGAGCCGGCCAGGTCCACCGCGACCTGGACCAGGGGGTTGTCCGGGTACTTGCAGCAGGTGCCGAGCTCCAGGGCCGAGCAGACGCTCCGGCACTCGGGGTGCAGCCACTCCGGCCGCGGCAGCCAGTCCTCCTCGTCGTCATCCCAGCCCTCGTCGTCGTCCTCCTCACGGAACTCGTCTTCATCCTCACGGAGCTCGTCATCGACGTCGGGCTCGTCGAGCATGATGCGCTCGAATTCGCCAGGGCTCAGGCCTAGCGATTTCTCCAGCCCGGCGATGTCCCCCTCGCTCAGCAGGTCGAGCAGCGTCTTCTCGCCCGCCTTCGCACGCTGTTCGGTCATGGCAACCCTCCCACTACGCAGATCGAACTTACATTCCAACCATACGGCGGGGGTACGACATTTGGCGGAGCCAGTACTAGCCCGGATCCGGGCGCGCGAGGCGCGGCGGCTAACCGCCGCGGCTAACCCCGGCCGACGGCTCCCCAGAGGGCGTCGCGGCCGGGAAGCTTGACGCGCTCGCCGCGGCCCAGCTCCGCCGCCAGGGACGCCTCAGCGGCCTCGACGCGCAGCCAGTCCTCGTAGGACACCGGCGCGACGCCCCGTCCGGCCAGCAGGCCGGCTAGCGGCGATCCAGCCTCCGGTTCGCCGGAGCCGGAGCCGGAACCAGAGCCGGAACCGGAACCGGAACCAGATCCGGAGCCGGGGCAGGAATCGCGGAACCTGAGCAGGCCGGGCCGCGGCACCGAGCCGTCCGCGGCGGAGGGGTCCGGGCCTCCGGCCAGGTCGGCGAGCAGCGACCGGGCCGTCTCGGCGGCATCCGCCTTGTTCGTCCCGATGACGCCGGTCGGGCCGCGCTTCAGCCAGCCCGACACGTACTCACCGGGCAACGGCGCGCCATCCGGCCCGAGCACCCGGCCAGCCGAGTGCGGCACCGTGCTCGACCGCTCGTCGAACGGAACCCCTTCCAGCGGCACGCTCTGGTACCCCACCGAGCGCAGCACCAGTTGCGCCTCGATCGTCGAGGTCTCCCCCGTGCCCTCCAGCCTGCCGTCACGGGACAGGCGGGTGCGCTCGACGCAGACGCCGCGAACCGTTCCGGAGGGAGATGGGAGGATTTCGACCGGCCGCAACCAGAAGCGGACCCGCAGCCGGCGCGCGGGCCCCGGCCCGGCAACCCCGACAGCCCCGGACCCCGGCCCGGCAGCCCCGGATCCCGGGCCGACAGCCCCGGATCCCGGGCCGACAGCCCCCTCGGCCTCCTGCGCGGCCAGCCACTGGTTCATCGCGACCAGGTTGCCGCGCACCCGGCGGTCGGACGCGGCCAGCGACGCCGACGAATCCGACAGGTCGAACCCGCCGGTCAGCGCCATCTCCGCCGGATCGACCGACACGGCGACGCCGGGCAGCTCGCCGAGCTCGCGCATCTCCTTCGTGGTGAACTTGGCGTGCGCGGGGCCGCGGCGGCCGATCACGTGCACCTCGCGGACCTTGCTGGCGCGCAGCGCGTCCAGCACCGGCTCGGGGATGTCCGTCGGCGCCAGCTCCCCGACGTCACGGGCGAGGATCCGCGCCACGTCCACCGCGACGTTCCCGACGCCGATCACCGCGACGGACTCGGCGTCGAGGCTGAACGCGGAGGGATCCATGTCGGGGTGGCCGCAGTACCAGTTCACGAAGTCCGTCGCCGCGTGCGACCCCGGCAGGTCCTCGCCGCCGATCCCCAGGCGCCGGTCACGCATCGCGCCGGTGGCGTACACCACGGCGTCATAGGCGTCCAGCAGGTCACGCCGGGTGACGTCGGTGCCGACGTGCACGCCGCCGAGGAACCGCACGTCGGAACTCTCCAGCACCCGCCGCAGGTAGTTCGCGATCGACTTGATCGACTTGTGGTCGGGGGCGACGCCGTAGCGGACCAGCCCGTACGGCGTGGGCAGCCGGTCCAGCACGTCGATCTTCACGCGGACCGGCGAGGGAAGCGCGGCGGACTGCTTGACCAGGGCTTCGGCGGTGTACAGGCCGGCCGGCCCGGATCCCACCACGGCGACTCGCAACATTCTCATCCTTCGTCCGGGGGCTACGGAGGGCTACCGGGGGCTACGGAAGGCTACCGGGACTACCGGGGCCACCCATCGAAGGTTACTCTGGCAGCCGTTCCTCCGGAACTTCCCCCGGAACGCGAGCGGCATCGGGGGAACCGCCCGGGGCGTCGGGCGAACCACTGGGCCCATCGGGGGAACCACTGGGCGCGTGCCGCGCCACCGCCTCGGTGAGCCGCCGCGCCAGGTGCTGCGCGCTCAGCCCGGCGGCCTCCAGGATCGCGTCCCGCGACCCGTGCTCAAGGAACTCCTGCGGCAGCCCGAACGTCACCGCCGGCGTCTGGTCGTCGCAGTCCCGCAGCAGGCGGCACACCGCGTCCCCGAAGCCCCCGGCCCGCCCGTTGTCCTCCACCACCGCCACCAGCCGGTGCCGGCGGGCCGCGTCGGCGACGGCGGGATCGACCGGCTTGATCCAGCGCGGGTCGACGACGGTGACGCCGATGCCGTGGCCTTCGAGCCGTTTCGCGACGTCGACGCAGGTGACGGACATCGGCCCGGCGCCGAGCAGCAGCACGTCGGCCCCCAGCCCGTCACCCGGCGAGCACAGGACGTCCATGGCGCCCAGCTTCCCGACCGCCTCGGCCTCGGCGCCCACCTTGCCCTTGGGCCAGCGCAGCACGGTCGGCCCGTCGCTGACCTCGACGGCCTCGTTCAGCAGCTCGGCGATCCGGCTGCCGTCCCGGGGCGCGGCGACCCTCAAGCCGGGAACCGCCTGCAGGATCGAGCCGTCCCACATGCCGTTGTGGCTGGCGCCGTCCGGGCCGGTGACGCCGGACCGGTCCAGGGTGACGGTCACCGGCAGCCGGTGCAGCGCCACGTCCATCAGCAGCTGGTCGAACGCCCGGTTGAGGAACGTCGAGTACAGCGACACCACCGGGTGCAGCCCGCCCATCGCCAGGCCGGCGGCGCTGGTCATCGCGTGCTGCTCGGCGATGCCGACGTCGTAGACGCGGTCGGGATAGGCCGCGGCGAACGGCGCGAGGCCGACCGGGTACAGCATCGCGGCGGTGATCGCGACCACGTCCGGGCGGCGGGCGCCGATCGCGACCATCTCGTCCGCGAACACGTCGGTCCAGTCCCTGGCCTTGGGCGCGCCCGAGGCGGGCGGGCTCTTCGGCGCCGGGCCGACCTGGTGCATCTGATCCTGCTCGTCCTGCTCGGCAGGCGGGTAGCCGAAGCCCTTGCGGGTGATCACGTGCACCAGCACCGGCCCGCCGTACTCGCTGGCGCGGCGCAGCGCGTACTCGACCAGCGCCTCGTCGTGCCCGTCGATCGGGCCGATGTACTTGATGCCAAGATCCTCGAACAGCACCTGCGGCTGCAGGAAGTCCTTCAGGCCCTTCTTGGCGCCGTGCAGCGCCCCGTACAGCGGGCTGCCGACCAGCGGGGTATTGGTAACCGTCGTCTTGATGCGATCGAGCACGTGCTCGTAGCGCTGGCTGACCCGGACCGCGGCCAGGTGACGGGCCACGCCGCCGATCGTCGGCTGGTAGGAGCGGCCGTTGTCGTTCACCACGATGACCAGGCGGGAGTCCCGCGCGACGGCGATGTTGTTCAGCGCCTCCCAGGCCATGCCGCCGGTCAGCGCGCCGTCGCCGATCACCGCGACGACCGTGCGGTCGCGCTCGCCCCGTATCGTGAAGGCCTTCGCGAGCCCGTCGGCGTAGGACAGGCTGGTGGAGGCGTGCGAGTTCTCCACCAGGTCGTGCTCGGACTCCCTGCGGCTGGGATAGCCGGACAGGCCGCCCCCCTGCTTGAGCGAGCCGAAGTCGGCGAGCCGCCCCGTCAGCAGCTTGTGCACGTAGGACTGGTGGCCGGTGTCGAAGACCAGCTTGTCCCGGGGCGAGTCGAACACGCGGTGCATCGCGATCGTCAGCTCCACGACCCCGAGGTTCGGCCCCAGGTGACCGCCCAGCCGCGTGCACGTCTCCACGAGGACGTCGCGGATCTCGCTGGCCAGCATGCGCAGCTCATCGGCGGAGAGCTTCTTGAGATCCTGCGGGCCTTCGATGTGCTCCAGCATGGTCACGGCGTGCTCTCCCTCATGTTCATGCGGTGCGGGCGCCTATCGGTGAATGACCCGAGTGTACGGCTGATAACCCGGGTGACTCATGATCGGCTCCCGGGTTTGCCGACGCGCGCGTCGGACTCGCCGGTGACTGGCAACCCGGAACCCGCACCCCATCATCCCTAACGGATAGTGGCGCCTGTCCCCGCTCCCGGCTCCTGGAACGGCCTTCCGGTCACGGGATCAGCAGGAGCTTGCCGGTGGTGCGGCGGGAGGCGAGGTCTTCCTGGGCGCGGGCCGCGTCGGCGAGGGGGTAGGTGGCGCCGATCGCCACGTCCAGCTCGCCGCCGGAGATCCAGCCGAACAGGTCCCCGGCCCGCCACAGCAGCTCGTCCCGGTCCGCGACGTAGCTGGGGAGGGTGGGGCGGGTGATGAACAGCGAGCCGCCGGTGTTCAGCCGCTGCAGGTCGAACGGGGGGACCTGGCCGCTGGCGCCGCCGTAGAGCACCATCATGCCGCGGGGCCGCAGCGCGGCCAGGCTGTCGTCGAACGTGTCCTTGCCGACGCCGTCGTACACCACGTCGGCGCCGCGCCCTCCGCTGGCCCTCTTCGCCGCCTCGGCGAACTCGCCGTAGCCGGTGACGTGGTCGGCGCCGGCCCCCCGCGCCAGCTCCGCCTTGGCGGTGGTGGAGGTGGTGGCGACGACGATGCCGCCGCGCTTCTTCACCAGCTGGGTGAGGAGCAGCCCGACCCCGCCCGCGGCGGCGTGCACCACGGCGACGTCGCCTTCGGAGACGGGGAAGGTGCTGTAGCACAGGTAGTGCGCGGTCATGCCCTGGATCATGGCGGCCGCCGCCACGTCGAGCCCGACGCCGTCCGGGACCGGCACCGCGTTGCCGGCCGACACGATCGCCTGCTCGGCGTAGCTGCCCGAGACGCTGGAGGACCAGGCCACGCGGTCGCCGGGGGCGAAGCCCGCCAC
>JAFMRC010000371.1 GCA_017354375.1 Nocardiopsaceae bacterium | reverse complement strand
CAGCGGGGTCGCCGCCGCGCTCGTCCTCGCCCGGCGGCTGCGCGCCAGGCCCGTCGAGGGGCTGCGCGTGCTGCTCGTGTCGGCCGGCGCCGAGGAGGCGCTGCAGCAGGGCATCCGGGGGTACGCCGAGGCGCACTTCGGCGAGTTCGACCCGGACCGGACCTGGTTCCTGACGCTCGACACCGTCGGCTCCGGGCGGCTGGTCATGCTGGAGGGCGAGGGCACCGTGCGGATGCACGACTACGACGCGCCGTTCAAGGACCTGGTCGAGCGCTGCGCGCGCGACACCGGGATCACGCTGCTACGCGGCCTGCGGTCCCGGAACAGCACCGACGGCTGCATCCCGAACCACTACGGGTTCCGCGCCGCCACCCTGGTATCGGTGGACGACCAGAAGCTGCTGCCGAACTACCACCTGTACTCCGACACCCCGCAGAACGTGGACTATGGCTGCGTCGCCGACGCCGTGACCCTCTGCGAGTCCGTCGCCCGCCGCCTCGCAGCCCAAGGCGAGTGATTCCAGCGCTCCTCATATCCCTGTGGAGCTTTTTTGTACTATAGGTGCCAGAAAACTCCACGCGGACCTCGGCCCGCTGCACCGGTTAGGCCTCTGATGCCACCACGGCCAGGAGCCGGGCCAGGTCGGCCGGCCTGGTGAACATCGGCCAGTGGCCGGAGCCGATGTCGACGAGGTCGACGTGCCTGGACTTCGCGAGCTCGGGCACCTGACCACCGTCTATCCACTCCCGGGCGTCGGCGGGCGTGAACTCGGGGCACACCACCGTGACAGGGACGTCGAACCGCCGCTCGTCGGCGAACCGCACCACGCCCCTGGCCACCCCCTCGGGCACGGGAATCGCGGCGGAGGCGATGGCCCGCCTGGCCGCCTCGTCCAGGTCGGCGGAGTCCGGCCCCTCGAACGGACCCCACCCCGGGAACGGCATGACGCCGCCGGCGATCTCGAAGAAGTCCGCGTACGGCTTCCCGTCGGCGGACGGGAAGCCGCCGACCAGGACGACCCTGGCGACGCGTTCCGGTCGCGCGTCCGCGGCCAGCCAGGCCAGCGTGCTGGCCGCGGAATGCCCCACCACCACGGGCTTCCCCGGCGCCGCGTCCACGGCGGCGAGCACCGCCGCCACCTGGTCGTCCAGCGTCGCGGACGCGGCCCCGTCGCCCTGCCCCGGCAGGGTCAGCGGCACGGGATGGTGGCCGAGTTCCTCAAGGGCGGGCACGACCTTGTCCCAGGCGGACCCGTCGAGCCACAGGCCGCCGATGAGCAGCATGTCCATGGACGGCACGATAGGACTAATCCCGGATGATCCGCTTCCGGGACGTGCCGCGCTGGCGGGAAATAGCGTTACGGCGCGGGGGCAAACAGCGTGACCGTTCCGTTAACCGGGGGACGCAACCGGCGGGTGAGGCCGGCGCGTCCAAAGAGGCATGCGGAACATCAGGAGCGCCCTCGCGGCGACGGCGGCGGTTGCAGTCGTGGCCATGGCGGGCGGGTGCGCGGCAGCAGGGAGCCAGCAGGTGACCCAGCAGCGGGCGCGGACCACGACGACCCTGCGGGGACAGGCGGTTCGGGAGCCTGCCAGCAGCCCCGATCCGTTCGGGATATCGGATACCGCCTTCGGGACGGGCCTGCTCGGCTCGTGGTGCCGAGCGCGACCCGGCGCCAACCTGGTGTTCTCGCCCAGCACGCTCGCCTCCGCCCTCGGGCTCGCCTACCTCGGCGCGCGGGGCGGGACCGCGATCGCGATGGCCCGGGCCCTGCGGCTGCCGGAGACGGGAAAAGGCCTGCTCGCCGGGTTGCGGGCGCGATCCCACGCCCTGAACGCGGCCGGCGGGCCCGGCGCCACGATCGCGGCGAGCAACCGGGTGTGGGCGGATCCGGGACTGACGCCGACCCGGTCCTACCTGGACGCGGCGGCCACCGGGTACGGGGCGGGGCTGACCCAGGTTCCGCTGCGGTCCGACCCGGCGACGGCGGCGGACGACATCAACTCCGCGATCTCGGCCGCGACTCACGGCCACATCCCGAGCCTGGTCACGCCGGACATGCTGCGCGACGACGGCTGGGTGCTGACCGCGGCGCTGTACCTGGACGCGAAGTGGGCGACGCCGTTCGAACCGTCGCAGACGCGCACCGGGACGTTCCTGACCAGCGCCCACGGCGGGCGGCGGGTGAGCGCGCGGTTCATGAACGGGGGGTCGTTCCCGGTCGCGACCGGCGACGGCTGGACGGGGGTCACGCTGCCGTACCGGGGCGGCAAGCTCGCGATGACCGCGCTGCTGCCTCCCGCCTCCGCCGGGGCGTGCGCGATGCCGGGAGCCGGGTTGCTGAAGGGGCTGACCGCGCGGGGCCCGGCGCTCACCACTCCGAACCCGGGCTGGGCCGCGGTGTCGCTGCCGAAGGTGAGCCTGAGTGCCGCCGGGTCGATGAAGGCCGAGCTGACGGCGCTGGGCATGGGCCAGGCGTTCGGGCCGTCGGCGGACTTCAGCGGACTGTCGCCGAAGGCCTCGTCCCTCACGTCCGTGCAGCAGGCGGCGACCCTGCAGGTCGGCGAGAAGGGCACGGTGGGCAGCGCGGCGTCCTCGGTCGGCATCGCGGCCGGCGCCGAGCCCGCGAGTCCCCGCACGGTCACGTTCAACCGGCCCTACCTGATGCTGGTCTCCGACCCGGCGACCGGTGAGCCGCTGTTCCTGGCGAGGGTGGCGGACCCGGGGGCGTGAGCTACCCGATGCGGAGGGTTTCCGCGGTGTTGTCGGCGATCTTGACGAGGGCGGGGTCGTCGTCGGCGAGCACCCAGAACATGTTCATGATGAGCGCGTTCTTGAGCCGGGACCACGGTATCTGGAATTCGATCTGCACGATCGCGTCCCCCGTGGTCTCCCCGAACACCTCGACCTGGCGGGTGCGGATGGCGGGGCCGCACCCGAGTTCCACCCTGCTCACCTCGAGCTCGGCGGTGCTCTCCCGGGGCTTGCCGGCCATTTCCTCCAGCCGGTCGAGCGTGACCAGCGGGTTTCCGCCACCTTTGGGTTTCCCGCTCCCGCGGTGGATCAGCCAGGTTGCGTGGATCTCCGCGGCAGGCGGCCCGCCCGGCTCGGGGAACCAGACCAGCTGCGCGATCTCGCCGCGTTCCCGGCTAAGCACCGTGCGCTTGGCCAGCTGCTCCGCATAGTCCGCCACGAGGTCCGGATCGGGGTCGGGCCCGGCCAGCTCGCGGGCCGCCTCGACCGACCAGTCCACCAGTTCCGGATCGGTTCCGCGCACCGTGCTGGCGACGCCACGCCGGTAGGTCCGAACCGGAAGCTCGACCCAGCCCGTGCCCGGCGGCTTCGTGATCTCGACGCAAGTGGCCACCCCATATGCATACCCGATAGGCGCAGGCCATCGGCGCGGGGTGTTCCGTTTTGCCGGGCCGGGAGTTACCGTCTTTGCATGCCGCCGCGGATCGTCCCGCAGACCGTGTCCTCGCTCGACCGAGCGATCGGGCAGCACCGCCGGGCGGTGGCGAACCTGTTCGACTTCGTCGTCCGCGGCGGGCTGGCGGACCGGCAGCGGATGCCCTCGACCGTGATCGACACCGGGCGCGTGCGAACCGTCCACCGTTACCTGCCGCTCGACGCCGTGCCCGCGGCCGGGCGCCCGGTGCTGCTGGTCCCGGCGCTGGGGGCACAGGCCGCCGCCTTCGACCTGCGGCGCGGCAACTCGCTGGTCGAGCACCTGCTGAGCACCGGGCGGCCGGCCTACCTGGTCGATTACGGGCCGATCGGATGGGCCGACCGCGACCTTGGCTTCGAGTTCTGGATCAACGAGGTGCTGCCGCGGGCGATCGCGGCGGTGTCGGCCGACGCCGGCGGGGAGCCGGTCCACCTGGCCGGCTGGTGCATGGGCGGGCTTATCGCGCTCGGCGCCGTCGCCATTGACCCGGCGCTGCCGGTGAGCTCGGTGGCGATGATCGGGAGCCCGTTCGACCTGAGCAAGCACCCGGTCCTGGTGCCGGTCCAGAAGGTCGCCGGGCTGACCCGCGGCCACGTCCTCGGGACGGCGTTCCGGGTGCTCGGCGGCGCCCCCGGCTGGCTGCTGTCCCCCGCGTTCAAGGCGACCTCGCCACGCACCTACCTGAAGAAGCCGCTGACGCTGCTGAAGTACCGGGACGACCGGGACTTCCTGGCGCACGTGGAGGCCGTCGACGAGCTGATGAACAGCATGTACGCCTACCCGGGCCGCGCCACGCTGCAGTTCTACCACCGGCTCGCGGTCCGCAACGAGCTGGCCAGCGGCACGATCCAGGGCCCGAACACCGAGGTCCGGCTGGCCGACGTCCGCGTCCCGGTGATGAACGTGGCCGGCCAGGCCGACGCCCTGGTCCCGGTCGCCGTCGCCCACCACGTCGGCGACCTGCTGCCGAACGCCCCGCAGGTCCGGCTCGAGATCGCCCCCGGCGGCCACCTCGGCGTGCTCACCGGCCGTTCCGCCGCGACCTCCACCTGGCCGATGCTCGACGACTTCTTCGCGCAGCACGACGCCGGCGGCGGGGGGACATGACGCAGTCGCTGACAATCCGTTCGGCGAAAACGGTCTTGCCTGACGGGGTAAGGCCCGCCACGGTCGTGGTCGCGGGCGGGACGATCGCGGAGGTCGCGCCCTACGAGGCGGGCGCGGGGGCGGACGTCGACCTGGGCGACCTCGCCCTGCTCCCGGGCCTGGTCGATGTCCACGTGCACGTCAACGAGCCGGGGCACGCGGAGTGGGAGGGGTTCGCGACCGCCACCGCCGCCGCGGCGGCCGGCGGGATCACCACGATCTGCGACATGCCGCTGAACTCCGACCCGGTCACCACCACGGTCGACGCCCTGCGCGCCAAGATCGACGCGGCCCGGGGCCGGTGCGCCGTCGATGTCGCGTTCTGGGGCGGCGCGGTCCCCGGCAACGTCGGGGGCAACGCCGGCGGCCTGAAGTCCCTGGCCGGGGCGGGGGCCATCGGGTTCAAGTGCTTCCTGTCGCCCACCAGCACCCCCGATTTCCCGCCGCTGGACCGGGCCGGGCTCCGCTCCGCGATGGCCGGGGTCGCCGGCATCGGGGTCCCGCTGATCGTGCACGCCGAGGACCCGGGCGAGCTCAGGAAGCCCCGGGACGGGAGCTACGACGCGTTCGTCGCCTCCCGCCCCCCGGTAGCCGAACGCCGTGGCATCGAGGCCGTCGTCTCCGCCGCCGCGGCGACCGGCGCCCGCGCCCACGTCGCGCACCTCGCCGC
>JAFMRC010000562.1 GCA_017354375.1 Nocardiopsaceae bacterium | reverse complement strand
GAGCCGAGCGCGACGAGGCCCGCGCCGCGCGCGAGGCCGGGACGAGCCGCGGGCACGCGCTGCTGCCGCTGGTCGCCCGCACCCCGTACTTCTGCTCAGGCTGCCCGCACAACAGCTCGACGGCGGTTCCGGACGGCTCGGCCGTCGGCGCGGGCATCGGATGCCACGCCCTCGTGATGCTGATGGATCCCGGCCGGGTCGGGGACGTCACCAGCATGACCCAGATGGGCGGCGAGGGCGCCCAGTGGATCGGCATGGCCCCGTTCATGAAGAGCACCACGCACCTGCTGCAGAACATCGGTGACGGCACCTTCCACCACTCCGGGAGCCTCGCGATCCGCGCGGCCGTGGCGTCCGGCGTGAACGTGACCTACAAGCTGCTGTACAACTCCGCGGTCGCGATGACCGGCGGCCAGCGGCCCGCCGGCGTCATGTCCGTCCCGGAGATCACCCGGATGCTGCACGCCGAGGGGGTGCGCCGGATCATCGTGACGACCGAGGACACTAGCCGGTACCGCAAGGCCCGGCTGGCCCCGGGCGTGCAGGTCCGGCACCGGGACCGGCTGGAGGAGGCGCAGCGGGAGCTGAGCCGCGTCCCCGGCGTGACGGTCCTGATCCACGACCAGGAGTGCGCGACCGAGCTGCGGCGCAAGCGCAAGCGCGGCCTGGCGCCCGACCCCGCCCGCCGCGTGATGATCAACGAGCGGATCTGCGAGGGCTGCGGCGACTGCGGCGCGAAGTCGAACTGCCTGTCGGTGCAGCCGCGCGACACCGAGTTCGGCCGCAAGACGGCGATCGACCAGTCGTCGTGCAACAAGGACTACTCCTGCCTGGCCGGCGACTGCCCGTCGTTCCTGACCGTCGTGCCGGACGCGAAGCGGCCCGGCCGCCCGGCCGCCGCCGACCTGGACGCCGCCGAGCTTCCAAACCCCGCTCTGGCCCCTCCGAGCCCGGCTCCGGGTGATAACAGCAACAAGCGCGGCAGCGCCCGCGCTACCGGTGCCCGCGCTACCGGTGCCCACACCACCCGGATCACCGGCATCGGCGGCAGCGGCGTGGTGACGCTCTCCCAGGTCCTGACCGCGGCGGCGATGCTCGCCGGCCGCGAGGTCCGCACCCTGGACCAGACCGGCATGGCCCAGAAGGGCGGCGCGGTCGTCTCCGACGTCAAGATCGGCCCTCCGTCCTCGAGACCGTCTCTGGCTGATAACAGCAACAACGGGGGCGGCGGACAGGTGTCGCCTGATAACAGCAATAGGCGCGGCAGCGCGGCCAACGGCGCTGACGGCACTGACGGCGCCAGCAGCGTAAGCACCCTCAGCAGCAAGGCCGCCGAAGGCGAGTGCGACCTCTACCTCGGCTGCGACCTCCTGGTCGCCGCGGATCCGAAAAACCTCGCCGTGGCCGCCCCCGACCGCACAGTCGCCATCGTCTCCACCTCGAAGGTGCCGACCGGGGCGATGGTGACCGACACCGCCACGGTGTTCCCGGACGCCGACGCGATCGCGGCGGCGATCAAGGGCCAGACCCGGGGCGAGCGGGCGGTGTTCGCCGACGCCCGCCGGCTGTCGGAGCGGCTGCTGGGCAGCGACCAGTTCGCCAACATGTTCCTGGCCGGGGTGGCGCTCCAGGCCGGGGCCCTGCCGCTGCCGCCGGAAGCCGTCGAGGAGGCGATCGGGCTCAACGGGGTCCAGGTCCGGCTCAACCGCCAGGCGTTCCGCCGGGGACGGCAGTACGTCGCGGACCCGGGCGCGTTCGCGGCGGTGGTCGCGGGG
>JAFMRC010000370.1 GCA_017354375.1 Nocardiopsaceae bacterium | reverse complement strand
CAAGAACGCGGCCGCCAACGGCGTCAACGCCCGGATCGCCGCCGCCAGCCACGCCCTCGACCGGGCGCAGCAGGCCAGCAGCGTCCTCGCCCAGCTGGCCAGCCAGGCCCGCGCCGAGCTGATCACCACCCCCGGCATCGACGCGCTTTCGAGCATCGAGCTGGCCACCGCCAACGGCCCCAACGGCGCCCTGCTCACCGACACCCAGATGCAGCGGGCGTCCATGCAGCTGGACCAGATGACCCCCGCGCAGCGGGCCACCTTCGAACGGATGCTGGCCGCCGCCCGGTCACCGCTGGAGGCCGCCTACCTATGGCAGGCCCTCGGCGCGGGCCACACCCTGGCCCAGGTCCAGGCGTTCAGCGCCGCGATCCACCCCCACGGCGACGACCAGGGATGGCTGACATCCCACCTCACCCCGAACATGAACACCAACCAGTACCCGGAGTACACCTTCGCCCAGGGTTCGTACGATGATTGCGTCCCGGCCTCGACCATCGTCGCCCAGGCGGAAGTGGATCCGGTGCTGATGTTGTCGCTCACCACCGGCGGCACCGCGCACGGCGACGACAGCGAAGAGGCCTTCGACAACCGGCTGCAGACCATGTGCCTGTCCCAGTACGTCGAGGGCCAGAGCGCCGACGGCGTCCTCGGCCCCAGCCCGGACTCCACCGCGGGAGTGGTGTACCCCGTCGGCGGGACCGCGCTCGCCAACCAGGACCTGGGCGCGGCCACCGGCTCGACCTACCACTACCAGAGCCTCAACAGCGCCGCCGACCGGGCCGGCGTGCTCAACCAGGTCAACCAGGCCGTGGACGCCGGCAAGCCGGTGCTAATCGACGTGACCGACGGCAGCGTGGGCCACCAGATGGTGATCATCGGCCGCAGCGGCGACCACCTGGAGGTCTACAATCCGTGGGGTGTCACCGGCTGGACGACCGACAGCCAGTTCGTCAACGGCCATCTCGGCTCGCTGACCGATCCCAGCCTGGGCGGCGACTCCCCGCCCGGAGGACTCCCCGATCCAAACGGGATCGAGCTGCCGGATGGCCCCTGACGCCGCGGCGAGGCCATTGGGGTAGGCGCATCACCGCCGCGGCTGGACCATAATGGCCGGATGGACGACGACATCACGGACCTCGGCCAGGACGTCTTCCAGATCGACACGAAGATGGCCGGGTACCAGGGAATCACCGCGGGATACCTGATCAGGGGCAGCCGCCCGTGCCTGGTCGAGACCGGGACCGCCCCCTCAGCGCCGATCGTGCGCCGGGCCCTCAGCTCGCTCGGGGTCGGGGCCGACGACCTGGCGACCGTGGTGGTCACGCACATCCACCTGGACCACGCCGGCGGCGCCGGCGACATCGCCGCCATGTACCCGAAGGCCGAGATCGTCGTCCACCAGCGGGGCGCGCGTCACCTCGCCGACCCCAGCCGCCTGATGGCCAGCGCGGAGATGGTCTACGGGGACGCGCTGGAGACGCTGTTCGGCGCGCTCGCGCCGGTCCCCGCCGACCGGATCCGGGCGCTCGACGACACCGGCACCGTGGACCTCGGCGACGGCAGGCGGCTGGACAGCCACTACTCCCCCGGGCACGCCAAGCACCACGTCGGCCTGATCGACTCCGGCAGCGGCGACCTGTACGTCGGGGACGCCGCGGGCGTCTACATCCAGGAGACCGGCGACCTGCGGCCCGCCACCCCGCCGCCCGACTTCGACCTGGACGTGGCCATCGGGTCGCTGGAGAAGTTCCGCGAGCTGCGGCCGACGCGGCTGCTGTTCAGCCACTACGGACCGGTGCCGGAGGTGGAGCAGACCCTGGACCGGTCGGCGGAAGAGATCTCGGTCTGGGTGGAGGGCACCCGGCGGGCCCGGAGCGCCGGCCTCGACCTGGACCACGCGGTGGCCATGGTCCGGGAGCAGACGCTGTCACGGTACGCGGCGCTGGCCGACGGCGCCGACCCGCTGGTCGCCGAGAAGACGGAGAAGATCAGCGGCACCGAGGCGAATGTTGGCGGCATCTGGCACTGGCTCGACAAGCTGGGCTGACGCCCCCGGACGGCGCCAGGGCAGCCCGTGTCAGGCGAGGCGGGCGGGGAAGCCGCCGGTGGCGACCGGGCTCCAGCGCTCCGGGGTCACCCGGAGCAGGGACTTGCCCTGCTCGACCATGGCCGCGCGGTACTCAGCCCAGTCCGGGTGCTCGCCGGAGATGGACCGGAAGTAGTCCACCAGCGGCTCGACCGCCTCTGGCACGTCGAGCACCTCGGCGGTGCCATCGACCTGCACCCACGCGCCGCCGAAGTCGTCGGACAGGAACAGCACGCTGACCCGCGGGTCGCGGCGCGCGTTCGCGGCCTTCGCGCGCTCGGGGTAGGTGGCCACGACGATCCGCCCGGCCTCGTCGACCCCGCAGGTGACCGGTGACGCCTGCGGCCGCCCGTCCTTGCGGGTCGTCATCACGATGGCATGGTGCCGGGGCCTGATGAACTCGAGCAGTTCGTCCCGGCTTACGGCGGTGTTGGTCGCGATCGTCCTAGCCACGCCTCAACGGTAGCAACGCCCGTGAGCGGAGATCCGGTCGCGTTCGACGACCTGACATAACCGCAGGTAGATAGACATCTGTCAGATGACGGATGTCTTGCCATGAAAGTTGCATCACGATTTTCGTCCGAACCGGGGGTGATCAGTGAGAAGCGGGGGGCGATAGTGAAGGGGCGCGGCCATGGCACAGCGCAGCAACAAGAAGAAGAGGGAACCGGACGATGACGGCCTGGCCCGGCTGATAGCCGAACTGGGCCGCGCCGCGCAGGCGGGCTGGGGACCGACCACGCGGTGGCTTACGTTCCTGGTCGTGATCGCGATCACGCTCGCGGTCCTGGCCCTCCTCAGCCGTTAACGCGAACCACGCGGATCACGAGCCTGACCGCCGCTGCGCCAGACCAGGCCAGGCCGGAACACGGCGGGCCACCTCGGCTACGTGCCGATGTCCTCGTTCCAGATGTCCGGGTACCTCGCGATGAACTCCGCCATCAGGTTCTCGCACTCCCGCGATCCGGCATTGACGACCTCGACGCCGCGGGCACGGAGGAGGTCTTCCGCGCCCGCGAACGTGGTGTTCTCCCCCATCACGACGCGCGGGATCCCGTAGAGCAAGATCGCGCCGGCGCACATGTCGCACGGGGACAGGGTGGTGTACATGGTGGCGCGGGCGTAACTGCTCGCTGGCAGCCGTCCGGCCCGCTCCAGGCAGTCGGTCTCCCCGTGCCTGATGGCACTGCCCAGCTGGACCCGCCGGTTGCGCCCGGCGGCGACCAGTTCGCCGTCGATCACCAGCGCGGCACCGACCGGCACCCCGCCCTCCGCCAGGCCCTGCCGGGCCTGGTCGATCGCCGCCGCCAGCCACCGCTGGTCATCGTCAGTCACATCCGCCCTTCTCATCGCGGTGCGGCCTTCTCATCGCGGTTTAGGGTATCGGCATGAGGATTTGCGTCGTCGGCGCGGGGGCGGTTGGCGGGCTCATCGCGGCCGCCCTCGCGCGGGTCAACCCGGAAACCTCGGTCCTCGCGCGGGGCGTGACGCTCGCCGCCATCCGCGAGCGGGGGCTGCGGGTGGAGTCGGCGTCGTTCGCCTCGTCCGCCGCGGTGACGGCCAGCGACGACGGCGCGGAACTCGGCGAACAGGACGTCGTGATCCTCGCCGTGAAGGCGCAGTCGGTGCCGGGGGCGCTGGCGGCCATCAAGCCCCTGCTCGGTCCGGATACCGCGGTGGCCCCGACGCTGAACGGGGTGCCGTGGTGGTTCTTCGAGGGCGGGTTCGGAGGGCCATGCGCGGGGATGCACCTGGCCAGCGTCGACCCCGGCGGGGCGATCTCCTCCGTTATGCCGATAAATCGTGTTATCGGGGGGGTCGTGCACCTGAGCGCCAGCTCGCCCGCGCCCGGCGTGGTCCGGCACGCCAGCGGGAACGGCATCATCATCGGCGAGCCATCCGGAGCCGGCACGATCCGCCTGAAGCGCCTCGCCGACGTCCTGGTGGCGGCCGGCCTGGACGTCACCGTGTCGCCGAATATCCGCGAGGACGTCTGGTACAAGCTGTGGGGCAACGTCACCATGAACCCGGTTTCCGCGCTGACCGGGGCGTCCGTCGGCCCACTCCTGGACGACGACCTGGTCAGCGCCTTCTGCGAGTCGGCCATGGGCGAGGCGCGCGAGATCGGCGACCGGATCGGCTGCCCGATCTCGCAGACCCCCGCCGAGCGCAGCGCCGTCGCCCGCAAGCTCGGCGACTTCCGCCCGTCGATGCTGCAGGACGCCGAGGCCGGGCGGACCCTGGAACTGGACGCGCTGACCGGCGCGGTCCGTGAGATCGGCGCGGCCGTCGGCGTCCCGACCCCGTTCACCGACGCCCTGCACGGCCTCACCCGGCTCGCCGCCCGCGTCCGCGGGCTGAGCTGACAATCGCCGTCCCGAGCGGCAATCGCCGTCCCGGCGGGTGGTATCCATGGAGCCATGGCAAAGGTGACGGCTTCCTCCGAGCGCGAGATCGACGCGCCCGCGTCCGAGGTGTACGGCTACATAGCGGACATGCACACCCACCAGCGGTTCCTGCCGCCCGCGTTCTCCGGCTTCCAGGTGGAGGAGGGCGGCGTGGGCGCGGGCACCGTGACCCGGTTCACGATCACGGCAGGCGGCCGCAGCCGCGAGTACCGCATGCGGGTGACCGAGCCCGAGCCCGGCCGGACGCTGGCCGAGGCCGACGACGGCTCCAGCCTCGTCACGACGTTCACCGTCGATCCGCTGGGCGAGAAGTCCCGGGTCAGCATCAACACGAGCTGGGACGGCGCGGGCGGCGTCGGCGGCTTCTTCGAGCGCCTCTTCGCGCCGCGGGCCATGAGCCGCATCTACGCCGATGAGCTGAGCCGCCTCAACGACTACGCCCGCGCCCAGCGCTCCTCCTGAGCCGCTTTTCGCTGCAGGGCACCCGATTACGCAATCGAGCGCATCATAGCGCGCCCAATTGCGCAATCGAGCGTCTCCAGCCGGCTCCACGCGGAGCCGCGATGGGGCCGCCGCCGTGCCCGCACTTGCTCCTAAAGCCTATAATTTCTATCGTGATAGTTGACTTAACACCCCTCAACATGTACGTTTATTTATATTGATATATGCCAATAACCAGGGGAGCGCGACCGAACGGGAGGCCCCGTGATCCGACAATCCGTCACGTCCCTGGTGGTGGCCGGCGTCGCCACCCTCGCCGCGCTGGCGGCCGCGCCCGCGGCCGCCGCGACCGCGGC
>JAFMRC010000369.1:2971-5312 GCA_017354375.1 Nocardiopsaceae bacterium | reverse complement strand
GGCGGGCGAGGCGGCACCCCTGGCTCCCGAGCGTGAGACTTAGCCGGAGGCCGATTTGAACAACGGTTCTGACCTTAAGCTGATAACCGATGAATATGTGGCTTCAATAGACGCCTCGGGCGAACTTCCCTTGCGTACCCGGGATCTCCTGACGAAAAAAATAGGAGATCTGCTCGACGGCGACCTGGATATATTCAATGCTTACACGGTATTGCTTGGAATAAAATGCGCGGAGCGCGTATGGCCGATATGGGAGCGGATGTTCCCGGACGATAAAGAGCCTATCGAGTTGGCCAGGAGGGCGGTTCACTCTATCATTACCCGATCTCCTGGCGAGACTCCAACCGTCCGTGAAGTCGGCTTGCTCCACAGCAACTTCGATAACAAGTTCCCCCTTGGTGAAAAGTTTTTCACCGCGATCTACGCGGGGCTCGCGTGCTGGGCTGTCGCACGTGATGTGATTGCCCCATTCGTAGACATGGATTTTGAGGACGATCCAGGGTCGGATGAATCAGAATCGGAAATAGATATCGACCATGATGACTGGGAAGCAGGCTACTATGCATCTATAGCAGTAGCCGGCGGCGCGACATGGGAAGATACCGGAGATCCGGAGAAGAGGCGACAGTTTTGGATTTGGTATCTCACTTCAGCGGTCCCCGGCGCCTTCTATGAGGTTATTGAAAGGTCCTCGCGTACCCATCGCCGACGCGGCATTCGGTGATGGCAACCACCGCACACCCTCCTGAGTGCCTGCGCTAGAAGTACATGCTCATCTACGTCACAGGTACATGCCATGGTGCGTTACAAGTACATGCATGAGCCCGTGTGAGGTGACAGATGGCGTACCGCCGTCGTCTGCTGATCCGTGGCTAGGCGAACAGGCGGTCGAGCCAGGACTTCCAGGCGCTCTCGGTGGCCTCGCGGTCGATGTCGGCGAAGATGTGGTGTCCTACCGCGATCGGCATGCCCATGACGGACAGGTTGTGGAAGCGGTACAGCCCGTCGCGGGTGCGCACGGCGATGAAGTGCCCGCCCGGCTCGTCACCCGGCTCGGCGTAGTCCACGACGCCCTCGACCGGCGGGAGCCCCTCGGGGGTGAGCCGTACCCGTTCGCCCAGCCTGGCGGGGCCGGTCAGGCCGAGTCCCTTCTCAAGGACCGGCCAGGCTCCCGCGGTTGCAGCCGTCGTCGGCGCGATGGCACCGACGTAGGTCGCGGGGCGGCCGGGGAAGTGCTTCAGGTACTGGGCGAGGGTGTGCAGGTACATGTCCCAGCCGTGACCGGCCAGCTCTTGGTAGGAGAATTCGGCGCCCCAGTCGTCGCCGAGGAAGCCGCTGTGCACGAACCGGAGCACCGTGCTGCCGCCGTCGCGGGCCTCGATGACGTACTCGAACGCGTGAAAGGCCCCGTTCGGCTGCTCGGTAGTGCGGATCGCGAGGCGCCTGGGCGGCTCCCGGTCCACGACGGCTCCCTCGGGCTCCTCGTGCGGAGGCGGGGCCCAGCCCGCGAGCTCCTCGGGGGTCGCGATGGCCCGCCATACCTGCTCGGGGGTCGCCTCCAGCACGACCTCCTTGCGGATCTCGAAATTCTCCGGCACTGTCAGGACTCCTTCTCGTCGGTTTCGTCGGCCTCGGGCACCTGGGCCGGGACGGTGGGATGGACGGCCACGACCACGCGGTGGCGGCGCCCGCCCTCGGCGGCCGCGTCGTGGTACCTGGCGACCAGCGCGGTGACCGCGTCCGCGAGTTCCCCGGCGAACGCGGCGCGATCGGCCGCGGAGGCGAAGCGCACCTCGCCATCGATGGCGAAGGTCGCGACCGGCTTGCGGGCCTGCGCGGCCCCGGTAATCAGCTCGCCGACGTCCCGCACCAGCCTGGCGGCCAGGGCGAGTAGCCAGCGCGCCGACAGCCGGTCGGGCTCGCGCGCCGGATCGGGCTCCACCGCGGCGAGCGCGGACGGGGAGATCACGTACGATCCCGCCGTCGCCCGCAGCAGCCGCTCGGTGACGTTGCCCTTCCGGCGCTCTTCCACCAGCTCGGCCAGCCCGTGCCGCTCCAGCTCCCGCAGGTGGTAGTTCACCTTCTGCCGCGGCAGGCCTACCCGCGCGGCCAGCATCGTGGCCGAGGCGGGCTCGGCCAGCTCGGCCAGCAGCCGGGCCCGCACCGGGTCGAGCGAGACCTCGGCCGCGGCCGGATCCGTAATGACCGCCACATCCAGCATGCGGACAGCATGACACCGACAAATTTTTTTGTCAATACACCTATAGTTGTCGGCCAGCCGCGGGTCGTGCCTGCTGTCCGTACAGGGCATCCGCGTTACTGTGGGGCTTTTTCCATGGTC
>JAFMRC010000369.1:0-2961 GCA_017354375.1 Nocardiopsaceae bacterium | reverse complement strand
GGCCATGGAAAAAGCCCCACGATGTCATCGGCGGCCCCCGCCACGTCGCAGGCCGCCTGGGTCCGCCGCGAACCTGCGCATTACGTCCGCGCGGGTGCCGGGAAGGCTGATATACGTGGTGGCCAACCTCCGATGACGCCGACGGCGAGGACGTGAACGTGACACTCGAGCAGGACGTGCTTGTCCGGCCTGTCGCCAACGGCGACCGGCCCACGGTCGAGTGGCTGACCACCCGGCTGTGGGGCGCGCCGGAGGTGGTGGTCCACGGTGGTGCCTACTATCCGGGGCTGCTCCCCGGCTTCATCGCCGAACGCGAGGGCCAGATCGTCGGCCTCGTCACCTTCGAGGCCCGCCCCGGCGTGGTGGAGATCATCACGATCAACGCCCTGCACCGCTACGTCGGCATCGGCACGATGCTCATCGAGGCCGTCCGCGCCGAAGCCAAGCGCCGCGACTGCCACCAGGTCATGCTCACCACCACGAACGATAACGTGGACGCGCTCCGCTTCTACCAGCGCCGCGGCTTCCGGCTGGCGGCCCTGCGCCCCGGCGCGGTCGACCGGTCCCGCCAGGTCAAGCCGTCGATCCCGCGATCCGGCGACTACGCCATCCCTCTCCACGACGAGATCGACCTCTCCTGCCCGGTCTGACCCCACCCCCACCCGCGACGCGACGCCCCACCCGCGACGCGACGCCCAACCTCCATGCGTGCCAAATGCGCGCTTGGGCAGCATAGAGTCGGCCCCAAAGCGCACTCGGCTCGCAGCGTGAGAACGGCCAGCGGAGGGAGGCACCGGTAGGAGGGGTGGGTGGCGCGGAACGGGACACCCCGCTTAGCGTGCCAAGTGCGCGCTCGGGTCGGCAAGAGCAGGCCCAAATGCGCGTTTGGCACGCTGGGCGCGGGCCGCGAGCACGCGGAGGCCAGGGGCGCGAGCGCGCGGAGGTCAGGGGCGCGAGCACTCGGGGCTTGCGCCCCCCGGGGCGCGGGGGAAGGCGCCTGCGGCACGCGAGGCGCGGGGCTTGCAGGGGCGGGGATCGGCGGGAACCCTGCGAGGGGCAGCGGACAGTACGGGATTATGGAACCAACTTTGCGCGGTCGCGTGCGCGACGGTGATCCGGACGCGTTCGGCGAGCTCTTCGACAGCCATTCGCGGGCCGTCCACCGCCTCGCTTACCGGCTGACCGGCAACCGCCAGGAGGCCGAGGAGGTCGTGTCGCTGACCTTCCTCGAGGCGTGGCGGCTGCGCTCCAGGGTCCATCCCGACGGGGAGTCGCTGCTCCCCTGGCTGATGGGCATCGCCGTCAACGTCGCCCGCAACATCACCAGGGCATCCCGGCGGCACCGCGCCGCGATGGCCCGGCTCCCGGGGCCGACGGCGATGCCCGACTTCGCGGAGGAGGTCGCCGGGCGGCTGGACGACGCGGCCGAACTCGCCTGCATCCGGTTCGCCTTCTCCCAGCTCCGGCCCGAGGAGCAGGACGTCGTCTCGCTGTGCGCGTGGTCGGGCCTGGACTATGCCGAGGCCGCGCGGGCGCTCGGCATTCCCGTGGGCACGGTGCGCTCCCGGCTGTCCCGGGCCCGGGCCAAGCTTCGCGCGCTGGCGGGGACGCCGGAGCAGGCGGCGGAACCCGGCCACGACCGCGGACAGGTTTCAAGTGACGGCCTGGCGAAGGCCGGTCCCAGCCGACGGGCCGGTCAGCCCGCGGCCAGCCCAGCCAGCCACGTACCGAGCAGTCCTGGAGGAACCCGATGAACACCGATGACATGAACGAGGTGACCCGGCTGCTGCCGCCCCCGGCGGCTCCGGACATCCCGGCCGGCCGGTCGCGGATCATGCGCGAGCACTTGATCACGGAGACCAGGAGGGCACGGGACAGGCGCGCACTCTTCCCTGTGCTCCCCTTCTCCCAACACCCCGTGCGCGGGCGACGCGGCCTGTGGACCGGTATCGCCAGCGCGTGCGCCGCCGGAGCCGCGGCGGCGGTAGCCTTCGCCATCCTGCCTGGCGGCTCTCCGTCGGGCACGTCCCTTACTGGCCCCGGCAAGACCGCGGCTGTCCCCAACACGCCCGCGGCGCGCCTGCTCGCCAAGGTCGCCACCGCGGCGGAACGGCAGCCGCCGCAACAGCCCGGCAAGTACATGTACATCCGCAGCGAGGTCGCCTTGCTGGGGACGAAGGCATCTGCCAAGCCACATGAGCAGCAGATCTGGCTCCCGGCCGACACTCACTGCGACAAGGGCCTCATCATCGAGGACGGCCAGCGCACGGTGCTCACTGCCCAGAAGGGCGGCCCCGCCTGCAGAGGATCGATCGGGGATCCCACCTATCCCTTCCTGCGGAAGCTGCCGACCGATCCGAAGACCCTGCTGAACTACATCTACGCCCAGGCGAAGAACGAGGTCTACGCGCAGGCGAAGGGCGAGGGGGTGGCCGGGGATCTTAACTACGAGGCGTTCCAGGCGATCGGCAACACGATCGGCGAGATGATCGTGCCTCCGAAGACCGCCGCCGCGCTGTTCCGCGCCGCCGCGCTCATCCCCGGGGTCACGATGGACAAGCACGCCGTCACCGCGAGCGGTGCGGCCGGAGTCGGGATCTCCTATGGCGACTCCGAGTGGATCTTCAACCCGGTCACGTTCCAGTTCATCGGATACCAGGAACTCGGCAGCGGGCAGAAGGCATTGTCGATTATCCCGGTCCCGTTCATGATCGAATTCCAGGAAC
This sequence comes from Nocardiopsaceae bacterium, assembly GCA_017354375.1. Lineage (GTDB taxonomy): Bacteria > Actinomycetota > Actinomycetes > Streptosporangiales > Streptosporangiaceae > Trebonia. Next base: position 235 of record JAFMRC010000369.1, on the reverse strand, counting down.
TCGGCGACGGGCAGAAGGCGGTGTCGTCGATCGTGGCGAAGGGCTTCGTCCAGAAGATCGGCGACGTGCCGCCGTCGGGACACTAGAGCCCACGCGGTCGCCGCCTCCATACGTGCCAGGTGCGCATTTGGGCAGCATAGAGCAGGCCCAAGTGCGCATTTGGCACGCGGTGGGGGGTGGGGCGCGGGCACGCGGGGGGCGCGGGCACGCGGGGGGCGCGCGGCGGATGGGGCGC
>JAFMRC010000368.1 GCA_017354375.1 Nocardiopsaceae bacterium | reverse complement strand
GGCCTGAACGCGGCCGGGCGCCGCCGCGCGGTGCTGCTGTCGCTGGCCGCGGGCTTCGCCGACACGACCACGGCGGTCGCCACGATGGCGTTCACCCAGGTGGCCGGGCACGGGCTGGTGGCGACGGCCCTCTCATGGACGCCCTACGGGGTGGTGGTCGCCGGAATCGGGAATGTGCTGCTCACCCAGACCGCGTACCAGGCCGGCCGCCCGATGATCACGCTGCCGGTCATCTCCGCGGTCACTCCGATGGCCAGCGTTGCCATCGCCGTCGGGATCCTCGGTGAGGGCGCGCGGATGGGCGCGGCCCGTGCCATCGCCGCGGGGCTGGCCGCTCTCCTCACCTGCGTCGCCCTCGTGATTCTGGCTCGCTCCACCTCGACCTCGCCGGGCACCTCCCTACAATGGGCTGGGGGCAATCGGGAGGGTAAATCCACATGACGACCTCTGAACGTGACAGGCATGGCCAGGAGATCGGCCACGAGCACCGGGACGTGTCCGGGGGCTGGCTGCGCCCCGCGGTATTCGGGGCCATGGACGGCCTGGTGACCAACGTGTCGCTGATCGCCGGCGTGGGCGGAGGCGGGGGATCACAGCACGCGATCGTGCTCACCGGGCTCGCGGGCCTGGCGGCCGGCGCGTTCTCCATGGCCGCGGGCGAGTACGTCTCGGTCACCTCGCAGAACGAGCTGGTCGGCTCCGAGGTCGACAAGGAGCGCCACGAGCTGTCTACCAACGCCGTCGCGGAGCAGGACGAGCTGGTCGGCATGCTCCGCGAGAGCGGGCTGACCGCCGAGACCGCGAAGAAGGCCGCCGCGGAGATCTCCGCGCACCCGGACAAGGCGCTCGCGGTGCACGCCATGCAGGAACTCGGCATCGACCCGGGCGAGCTGCCGTCCCCGTACGTCGCGGCCGGGGCCTCGCTGCTGTCGTTCGCGATCGGCGCGATCATCCCGCTGCTGCCGTTCGCGCTGGGCTCCGACTCGCTGTGGATCGCGCTGGCCCTGTCCGCGCTCGCCGCGGTCGTGGGCGGCGGCCTGGTGGCGCGGCTGACGAACCGGCCGTTCTGGAAGGGCGCGCTGCGCCAGCTCCTGCTCGGCACCGCGGCGGCCGGCCTCACCTACCTGATCGGCCTCGCCGTCGGCGGCATGGCCGCCACCTGACCCGGGTGCCCTGGGCCTCATCAAAACCACCTGATCCGCAGATCTTGACAATTACTTCCAAGGGCCGGACATTCTTCATGTATTCACCGGCTCCCCCTGCGCTCAGGAGGTGCATGCTCATGGTGCGAAGCGCCAGGACGAAACGCGGCTCCTCGGCAACCTCGCGGATCCTTGCCGTGCTGGGGGCGGTCGCGGGCCTTACCTTAATGAGCTTCCCGGTCCAGGCGGGCACGATGCAGTCAGCCGCCCGCGCGCGGGCACCCGCCGCGAGCGCGCACATGACGGTCCACTGCGGCACCGAGGCTCCGGCACTGCCCATCCAGTGCCCCGACGTCTACAACCCGGAGGCCACCTTCGGCCATTACGTGGGGCACGACGAACCCGGGGTCTGGGACTACTCAAACGTCCCGGGATCGGGAAACCGGGCGCGGTGGACGCTGCACCTGCCCACGGACCCGCCGCCGAACCCGGTACCCGGTGCCGACAGCTACAGCTTCCAGCAGCACGTCGCGTTCTGGTTCGGCATGTCCTTGTGCGCGAGCCAGTCGTATCCCGAGCAGACCCCGGTTTGCAAGCCCGACTCGGACTCGAACATCGTCAACCCGAAGGTCAGCCCGGATCACCCCGGCAGCGCCTACCTGGAGTTGCAGTTCTACCCGCCGGGCTACACCGTGATGCCGTCCGGGATCAGCTGCGACGCCACCCAGTGGTGCGCGGCGATGAACGTGTGGTCCTTCTACCAGAATCCGGTCACAGGGCAGAATCTCAACAAAACGTGCCAGAGCCGGGTCGGCGGTGTGGAACTCGACAACTTCGCGTTCGTCACGCTTGACGGCAAGCCGACCGGCCCTCCCGATCCGCTGCACTCCACCCTGGCCTCCTTCACCCCGGACAGTGACGTGCTGTTCATGAACCAGGGGGACACGGTGGGCGTGACGGTCAAGGACAGCCACCACGGCCTGCGCATCATGCTCAACGATCAGACCAGCCACCAGGCCGGGACCATGACCGCCAGCGCGGCCAACGGCTTCGCCCAGATGGACTTCGCCCCGAACCCGTCCACGCGGTGCACGTCGACGCCTTACACGTTCCACCCGGAGTATTCGACCTCCAGCATCAAGACCCGGACGACCTGGACGGCGTTCCCGTACAACATCGCCTGGTCCGACGAGACCGGTCACTTCGACGACTGCAGTCAGGTCACCAGCAGCCGCTGCACGGGGCTGGAGGGCCCGCCAGGTGATCAGGAGGCGGCCGACGGCGATGACACCGGCTGCTCCGCGCCGAGCCAGGCCAGCCTGGATCGGATCGGCGGCTGCATCGGTGAGAACGACGGGTTCGACGGGACCTCGTACCAGGATGACTGGCCGAACGGACAACCGAACCGGCCGACACCGATAGAGTTCAGCGGCCCGCTCACCGGTCGCGACTTCACGGTCAACTACCAGCGGACCGCGCTGGTGGCACCGATGCCGTTCAACGAGCACAACCAGCCGTGCAATGTCCGCACGCGCACCGGCTGCACCAACCCGCCGGTCACCGACGACGGGACACCCGCCGCGTTCTACCCGTACTTCTATACGACCCCGATCAACGGCTGCACCTGGGGCGAGGGGACCGACGTCCCGGGCCTGACAGTCAACGACTTCGGCAAGGACCGGCAGTACGGAACCTACGACCGCAGCGTCTACTACACCGGCCGGGGCGGCACCGCGGTGGAGGAGTCCAACGTGTTCATGCACACCTACGCGCACAACCTGTGCCGCGCTCGCCCGTCGCCCGGCGGCGGCTGACCCTCCAGCTTTGCCTGAGTTCCTGACTTTACCTGAGTCCGTGACGCTAATCGGGGGATGCAATCGATTGCGAACGTCACGCGTTCAGGTAAAGACAGAAGTTCAGGTAAAGCGCTCTGGATTGGCGGCGCAGGGCGAGGGTCGCGGGCTAAGCGAACTTACCCAGTGGTAAGGTGCCACGTGGCCTCTGTGAACCGACCACTGAGAATCGCGCTGCTGTCGTATCGCAGCAAGCCGCACTCGGGCGGCCAGGGCGTCTACGTACGCCACCTGAGCAGGGAACTCGCGGCGCTCGGGCATCGTGTCGAGGTTTTCTCTGGGCAGCCGTACCCGGAACTCGACCCCGGCCCGGTGCTGCGCGAGGTGCCGAGCCTGGACCTGTACCGCGAGGATGACCCGTTCCGGACTCCGCGCCCCGGCGAGATCAGGGACTGGGCGGATGTGCTGGAGACGGTCATGATGTGGGCCGGCGCGTTCCCCGAGCCACTCACGTTCAGCATCCGGGCGCTGCGCGAGCTGCGAGCGCGGGCGGGTGACTTCGATGTCGTGCACGACAACCAGGGGCTCGGCTACGGGATGCTGGGCGTTCCGAAGCTCGGCTTGCCGCTGGTAACCAGCGTGCACCACCCGATCACCGTGGACAAGCGGCTCGATCTGGAGGGGCTGGGCTGGTGGCGGCGGATGAGCAAGAGCCGCTGGTACGGGTTCCTGCGGATGCAGGGCCGGGTGGCGCGGCGCTGCGGGCCGCTGATCACGGTCTCGGAGTCGTCAAAGCGCGATATATGCATGGATTTCCGGGTACTGCGGGAGAACGTGCACATCGTCCCGCTCGGCGTGGACACCCGCCGGTTCCGGCCCCGGGACGGGCGGGCGCTCCGGGTGCCCGGCCGGATCGTGGCCGTGGCCAGCTCCGACCATCCGCTCAAGGGCCTGCCCACCCTGCTGCGGGCGATCGCCAAGATCGTAACCGAACGCGACGTGCACCTCGTCGTGGTCGGCCCCCCCTCCGATTCGACACGGCAACTCGCCGTCCAGTTGTCGATCGCCGACCGGGTGACCTTCACCAGCGGACTGTCCGACGACGAGTACGCGGCCCTGCTCGCCTCCGCCGAGACGGCGGTCGTCGCCTCGATGTACGAGGGGTTCTCGCTGCCCGCGGTGGAGCACATGGCGTCCGGCACGCCGCTGATCGCGACCCAGGCCGGCGCCCTGCCCGAGGTCACCGGCGACGCCGCGCTGCCGGTCGCGGCGGGTGACCCCGAGGAACTGGCCGCCGCGCTGCGCCGCATGCACGACTCCCCCGCGCTGCGCGAGCGGCTCTCGCGAAAGGGCCTGGACCGGGTCCGGCAGCGGTTCGCCTGGCCCGCCGTGGCCGCCGCCACCGCCCGCCTGTACCGCGATGTCATCAAGCCAGACACCGCATCAGCGGACCGCATCAACGGAGATACCGCGTGCTGACCGTCGATTTCCGTAAATTCCCGATCAATCCGGGTGAACGCGTGCTTGACCTCGGCTGCGGCGGTGGACGGCACGCGTTCGAGCTGTACCGGCGCGGCGCGCGGGTGGTCGCCGCCGACCTGGAGGAGAAGGAACTCGGCCCGGTCAACGGGATGTTCGCCGCCATGCGGGCCGAGGAGGATATCCCGCCGCGGGCGGGCGCCGCCTCCCTCGGCATGGACGCGACGCGAATGCCGTTCCCGGCCAGTTCCTTCGACAAGGTCATCGCGTCGGAGATCCTGGAGCACGTGCCGAACGACCGGCTGGCGATGGTCGAGATCTCCCGCGTCCTGCGCCCCGGCGGCCTCGCCGCGGTCACCGTGCCGTCCTGGCTGCCGGAGCGCGTCTGCTGGGCGCTGTCGCGGGAGTACCACGAGGTGCCCGGGGGGCACGTGCGGATCTTCACCCGCGGCGAGCTGGCCGGCAAGCTCGCCGCGGCCGGCCTCACCGTGACCGGCAGCCACCACGCGCACGGCCTGCACTCGCCCTACTGGTGGCTGAAGTGCGCGGTCGGCGTCGGCAACGACAAGCACCCCGCCGTCCGCGGTTACCACAAGCTCCTCGTCTGGGACATCGTCCGCGGCCCGGCCGCCACGAGGCTGGCCGAGAAGGCGCTCAACCCCGTCATCGGCAAGAGCCTCGTGGTGTATGTGGTCAAGCATGCCAGCTAAGCCGACGCCTCCGGCCGACATGGTGCAGACAGCGGAATCAATAGCAGGCGCGCAGATCCGTTCGGGCGCTATCTCGTGGCCCGATGGCCACGTGGACCCGTGGGACCACGTGGAGTGCGCGATGGCGTTGTCCGCCTGCGGCCTGGCCGGGCCGGCCCGCCGCGCCTACCGCTGGCTGCGCGCCACGCAGCGGCCG
>JAFMRC010000367.1 GCA_017354375.1 Nocardiopsaceae bacterium | reverse complement strand
GCGGGCTCCAGGGGGCCGGGCGTGGCCCAGGAGGCGGCGATCCGGACGTGTGCGAGGAAAGGGGCCGCGCCGGCACACAGGACCGTGACCAGGAGAAACCTTAGCTAAGTGGCATTGACGTATAGTGCAAAAAAGCTCCGCAAGAACATGCTTGCGGTTGCGCGTATGCCCGAAGCGGGTATTGGCGGCGGCAAGATGGCGACGCGACCGTCATCAGCGAGAAGAACTTAGTAATTGGCTACCAGTCACCCGGCCCCCAGCCCGCAATGCCTTCAGGCGGCTAGCAGCTCTTGGACCCCGCCCACGTCGGGGACGACGTGCCGGATCCCGGGGACGGCGGAAAAGGCGCGGTCCGCGGAGACGAGCGCGGTGGCACCCGACGCACGCGCCACGGCGGCGAGGACCGCGTCGAATGAGCCGAAGCCCGCCCCTTCCTGATACAACCGGAGCCCCTCCCGCAGATCGGCCTCCTCGACGGTCAGCAGCGGCGTCAGCAACTCGATGTAGTCGCGGGCCAGGTCGGCGGCATCCGCCCTGCCCCGCCGCCGAGCCCTGACATGGGCGAACTCCTGGATAACCTCGACCGTGGTCGTACCCAAGATGGCCCCGTCGGCGATGGCCGTGACCAGCCGACGGCACGGCTCGCGAAACGAGTGCTCAGCGCCAACCGCGTAGACCAGCACGGTGGTGTCGAGCACGATCATGCGCGACTATCCCGGATCTCCTCCAGTTCCGCGAGCAGGTCACCGACGTCCATGGGCGCCGCACCGATGATCCTCTCGCCCGCCGCGGCCCGCCGCCGCGTCGCCTGGTGGAAGCCACCCTCGCCGGTCACGATCTCCGCCCGGACCTGAGGACGCACGATGTCCGGCCGCATGACCACGGCCACGGGCTTGCCCCGCCGGGTGATCGTGACTTCCTCACCCGCCGCCACCCGGTCCAGCACCCGTGGCAACGTCGCCCGTGCCTCGGTCATCGTCAGTACAGTCATGCCTGTAAGTGTACAACTAGGCGTACAGATCGGCAGCTCATCTAGTACACACTACCGGGCGGGGAGCCGAGCTTGGCGAGGATCGCCTCAACACCGTCCTTGACGCCAGATCTTCAGCTGTTCCAGGTTCTCTTCCATGCCGATCCTCGCGGTTGCCTCAGCCTTGACGATGGACTCCAAGTCTCCCATCCGGTCCTGGCAGGATGAGCTCATGCGCATCGAGTCAGTCATGGCCGGGCGGATAACCGTCCCGCTGCATCGTCCCTTCGTCACGGCGGTGCGCCGCACCGACCACGCCGAGTCGGTCCTGGTCCAGGTCCGCGACGCCGACGGCCGCTGCGGCTGGGGCGAGGCCGCGCACAATCCCCGGGTCACCGGCGAGACCAGTGCCGGAGTGATAGCCGCGATCGACGCGGGACTGCGCGACGCCGTGCTCGGCCGCGAGCCGCTCGACCTGGCGGGCACCTGCCGGGCGATCGCCAGCGCCGTTCATGGCAACACCTCGGCCAAGGCCGCCCTGGACGTCGCGGTCCACGACCTGGCCGCCCGCCAGCTAGGCGTCCCGCTGCGGGTACTGCTGGGCGGAACCCGCTCGACGATCAGCACGGACGTGACGCTCTCGATCGGCGATCCCGACGTGCTGGGCGAGGAGGCCGCCCGGCGGCGGTCCGAGGGCTTCGACGTCCTCAAGGTCAAGCTCGACGGGCACGACGATCTCCAGCGGCTGCGCGCGATCCGCGACGGCGCCGGCCCCGGGGTGCGGATGCGGGTGGACGCGAACCAGGCCTGGACACCGCAAGAGGCGATCAGGCTCATCACCGCGATGGAGGACGAGGACCTGCCCGTCGAGCTCGTCGAGCAGCCCGTGCCCGCCTCCGACCTTCGCGGGCTGGCCCGGGTGACGCAGCAGGTGATGACCCCTATCCTGGCCGACGAGTCGGTCCGGACCGCGTCCGACGTCATCGAGATCGCCCGCCTCGGCGCCGCCGACCTCGTCAACCTCAAGCTGGCCAAGTGCGGCGGGCTGGGCCCGGCCCGCGCCTTCCTGTCCGTGGCCGAAGCATGCGGGCTCGGCGTCGTCATCGGCTCGATGCTCGAAAGCCACGTCGCGTGCGGCGCCGCCGCCCACCTCGCCGCCACCTGCGACTACGTCCCCGATCTCGACCCGCCCTACCTGCTGCGCCACTCTCCAGTGGCAGGCGGGATCCGCACCGACGGGCCGTCCATCGTCCTACCCGACACCCCGGGCTCGGGCATCGAGCGCCTCGCCGACGCCGGCTGACGGCAGCGCTGCACCCCGAGGCAGCGCGGCCCCGAGGCAACCAACGTCAACCCCGGGACAACCGCATTGACCGAACGGATCGAGGCGCCTGCCCCATAGCCCGTGACCCACGACGACGGCAGAATACCGCCTGACTGCCGTAAAGCCACCGACACTGTCTAGCCTCAGGTTGTAACCTTCTCGCCCGCCTTATCGCATGTCCGTTTTGTAATTTAAATGAGGATTTTTCGGTAAGCTGGATGATGGAACTCGGCACGCCCTGTGAACTCGAACACTCGTGTGGAACTTAGGTGCTGATATACAGCACATAAGTTCCACACGAACGCCTACCCCCGCCCCGGGAGCCCGGAGGCACCGCCCTCGCCGCGCATGAAGGGCCGCAGCCGATGGGATGTCGGCCAGCTAACGACCCTACTGACACGGCCTCAGGAGGAGACCATGGCCCCCCGCTCTCGCGCCGCCCGCCTCGGGCTCGCCGCGGTCTTCTGCGGCGCACTCGTCATCTCGGTGCTGCCCGCGCTGTCGAATCCCGCCGAAGCCGCGCCCGCAGCCACGACTGGCCCCGGCGCCGACGCCAGCGTCGAGTACGTCGACGTCAGCGTCGCCACGGTATGGACGTCGCCGGACAAGCCCCGTCCCGTCGATCACGACGCGCTGGCCAACCCGGTCGACATCCCGGGCTGGATCAAGGCCATGAGCCCGCGGCAGCAGGAAGAACTCACCGATGACAACATGACCCAGACCCAGGCCCTGTACGGGCAGGCGGTGCACGTGCTTGCCCGCGGCGAAGGCTGGACCAAGGTCGCCGTCACCGGACAGCCGACCCCCAAGAACGCCCTCGGCTACCCGGGCTGGATCCCCGACGACCAGCTCACCAGCAACCCGGCCTACGGAGTCGCGCAGGCACGCCGGCCGTTCGCGCTTGTCGACCGCGGGCTGTCCGACTGGTTGTACGACGACCCGGCGCTTGTCCGCAAGCAGCTGCGGTTGTCGGTGAACACCCGGCTGCCGGTCCTCGGCCGCACCCGGCAGGCGCTGCTCGTCGATACACCGGACCACGGGCCGCGGTGGCTGCCGACCGCGTCCGCCACGGAGTACCGCAGCGACGCGGACATCCCGGCCCCGACCGGCGCCGACCTGGTGCGCACCGCGCGCACGTTCCTCGGCCAGCCCTACCTGTGGGGCGGCCGGTCGTCCTGGGGCATGGACTGCTCCGGGCTGACCGGGCTGGCCTACCAGCTGCACGGCATCACCATCCCGCGCGACTCCGGCCCGCAGGCCCTCGACGGCGGGGCGACGCGGGTCTCGCGCGACGACCTGCGCCCTGGTGACCTGATCTTCTACTCCAGCGACGGCCCGGGCGGCGACGCGGACTCGATCTACCACGTGGCCATGTACGCCGGGCACGGCGACATGATCGAGGCCTACGATCACAAGACTCCGGTGCGGATCACGCCAGTGCGCTACAACGCCGACTACTGGGGCGCGGTGCGCTACATCAATTCCTGACCAGCGACCGCGCGGCAACCCGGTATCGCGAACCCGTGCAGCAGCAGGTCCGCGACCTGGTTCCCGATCAGGTCCGGGTCGGTCCCGAGGCTGCGCGCGAACCGGAGCGTGATGCGGAGCGTTCCCACGATGGCCTGGGGCAGAAGTTCCGCGGGCAGGTCGCGCCGCAGTACGCCCTCGTCCTGACCGCGGCGGACGAGATCGAGCAGCGACCGCTGCATCGCCCGGCTCGCAGGCGGCGGGGAGGGACGCCGCGGCTCGCCCGGCAGCGGCTGCAGGTCGGTGCCCACCGACAGCAATGGGTAGCGCTGGGCGATCGCCGCCATCTCGATGATGATCACGCGCAGGCACGCCACGGGGTCGGGTTCAGCATCGAGCGCGTCCGCGATGACCTGCTTCGCTTCGGCCGCCGCCGCCTCGAAGATCGCGCGGCGCAGCGCGTCGCGATTCGAGTAGCGCCGGTAGACGGTCAGCCGGACCACCCCGGCCTCATCAGCGATGCGCTGAATCGTGGCCCGCGGATCCTCGGCGAGTACCCGCGCGGCCGCCCGCAGGATCCGCTGGTCGTTGCGCTGAGCGTCGGTCCGCGGACCCCGTCGGCGGGACCGGCTCGCGGCGGGAGACCCGGTAGAGGAAGGCATGGCCTTAAATGTTACATATGTGAATCATTTTGTGCCATAACCTCCCACCATGAACATCATCCCACTGACCGGACACCACGGCGTCTTCATCATCAACATCTTTACCGTCCCGCCGGAGAACCAGCAGGCCCTGGCCGAAGCCATCCGGGCCGACGGCCACGACGTGGCCATCGGCGGCCTGCTATCGAGGCACCTGCTGTGCAGCGCAGACGGCACGCAGGTGGCGCACTGCATGCACTGGGCCAGCGAGGATGACTTCAAGCAGGCGGTGACGGCGAACGCGGTGATAGGCCAGATCAGGCAGCGGGTCCACGAACTCGGCGCGCACCCGAATTCCTACGAGACAGTTCTCTAGATGCGTCGCCACCGCCACCCGGCTACGCGGAGAGCAGGTCTCGCAAGGTCAGGTCAGCGACGGAGTGGCGGGACGGGAGGCCGCGGTCGGCGACGATGGAGGCTACGGTTAGGTCGCCTCCGTCGGCCGCGGCACCGGGGGCCGCGCTATCGAGGGCCTGCCGCACCTGCGCCGCGAGCTGCTTGCGGTGCCAGGCGGTGAGGTCGGCGGAGAAGTAGATCTTCCTGAGCGCTTCGGCGCGCAGTTCCTCGTATTCTCCGCGGCGCCCCACGGCCTTGGCCCAGGCCGCCGCACCGATCGCCTGGTCGAGGTCGGGCGTGCGCCAGTCGTCTCGCTCGCGGCGTCCCTCGACGCGGAGCACCATGTAGTCGAAGCCGGTGAGCCGGGCTCCGTTCCGGTGCAGTCGGCCGTCTTCCATGTGCAGTTCCGCCGCGGGAAGCTCCCTCTCGGTAGCCCGGACGACCGCGAGCCAGCCGGGCCGCAGCTCGCCCGGCCCGGCCGCCCCGCCCGACCCGACGCTGCCGGGCCCGCTAGCCCCCGGCG
>JAFMRC010000366.1 GCA_017354375.1 Nocardiopsaceae bacterium | reverse complement strand
GGCTGCCCGCGGCGGCCGACGTCGCGGCGGCCAGCAGCGACCCAGGACCCGGCCCCAGCGCCTTCTGCCTGGCGACGTAGTCGGCCTGGTACTGGTCGTCCCCGCTGTTGTCGATGAGGGTAAGGCTCTCGTCGGCGTGCGCCTGCAGCGCCACGTCGTCGGCGCGGGCCAGCGCCTGGACCGGGACCGAGCCACGGGCCTGCGCGGTCAGCAGGTCGGACTGCGCGCTGAAGAACGCCACCGCCAGCCACGCCAGGGAGATGAGCCCGGCCAGGCCGGCCGCGAGCAGCCCGGTGTTCAGCACCCGGTTGGTGCGCCGCGCCAGCCACCGCGACGTCTGCAGCAGCGCGAACCCGATGGCCAGGCAGGCCACGATCGTGACCAGCACGAGCGGCAGCCCGGTGGCCTGCGCGCCGGTCGCGGTCAGACGGGTGTTGTCGGCGGCGTACAGCCGCTGCGCGGCCGGCAGCAGCACGGCGTTCATCAGGTTGGACGCCTCGCGCAGGTATGCGGCGCCGAGAGGGTAGCCGAGCCGGTTGTCGGCTCGGGCGGTCTCGATCTCGCCGGTGTAGACGGGCAGGTTCCGCGACAGCGTGACCAGGTCCGGCGACCCGCCGCCGAGAGCGGTGACCCGCTCGATCGCGGCCGAGGCGGCGTTGACATCGGAGGTGTACCGCCCGGTCAGCGAGGTCGGCGGTAGGCCGCCGACCAGGAACGCCGTGGCGGCGCTGTCGTTGGCGTCCGACAGGTCGTGGTAGATCTGCTGCGCGTCCAGCGTGAGCGGCTCGCTGGTGGTGACGACGCTGTTCGCCGCGGACGAGTACTGGCTGACGGTGAACCCGGCGAGCGCGCCCCAGGCGAGGCTCGCGGTCACGAGCGCGATCAGCGCCAGCCGCAGCCTGCCGGGGGTAGCGCCCCAGCCGAGCCGCGACCTCCAGCGCCCGGGGTCCGCGCTGCCCGCCGGCCCACGGCCCGGTCCCGGTCCCGGTCCCGGTCCCGGCAGTGGCCCGCCGCGCTCCCCCGGATGGCCCGCCACCGGATAGCGTGCCGGCTGACCTCCGGTCCCGGTCACCCCCACGCTCATCCGCCGCTCCTTCGCCGCCCGCCCATCGATCCAGCCGCCCGCCCATCAAGCCGCTCATCGATCCAGCCGCTCATCGATCCAAACGTGCCGAATGCGCACTTGGTCTCGCTAGAGGCTACCCAAATGCGCACTCGGCCCGCAGCAGGAGCCCGCGGATGCCGCGAGCGGGGGCGGGGCGGCACCGGGAGGGCGGGGCAGAGGCGCCCTCTATCGTGCCAGGTGCGCTCTCGGGCCGGCTAGAGCGAGCCCAGGTGCGCACTTGGCTCGCAGCGGGAGAGAGGGTGACGCGAAACGGGCACCCCGCCTTAACATGCCAGGTGCGCACTCGGGCCAGCTAGAGCGAACCCAAACGCGCATTCGGGCCGCGGAGTGGCAGCGGGAGCGGGAGCGGGAGCGGCAGCGGGAGCGGCAGCGGCAGCGGCAGCGGCAGCGGCAGCGGCAGCGGCAGCGGCAGCGGCAGTGGGGCCGGAGCTGGGCCGGGGCCAGGGCTAGCGCAGGGGGCGGGCGGTGGGGGGGATCGGGGCGGGCAGGGACGGGCGGGGGAGGTCTCGCAGGCGGGAGTCCACGTGGGCCGCCGCGCTGCGGCCCTCCGCGATCGCCCAGACGACCAGCGACTGGCCGCGGCCCATGTCGCCGGCCACGAACACGCCGGGAACCGAGGTCTCGTACGACGCGGACCGGGCGACGTTGCCGCGGGCGTCGAACTCGACGCCCAGGTCCTCCAGCAGGCCGGGCTTCTCGGCGCCGGTGAAGCCCATCGCGAGCAGCACCAGGTCCGCGGGGATCTCCCGGGACGTCCCGGGAACCGGAGCCGGGCGCCCGCCGGACATATCGACATCGGTCAGCCGCAGCGCCCGGACCCGCCCGGCGTCGTCGCCGAGGAACTCCTCGGTGCTCACCGCGTAGACCCGCTCGCCGCCCTCCTCGTGCGCCGAGGACACCCGGTAGATCATCGGGTAGGTCGGCCACGGCTGGGAGTCCGGCCGCGCCCGCGGGGGCCGGGGCATGATCTCCAGCTGCGTGACCGACGCGGGGCGCTGGCGGTGCGCGGTGCCGAGGCAGTCCGCGCCGGTGTCGCCGCCGCCGATGATCACCACGTGCTTGCCCCTGGCGGTGACCGGCGAGTCCGAGCCGTGCCTGTTGCCCAGGGGCAGGTACTCCATCGCCTGGTAGATGCCGGCCAGGTCGCGGCCGGCCACGGGCAGGTCGCGCGGCACCCGCGCGCCGCCCGCGAGGACCACCGCGTCGAAGGAATCGAGCTGCGCCTTCGAGGTGACGGCGACGCCGCACTCCAAGCGGGTGCCCTCGGCCTCCATCTGGGACAGGCGCCGGTCCAGGTGCCGCTTCTCCATCTTGAACTCGGGGATGCCGTACCGCAGCAGCCCGCCGGGCGCCTCGTCCCGCTCGAACACGGTGACGGCGTGCCCGGCCCTGGTCAGTTGCTGGGCCGCCGCCAGCCCGGACGGGCCGGAGCCGACGACCGCGACCGACCTGCCGGTCGGCTCGGCGGGCACGAACGGCGCGACGCCGCCGTCGGACCACGCCCGGTCGGCGATCTCCACCTCGACCTGCTTGATCGTGACCGGCTCCCCCGTGCTTCCCGGCAACGCCGAGATGCCGAGCACGCAGGCCGACTCGCACGGCGCCGGGCACAGCCGCCCGGTGAACTCGGGGAAGTTGTTGGTCGCGTGCAGCCGGTCCGCCGCGGCGGCCCAGTCTCCCCTGCGCACCAGGTCGTTCCACTCCGGGATCAGGTTCCCGAGCGGGCAGCCGTTGTGGCAGAACGGGATGCCGCAGTCCATGCACCGCGCGGCCTGCTTCTCGGTCCGCTCGCTGGGATAAGGCTCGTACACCTCGCGCCAGTCCGAGATCCGCACGTCGACCGGGCGGCGCCGCGGCGTCTGGCGGGCAGTCTTCAAGAACCCCTTCGGGTCGGCCATGTCAGTTACTCCTCACCCGCGCGCCACTCATCCGCGCCGCTCATCCGTGCGCCGCGGCCATCACGGCCTCGTTCACGTCCCGGCCCTCTCGCTCGGCGGCCGACGCCGCCCGCAGGACCCGCTTGTAGTCCTTCGGCATGACCTTCGAGAACCGCTCGGCCGCCGGCTCCCAGGAGGCCAGCAGCGACGCGGCCACCGCGGACCCCGTCTCGGCGTGGTGCCGGGACAGCACCTCGCGCAGGAAATCGGCATCGGATTCGGTCACCGGGTCGAGGTCAACCATCTGGGTATTCAGCCGGCCCGGCTTCAGGTCGAGCACGTAGGCGATGCCGCCGGACATGCCGGCCGCGAAGTTCCGCCCGGTCGGCCCGAGGACCACCGCGCGGCCGCCCGTCATGTACTCGCAGCCGTGGTCGCCGACACCCTCGGCGACGGCCAGGGCGCCGGAGTTCCGGACGCAGAACCGCTCGCCGACCACGCCGCGCAGGAAGATCTCGCCGGACGTGGCGCCGTAGCCGATCACGTTGCCGGCTACCACCTGGTTCTCGTGCTCGCCGGGCAGCCGGACGACCAGCCGCCCGCCGGACAGGCCCTTGCCGAGGTAGTCGTTGGCGTCGCCGGTCAGCCGCAGCGTGATCCCGCGCGGCACGAACGCCCCGAACGACTGCCCGGCCGAGCCGGACAGCGACACGCTGATCGTGTCGTCGGGCAGGCCCTCGCCGCCCCACCGCCTGGTCACCTCGTAGCCGAGCATGGTGCCGACCGTGCGGTTGACGTTGCGGATGGGCAGTTCCAGGCGGACCGGGCGCCCCTCGGCCAGGGCGCCCTCGGCCAGCTGGATCAGCGTGTTGTCCAGCGCCGCCTCCAGGCCGTGGTCCTGCGCGGCCACCTGCCGCCGGGCCTCGCCTGCCCCGGCCTCCGGCTGGTGCAGCACCGGCGACAGGTCCAGCCCGGCCGCCTTCCAGTGGTCGATCGCCAGCGCGGCGTCGAGCAGGTCCACCCGGCCGATCGCCTCGTCCAGCGACCGGAGCCCGAGGGCGGCCAGGTACTCGCGGACCTCCTCGGCGATGAACTCGAAGAAGTTCACCACGAACTCGGGCTTGCCGACGAACCGCTTGCGCAGCTCCGGGTTCTGGGTGGCCACGCCGACCGGGCAGGTGTCCAGGTGGCAGACCCGCATCATGACGCAGCCGGACACCACCAGCGGGGCGCTGGCGAACCCGTATTCCTCGGCCCCGAGCAGCGCGGCGATGATCACGTCGCGGCCGGTCTTGAGCTGCCCGTCGACCTGCACCACGATCCGGTCGCGCAGCCGGTTGCGCAGCAGCGTCTGCTGGGTCTCGGCCAGGCCGAGCTCCCACGGCGCCCCCGCGTGCTTGAGCGAGGTCAGCGGCGCGGCGCCGGTGCCGCCGTCGTGACCGGAGATCAGCACCACGTCGGCGTGCGCCTTGGAGACCCCCGCGGCGACCGTGCCGACGCCCACCTCCGCGACCAGCTTGACGTGCACCCGGGCGGCCGGGTTGGCGTTCTTCAGGTCGTGGATGAGCTGGGCCAGGTCCTCGATCGAGTAGATGTCGTGGTGCGGCGGCGGGGAGATGAGGCCGACGCCGGGCGTGGAGTGCCGGGTGGCCGCGATCCACGGGTACACCTTGTTGCCGGGCAGCTGGCCGCCCTCGCCGGGCTTGGCGCCCTGCGCCATCTTGATCTGCAGGTCGTCGGCGTTGACCAGGTACTCGCTGGTGACGCCGAACCGCCCGCTCGCGACCTGCTTGATCGCCGACCGGCGCAGGTCGCCGTTGGGGTCGGGGCTGAACCGGTCCGCGTCCTCGCCGCCCTCGCCGGTGTTGGACCGGCCGCCGAGCCGGTTCATCGCGATCGCCAGGGTCTCGTGCGCCTCCTTCGATATCGACCCGTACGACATCGCGCCGGTCGCGAACCGCCGCACGATGGCGGCCGTGGGCTCGACTTCGTCGATATTTATCCGAACGGATGGTGGCGCCTGCTCCCCGCCCGGCTCCTGGGGGCCTCCTTCCGGGGATGGCGCCGCGTCTATCCCCTTGATCTTGAGCAGGCCGCGCAGCGTGTGGAACCGCTCCGCCTGGTCGTCGACCAGCCTCGTGTACTCCTTGAAGATCTCGTAACGGCGGGTGCGGGTCGCGTGCTGCAGCTTGAACACGGTCTCCGGGTTGAACAGGTGCGGCTCGCCCTCGCGCCGCCACTGGTACTCCCCTCCGGTCTCCAGCGCGCGGTGCGCGAGCCCGGCGCCGCCGGCCGCGACCGCGGCGCGCCTGGCGGCCTCGGTGG
>JAFMRC010000365.1 GCA_017354375.1 Nocardiopsaceae bacterium | reverse complement strand
CCGCGCGAACGTCCGCGCGCCGCCGTCGGAATCGCCGGCGGCGAGGGAGGCGCAGGCGAGGTCGGGGGCCAGCCGTGCCCGCAGGTGGGCATGGAGCGACCGGTGCAGCGCGGAGGGGAAGTCGTCCAGGACCCCGGCGGTCGTGAGCAGCCCGAGCACGAGCCTGGTGGCCTCGACGGGGACGCCGCAGGCTCGCGCGGCGCGCTCCACCTCGGTGGTGTCCCTGGATCCGTCCAGCAGCGACACCACCGCCGCGATCGCGCCGAGCCCGGTGATCGCGATCGCGCGGCGCGGGTCTATGCCGATCTGCAGCGTGTCGCGGTCCCGCCACAAAGGTCGCAGGCCGGCCTTCAGCGCTGGCCTCACGGCTCCACTCTCGGTGCTGGTCTCCATGGCGGCACCTTCAGTGCTGGTCTCCATGCGCCAAGAGTGACACGCCCCACCGACATTCCAGCAGCTCAGCCCCGAAAAGCCCCGACAAATCCCGACTTGTCGCTCCCGCCTCGCCCGACCCCCGCCTCGCCCGCCCGCCCGGCCCCGCCCCGGCACCAGCGCCGGCGCAGGGGGGGTGGCCGACCGAAGCCGCTCGATTGCGCAATTGGGCGCGCTATGATGCGCTCGATTGCGCAATCGGGTGCCCTGAGACATCGACCTGTTCGAGCTGGCGGGGGCGGTGCAGGCCTTGCGGTGTCATTCGGCGGTCGGCTGCGGGCTGGAAAGCCACGCGAGCTTGGAGAATCTGGACCTCGTCAGCCAGGGCCTGATCTTCGCGTCCAGGCCGAGGCGGCCGCCGGCCGCGCCGGCCAGCAGGCTGACGAATACCAGGACGTAGATGATCGAAGCGCCCGGGTCCGTGCTGCTGCCGAGCTGGTAGGGGCCGCCGAACCCCTCGGCCGTGCTCCAGATGATCAGTGACAGCAGCGAGCCCAGGACGCAGAACGCGTTGGTGAAGGCGCCGAGGAGCAGGGCGGTCGCGAGCGCGGTCTCCGCGATGGCGAGCAGGCAGGCGCAGGCATGGGGCTGGGTGCTCAGGATGTCCACCCAGGCGGTGATCCATGCCTTGACCGGTCCGGGCTGTCCGGCTTTGGCATCGGTCACCATGCCGAGGAACTGATTGGCGAAGGCGGGCTGCCATTTCAGGAAGGCATCGACCGCCCACACGACGCCGAAGGCGATTCGCACCCAAGCGAACCAGCGGCCGGAGACGGCCCGCGACTGCCGCGGCGGTGCCGCCTCGCTGACAGGCGACTCGGTTTTACTGCTGCTTTCTGACATGGTCACTCCTCAACTGACGGCGGAAGACGAGTCGGGGAACGGGAGTCCGTATCGCGAGGCGCTGTCGGCGGGCCGGGAACCCGGTCGCCGGAGTGGCAGGAGCCTCGTTCCCGGCGACCGGGCCGGCAGCCGCTACATGCCTCCGCTGGCGCTGTGGCCGGTCGCGGCGAGGGATGCGGTGTTGAGGGCAACTGGGATGAAGTGGTTGCTGAACCAGTAGGTGGGGTTCTGGATGGCGGGGCCGAAGCCCAGGTACGGCTGGTCCAGGTGCTCGTACTGCAGGTGGTTCAGGAAGAACGAACTGCCCAGCGCCGCGTTGTGCAGCACCTGCGGCACCTGGGAACCCGAGCCGCCGCTGGACGACTCATCCATCGTGCTGGTGGCGTAGTCGCCGGTCGCGGTGAGGGATGCGGTGTTGAGGGCGACCGGGATGAAGTGGTTGCTGAACCAGTAGGTGGGGTTCTGGATGGCGGGGCCGAAGCCGACGTACGGCTGGTCCAGGTGCTCGTACTGCAGGTGGTTCAGGAAGTACGAGCTGCCCAGCGCCGCGTTGTGCAGCACCTGCGGCTGAGAGCTCAACCCGCTGCCGGAGGAGGCGGCCGACGAGTGCCCGTCCGCTGAGCCGGACGCGGTTCGGGTGCTGTCAGACCCGGAGGCCGTGGCCTGCTGGGAAGCGGCACGGGCCGGGGTCTGTGCAGCCTGCTGGGAAGCGGCATGGGCCGGGGCCTGTGCGCTGGAACCGGCCCTGCCGGTCGCCGCGTTCAGCGACGAGGTCGCCTTGGACACGGTTCCGGAGACACCGGACACGGCGCGGGAGACGCCGGACGCGGTGCGGGAGACGCCGGACACGGCGCGGGAGACACCAGA
This sequence comes from Nocardiopsaceae bacterium, assembly GCA_017354375.1. Classification (GTDB taxonomy): domain Bacteria; phylum Actinomycetota; class Actinomycetes; order Streptosporangiales; family Streptosporangiaceae; genus Trebonia. The sequence goes on along the minus strand of JAFMRC010000365.1, from coordinate 3,188 downwards.
CACGGTTCCGGAGACACCGTGCACGGTGCGGGAGACATCGGACACGGTTCCGGAGACAGCGCCGGACGCGCTGCTGCCGGATCCTCCGGTCGTTGACGCCGACGCGGTCGACGTGCCCAGCAGCGAGAAGGCCCCCACCGCTGCCGCGCCGAGCACGGGAAGGCTGAGCGCCCTCATCGTTGTCTTCTTCATTGCCTGCTCCTGTGGTTTTCCCGGTGCCTGAGACCGGGGTAACGGGACATGTGCATCCCGATCGGGATCTGTCGCAGAAGCCGCTGATCAGCTCAGCAGCCCCACAAAACCCACAGAACATGCCATTCGCACGATTGTCAATCATTTCGGTCGGAAAAGTGGTAAATGTAAATTCGGCGTATCCGCGCTGGCCCGACGACGCTCCGGGAGGCAGGCCGTCGGCGATGAAGAGCCGAACGTTCGGCAGGGAACTCGGGCGGCGACCTTGTTTAAGTCGGCTTAGTCGCACAGCGGCGCGACGCAGCAGGTCAAACGCCGATAACCGAACAGCGCATGGCCTGTGGAGTCCGCTATCGCGGCGCGGATCCCGCCAGCCTGGCCGTAGGTCGCCGCCGCCCCCAACGCGGACATAACTGAAAAACGGTCAGTTCGGGACTATTCGCCGTTGTCCTGCGGGCCGTCGCCGTCTTCCAGGTCAGATAGGTCAGAGATGTCCAGGTCGGCCACGTCGCCGCCGCCTGCCTGACTCGCCACGAACGCGTCGGGGTCCTCCAGGTCCGACGCCGTCGGCAGCAAGTCCGGGTGCGCCCACAACGCGTCCCTGCCGTCGGTACCGCGAGCGGAGCCCAGGCCGGCCCACAGCGCCGCCGCCTCGCGCAGCATGCGGGGGCGGAGCTCGAGGCCGACCAGAGTCGCGAAGGTCCGTTCGGCTGGCCCTCCGGAACCCCGGCGGCGGCGGATCGCCTCGGCGAGGGCCGCGTCGTGGGTGATGCGGCTGCCAGCCGCGGCGGACACGACGGCCGCCACCCAGCCTTCCACCAGCGCGAGCGCGGTCTCCAGCCGGGCGAGCGCGGCCTTCTGCTCCGGCGTGTCTTCTGGCTTGAACAACTTCTCGCCGGCGAGGGCCTCGCGCAGCGCGTCCGGGTTGTTGACGTCGATGTCCGGCATCGCGTCGCGCAGCTTGTTCATGTCGACCGTGATGCCGGCCGCGTACGCCTCGATGGCACCGAGCAGGTGCTGCCGCAGCCACGGCACGTGCGCGAACAGCCGGTGGTGCGCGGCCTCCCGCAAGGCCAGGAACAGCCGGACCTCGCCGATGTCCACCGATAGCCCGGCGCCGAACGCGGACACGCCCGACGGCAGCAGCGCCGCCGTCCCCTCCGGGCCGAGAGGGACGCCGATGTCGGTCGATGACACCATCTCGGAGGCCAGCTCACCGACCGCGGAGCCGGTCTGGCCGCCGATCATCGCCCCGCCAAGCTGCTTCAGCATCGGGGCCAGGCCCGCCAGCCCGCCCAGCATCGACTTCATCTCTTCCGGGACGGTGTCGCCGAGCTGGACCGGATCGACCGTAAGCATCGAGCTCATCGCGTCCACGCCCCTGGCGGCGATCGGCTCGCACAGCTTGGACCACACCGGAAAGGTGGCCTCCAGCCATTCCGACCGGCTCCACGCCTCGATACGGTGGACGCCAGATGGGAACGTCGTAACGTCGTCCAGCCACAGGTCCGCTAGCCTGACGGCCTCGGTGACCGCGGCGCGCTCGTTGGCCAGCACGCTCGGGTCGCCCTTGGCCGCGATCGTGTGCCTGGCGAGATTCTTCGCCAGGTCCCAGTTCACCGGGCCGCCGCTGTAGGACAGCAAGTCCGCGAACTGGCGCAGCGCGTCGGCGAACTGGTTCGGCCCCCCCGCGCCCGCGCCGAAGATGCCGAACGGGTCTTCGCCGCCTGGTCCCTGGCCGCCGCGCTTCGGATCGTCATCGCCAGGCCGGCCCGGCGGGCCGAAGCCGAAAGGAGGTCGGTCAGCCATGGTGCGCCTCCTCAGCTATCGCGTAGTCGGGCAGGATAGAAGGGTCATAGTCGCCACGCTATTCGGGAGCAGCCGGTTTTGAGAAATGCCAGACGGCAGGTTCGCCACGAGCGCAGCGCTCGCCGTGAGCGTAGCACCGCGTCCGCCCTCCCCGTAGTCGCGGTCACCGGAGCGGCCCGAGGCCTGGGACACGCGGTGGCGGAACGGCTCGCCGCCTCTACGCGCGTGGGCCGCGTAGTCGCGATCGACGACCACCGGGGCAATGCCGCCGGAGTCACGTGGCGGGTGGCCGACGTGCGTGCCCCGACGCTGGCGTCCCGGTTGTCCGGCATCGACGTGATCGTGCACGCCGACATGGACATGTCCGCCGAGTCCGGCCCGCGACAGCGTCGAGCCGCCAACATTCGCGGCGCGCAGACCGTGCTCACCGCGGCGGCAGCCGAGCGCGTCGGCCGCGTCGTGCTGGTGACCAGCGCCATGGTGTACGGGGCGCGGCCTGACAATCCGGTGCCCCTGCCGGAAGACGCGCCGCTGCTCGCCGACGCCGACGGCAGCCTGGCCGGGGACCTGCTGGAGATCGAGGAGCTGGCCCGAAGGTCACGGCGGGTCAACCCGGCGACCACGGTATGCGTGGCGCGGCCGGCCGTTCTGGTCGGTGGCACGGTCGATACGTTGCTCACCAGGCACTTCGAGGCACCTCGGCTGCTGGCGGTGCGCGGCTGCGAGCCGCGCTGGCAGTTCTGCCACGTGTCCGACCTCGTATCCGCCCTGGAACTGGCCACGGTCGGCGATATCGACGGGGACTTCGCGGTCGGCTGCGACGGTTGGCTGTCGGTTTCCGAGGTCGAGTCCCTGAGCGGGCTGAAGTCGCTTGAGCTGCCGGCACGTCTGACCTTCGGCACCGCGGAACGGCTGCACCGGCTCGGCGCCACGCTGGCACCCGCCGCGGAACTGCGGTATGCCGTGTTCCCGTGGGTGGTGGACTGCGCCGCGCTGCGCGCCGCGGGATGGCGCCCGTCTTGCGACAATGCCGCCGCGCTTGCCGAGCTAGTCGCCGCGGTTGGCGGTCGCCGGGCGGTCGCCGGGCGCCGTATCACCCGGAAGGAGACCGCGATCACCGCCGCCGGCGCCGCCGCTGGCACCGCCGCGGTCATCGGCACCGCCGCCATCATCCGCGCCCGCCGCGC
>JAFMRC010000028.1 GCA_017354375.1 Nocardiopsaceae bacterium | reverse complement strand
ATTACCTCAGTTAGCGCTGAGAAGATGCTGCGGAATACTTCACTTTCCGGACGACTTACCCGAACTAACGCAGCACTAACTTCAAGAGCCTTGCAGGACAGTTCTTCGGCGCAGCATTTGAGTGAGGCCGTGCGGGTGTTGATCACTTACCAGTCAACTGATTCAGGATCCAGCGTTCCAGATCGGGATTGATTCCGATCTCCGCTGAACGCTGATCTGTGAGGAGCATCTCTTCAGATTTCATCCATTCCCATGTGTCGGCGACCGTGTCCTGAATCCTTCGTGATGAGAGGCCGTAACCTTGAGCTTTCGTGGAATCTACTTGCCACACGCCCCTGGACGTTCGCCAGAGTGGAAGCTGCGACCATTGACGCACTCCTGCAGCCACCAGTTTCTCATCTGGAATCCAAGCGAGCTTCGCTGCTGAACCCGTGACTTCAACACAGGCCTGGAGCATCTGCCCGAAGGTGTCTCGGTTTTGAGGGGCAGTGATGTTGTAAGTACCGGCCAGGGGCTGGCTTATGGCAAGGAGCGTGAAATCTGCGAGATCTCGAACGTCGATCGGCTGAATGAATCGTGCCGGATTACCCGGCGCGAGAACGTGCCCGCCGAGTGCAGTCCTGCGCAACCACCAAGGCAACCGGCCGATATACTCCCTAGGTCCTAGGATTACCCCAGGCCGCAAGATTGTACATCTTTCTAGGCCAAATGAACTCGTCGCAGCGAGTTCACATCCTGATTTTTGGTAACCGTACTTCGTCGGCCCGTCTTCAACATCTTCTCCGTAGTCTGGCCCCGCATCGATCGGACAGTACAGTACTTCCGAACTCTCTGAGAGAGGTTCTTTAGGCCAGCCACGATAGACGCTTACCGTGGATACGAATACGTAGTGGGCAGTGGCTGGGCGGAGGTATTCACACGCCATTAGGACATCACGCGGGACGAACCCTGATGTATCAACCACGGCGTCCCAGGGTCCGGCGACAGCGAGCCGCTCAAGATCGCGTTTGTTCAAGCGATCGCCCTGGACCACCCGCACGTCGGCGGGTGGCAGGCCGGACATGCCTCGGCTGAAGGAAGTGGCCTCCCAGCCTGCCCGGATCGCGCGCTCGAGCAAGGTGTAGCCAACGAACCGGGTACCGCCCAAGATCAGTATCCGCACACTGATCACCTTCCCATCCCTGGCCGGGGGGTAGCCTCCTCCTCAAACGCTCGGTTGGGCGAGTGAGGCAGCTGAGCGGGGGCATCAGGACGGACATCGTGCCCTTCGTACAGCACGAGAGTACAGCAACCATCTTGCTCTCACGTGGACCTCCATGGACGCTCATGGAATCGAATATCGAGGCCGACCACGCAAGTAATGCATGCGCGAGCTACGATGCAAGTAGCTACGGATCAGAAGGTTGGGGGTTCGAATCCCTCCGAGCGCGCCACCACGTTCAAGCAGGTCGCGTCTTGGCTAGAGCTTCTTCTCGAAGCAGTGGTCGGCGAGCGGGTCGTCGCCGTAGCGCGGAATCTCCCGGTAGTCGTGCTTGGCGTAGAGAGCGCGTGCTTCGACGAGATCACTGCGCGTGTTTAGCCGGATTGCCGCCGCGCCGTCTATGCGGGCACGCTGCTCGGCCGCCGTCAGGAGCAGGGCCGCGACGCCTGCCCCTCGCGCTTCGGGCCGGACGAACATCCGGGTCAGCTCCCTCGTTTGCTCATCAAGTCGGCGCAGCCCCACGCAGCCAATCGGACGGGGCTGTGCATTACCGACTGTGCCCTGAGCGAGCAGGAGAACACCGATTAGCTCCACCAGATCATCGCTGCCGTGACCGGCGCCCAGATGCTGGTCGATCTCGGCGTCATCGGCAGGCCGACCGTAATAGCGGCTGATCATCTCACCGAGGTACTCACGCAGGATCTCCGCGGCGGCGGGAAGGTCCGGCGGAACGGACTCGATCGTCACCGATGCGAATGACTTATGGCTCACCCGCTGGATTCCGCTAGCGGCCCGCGGGCGCGCGGATCTCGTCAAGGATCGCGTCCGCGCCCTTAGACCGCAGCAGGTCCGCGAGATTGGCCCCGGCCATCTCCGGGTCGGTTCCGGTGACCGTCCCGGTCACCTGCTGTCGTCCGTCGAGGGACGTCACCTGCGCGCTGAGCGTCAGCACGCCGTTAGACCATGTGGCGTGCGCACCGACCGGGACTGAGCAGCCTCCGTGAAGATCGCCCAGCAGCGCTCGCTCTGCCCTGACCGCGGCGTCGGCGTCGGCGTCGCCGAAGGAGTTGAGCATTTCCAGCAGTTCCCGGTCGCTGGCGCGGACCTGCACTGCCAGAGCCCCCTGCCCAGGGGAGGGAGGAAACACCGCCGGGTCAAGCAGCTCGGTAACCGTGTCATCCAGCCCGAGCCGCCTCAGCCCGGAGGCCGCCAGGACCACCGCGTCCAGCCCGGTCTTCAGCTTCGCCAGCCGGGTCGGCACGTTGCCGCGGACCGGTACAACCTCAACGTCGGGCCGTAGCGCCTTGAGCTGCGCGATTCGCCGGGCCGATCCCGTCCCCACCCGGGCACCCGGCCGGAGGCCGGCGAGCGTGGACCCGCACAGCGCGTCCAGGGGATCGGCGCGCGGCGGGGTGACCGCGAGCGCCAGGCCGTCAGATAGCGCGGTCGGGAGGTCCTTCAGCGAGTGAACCGCGATATCGACCCGTCCCGCGAGCAACTCCTGCTCAAGCCGGGTCGTGAACAGGCCGCCCTCGCCATCGCTGAGTTCCCGCAGCGAGGTCTTGCGGTCCTTGTCCCCGTCCGTCATCACGGACCTGGCCTTGAACCGAATCACCGGGCACGACCCAAGATGGTCGATCAGCTCCCGGACCATGACCTGAGCGAGACGGCTACCACGCGCCCCAACCACGACAGTCTCCATCCCCCGACACTACCGGTAACATGCCACCGGCCGATCACCGACTGGAGCTTGTGCAGCGGAGAGACGAGGATGAGGCGCGTGGAGAAGTTCGTGAACGTGGAGGGCCGCGCGGAAGACGGGCCCTACCGGTGCCCGTGCTGCGGGTTCATCACGCTGGGCGAGCGGAGCGTGTTCGAGATCTGCCCTGTCTGCTTCTGGGAGGACGACGGCCAGGACGACCATGATGCCGACACCGTACGCGGCGGCCCGAACCAGCGGCTCAGCCTCACCATGGCCCGCGCCAACTTCCGGGCCATCGGCGCATGTGATGAGCGCTGCACGCGATTCGTCCGTGATCCGCTGCCCTCTGAGCACCCGGCCTGACTGGCCGATTGCCGCGGAGCGCTGGGCAAGGGCGAAGGCCGCCGCGAGCCCGCCGAGGTGATCACCACTACACCTAAATCATTTTCCCGTGCGGGTCGGCATCTGCGACAGTAACCAGATGCCGGACAGCGAAGGCCGTGCCGCCGAGCGGATCTGGCGGGCGATGCCCGCCGGCACTCGGGAGGCGCTGGCACGCGGCCTGCCATCGGCCGACCTGCGAACGCTGCTGATCGCCGTGGCCAGGACCCGGGCTGGTCAGGTCACGCCCGCAGACGTGATGCGCCGATGGCAGCATGACAGGTTCGTCCGGCCCGCGGCCAGCGACCCGCGGCGCGTTACTGCCGTTGAGGCACGGCTGTGGCAACTGCTCCCGGCCGAGTTCGCCGGGGTCGAGCTATCCCCGGTGACGCCGCTTGGTACCTGCGCCACGGTTGCCCCGGTTAGCCAGAATCGGGTCGTCACGACCGTCCGGACCACCGAGGTGGTCAGCGACTCCACCAACGCCCTCGCCGTCGAGGCAGCAGCCCGCCGACGCGACCAGCCAAAAGACGGGCATTGCCACCTCGCTTGCTGCCACCGCGTGCTGCGTGCCCAGGTCTTCGGCCCGGGATCGGCGCCCCACTTCCGGCTGTTCGCCCTGGTCTCCAGCGCTCGCGACAGCGGGTCCGGCCGCACCGAGGCCAGCATGCTGACTCGGCACCTGGCCTACTGGCTGGAGGTGCTCGAAACCCTGATTCCGCACCGGCAACCGCGAATCGAACTGTCCGTGTTCGACGACCAGGTGCTCGCCGAACGGCTTGCCGACACCGTCCGCCCTGGCCTGGCCGCGCGCACGGCCGAATGCACGGCCGAACGCGCGGCTTTCCTGGTCGACAGGCCCGAGCGCATTCGTGGCCGCGGGTACTACACCGGGTTCGCGTTGCGGATCACAGCGGACCAGGGCGAAGCCGAACTGGGCGACGGCGGGCTCACCACCTGGACAGCCCAGTTGACCCATGACTTCAAAGAGCGCTGCCTCGTGTCCTGCATCGCCACCGAACGCCTCACCGCCTTGGCGTAGGACGAGGTACATCTCGCCGGGAGATAGCCGAGGACGTCGGCTGTGTCATTCCTTCTGGCCGCAGCGGGCGGGGTCACCGATCGCACGACGGCGGCACATGTCACCCAAAACGAGTCACGCGCTGGCAAGCAGTGTACGGTGGGGCCAATGGCTAAAGGGGCCGCTGATCGGAGTGGGTCAGCGCAAGCTAGAAGGGGAAGGTGAAGCATTCTATGGCGGTTACGGCTGGGCTGAGTAAGGCCCTGGACAAGGCGTACGAGGGCAAGACGCTACCCGAACTGCTGGACGCGCCGGTCGCGGCGCTCGCCGGGGTCAGCGACGGGGACGCCGAGAAGCTAGCGTCCGCGTTCAACATCAAGACCGTGCGTGACCTGGGGACGAACAAGTACTTCCACCTCGCCCAGTCGCTGGTCGCGCTGGCCGAGCACCACGATTAACCGGTAGCACCATCCGCTAGCGCCGCTAGCACAGCCCGCCGGGGCGGCCACGTCGGTGGTGGCCCCCCGGCGGCGCCCGGAACGCCCGCACGTGGCAGGGAACGCTCCCGTTACCTAGGATCATGGAGACACGCACGGGAAACGTAGGGAGCAAGTTCATGGCCGACAAGGCACGCCCCGCGCACAAGGCACACCCCGCCGATAGCCCAAATCCCGCCGACAGGACACGCCCGCCGTTCCGGGCCGATCACGTCGGGAGCCTGCTGCGCCCGCCCGAGGTGCTCCGGGCTCGTGAACAGGCCGCCGACGGCGAAATCACCCCGGAGCGTCTCAAAGAGGTCGAGGACGCCGCGATCAGGAATGCGATCGTCAAGCAGGGCGAGACCGGACTGAGGACCGCGACCGACGGCGAGTTCCGCCGCGAGTCCTGGCACATGGACTTCATCTACTCACTCGGCGGCATCTCCAAGGTCCAGGACGACACGATCAGGGTGGCGTTCCACAACAAGGACAGGAACTTCGAGTGGGCACCGCCGTCCGCGCACGTCACGAGCAAGATCACGCTGCCGGAGACGATCTTCGCTGACCACTTCACGTTCCTGAGGGACAACGTGTCCGAAGACCAGGTCCCGAAGCTCACGATCCCCTCGCCGAGCATGGTGCACTACCGGGGCGGCCGGGAGGCGATCGACTCCGCCGTCTACCCGCACCTCGCCCAGTTCTGGGACGACCTCGCGGCGGCCTACGCCAAGGAGCTCCAGGGCCTCTATGACCTCGGCTGCCGCTACCTGCAGCTGGACGACACCAGCCTCGCCTACGTCAACGACCCGAAGCAGCGCGAGCACATCGGGGAGATCGGCGGCGACCCGCTGCACCAGCACGAGACCTATATCGCAACGATCAACAAGGCGATCGCGGGCCGGCCGAAGGACATGGCGGTGACCACCCACATGTGCCGCGGCAACAACCAGTCGATGTGGGCGGCCGAGGGCAGCTACGACTTCATCGCGGACACCCTGTTCAACCAGCTCGACGTGGACGGGTTCTTCTGCGAGTGGGACGACGAGCGCTCCGGCGGCTTCGAGCCGCTGCGATACCTACCTAAGGGCAAGTACGTCGTCCTCGGCATCATGACGACCAAGCGCGGCGAGCTGGAGTCCAAGGACTACCTCAAGCGCCGCATCGAGGAAGCGTCTAAGTATGCCGACATCGATCAGCTATGCGTCTCCGGCCAGTGCGGTTTCTCCTCCACCAAGGAGGGCAACGACCTGACCCAGGACCAGCAGTGGGCCAAGCTCCGCCTGATCGCCGAGGTCGCCGCCGAGGTTTGGGGTTAGAGCCCGAGTGCGCATTTGGGCAGCCTCTTGCCAGCCCGAGTGCGCGCTTGGCACGTTGGGAGGAGGGGGCCAGCCGGCCGAGTGCGCACCTGGCACGCTGGGGGAGGGGACACCCGACACCCACACCCCCTCTATACCGAACGGATCGAGGCGACTGCGACGTCCACAGGCGCCACGATCCGTTCGGTAGGAGGCTGGGGGGTTTTACTCGGGCGCGCCCGATACGATCGCTTGCGATCGGGCGCGCATCGGGGGTCCGGGGGTCCGGGGGTGTCCCCCGGAAAAGCACTGTGGGTCGACCCCGAAGGGGTCGTCCCCCTGGGCTAACTCTGCTTCCAGGCCGAGACATCCTCTCGGTAGGTGTACGGATTCGTGAGCGTCTCGTGCTCCGGGATCTCCGGGTGCATGCCCTTCTCCCATTCCTCGGCGCCGTGCTCGGCCTGGAGGTAGGTGATGGTGTTGTCGATGGCGCGGCGGGCGTTGCCGAGGTCGATGCCGACCAGCTTGTGGTCGAACTTGACGACCTTCCCGTTGACGAGGACCGTGTGCACGTCGCCGCGCTGCGCCTGGAAGACGACGTGGCCGTAGGGGTGCAGGACCGGGAAGCTGACCGGTGAGTTGTCGTTCCTGATCAGCACCAGGTCGGCCTTCTTCCCGGCCTCGACGCTGCCGGTGACCGAGTCCAGGCCGAGGGCCTTCGCGCCGCCGCGGGTGGCGTAGCTCACCACGTCCTCGGCCCGCAGCACGTGGTTGGTGACCGTGTTGTCGCCGGCGTGCGCCTCGAAGTGCTCCATCGCGCGGTCGGCGTTGAGCGTGGCGCGCATCGCGGCGAACAGGTCGCCGCTCCACCAGACGCTCGTGTCGTTCGACAGCGAGACCGGAATGCCGTACTTGCGCAGCCTCCAGGTCGGCGAGTAGCCCTGCCCCGCGTTGCACTCGCTCTCGGTGGAGACCGACGCGAACCCGCCGGTGGCGGCGATCTTGTGGTAGGAGTCCGAGGACAGCGACGCCGCGTGCACGTAGATCGTGCCCGGCGTCATGCAGCCGGCGTCGTACATATGGGCGATGCCGGCGTCGCCGGTGACCTTCCACACGCCCGCGTGCGTGGTGACGTGCACGCCGAGGTCGCGGGCTACCTCGAACGCGGCCTTCTCGGGGAACGCCTCGTCACCGGGGACGTCGAAGGCGAGCTGGAAGAGCAGCCTGTCGCCCTTGCCGTCGAACCGGCGGGTGTAGAAGTCGCGGAACTCCTTGGTGGTGGCCCACTCCCACGACCCCTGGAAGATGTTGCCGTAGGCGAGGACGAACCGGCCGGGAACCTCTTCGAGGGCATCGGTCGCCGCCTCCGCGTGGTCGGTGGTCCGCAGGCCGTGAGACCAGTCAACCGCCGTGGTCACGCCCGCGTCGACCGATTCGATCGCCGACAGCAGGTTGCCCGCGTAGACGTCCTGCGGGCGGAAGATCTTGCCCCAGGTCAGGTAGTAGTAGACGAAGTACTGGGTGAGGGTCCAGTCCGCCCCGTAGCCGCGCATCGCCGTCTGCCACATGTGCCGGTGCGTGTCGATCATTCCCGGCATGACGATCCCGCCGCCGGCGTCGATCTCGGCGGCGGCATCGGGTGCCTGCAGGCGCGGTCCGACCGCGGCGATCCGCTCGCCATCGACCAGCACGTCCGCGTCCGTCAGGACGGTGCGGTTGTCATCCATCGTGAGGACGGTGGCATTCCTGAAGACCACCGGCTGACCCGGTTGCGGCGCCGCTTCTGTCATGGGGACCTCCGCTGTGCGGTGCGGGAAATGGGGTTATGAGCTTATTGGGCTAATGAGACAAATGCTGGCCAACGAGCCGACCGGACCGATATCGGAACACTGTCCCGATATCGGTCCGGTGTCAAGGGCGCTAAAGTGCCAGGAGAGGGCACCTAGATAGAAGGGCGACCATGAGCGACACCGACCGGGCCGGACCCCAAACTGATGGACCCCAATCTGGTGGATCCCAATCTGGTGGACCGCTCTCCGGGCTGCTCGTCGCCGACTTCTCCCGCGTGCTGGCCGGGCCGTACTGCACCATGCTCCTCGCCGACCTCGGCGCGGACGTCATCAAGGTGGAGAGCCCCGGCGGCGACGACACGCGATCGTGGATGCCGCCGGTCACCTCGGACGGCGTCTCGACCTACTTCCTCGCCATCAACCGGAACAAGCGCTCGGTCGCCCTCGACCTGAAGGACGGATCCGAGCTGGCGATGGCGAAGACCCTCGCCCGCCGCGCGGACGTGTTCGTGCACAACTTCAGGCCGGGCGGCCTGGCCCGGTACGGCCTGGACTACGACTCGGTACGCGAGCAGAACCAGTCGGTGATCTACGCGTCGATCAGCGGGTTCGGCAGCGGCGGCGGCAAGGACCTGCCCGGCTATGACCTGATGGTGCAGGCCATGTCCGGCCTGATGAGCCTCACCGGCGACCCGGACGGCCCGCCGTACCGGGCCGGCATCTCGGCCTTCGACGTGATCGCCGGGCTGCACGCGACGATAGCGATCCTGGCCGCGATCAACCACCGGAACGCCACCGGCGAGGGGCAGCACCTGGACGTCAGCCTGATGGCGTCGGCGATGTCCGGCATGGTGAACCAGACCAGCGCGTTCGCGGCGGGCGGCGTGGTGCCGTACCGGATGGGCAACTCGCACCCCTCGCTGTTCCCCTACGAGCCGCTGCCCACCGGCGACGGGGACCTGATCGTGACCGCGGGGAACGACGCGCAGTTCCGCAAGCTGTGCGACGTCATCGGGGCGCCGGAGTTGCCGGACGACCCGCGCTTCTCGGATAACCCCGGGCGCACCGCCAACCGGGGGGAGTTGCGCCCGTTGCTGGCCGAGAAGCTGACCACCCGTTCGGCGGCTGAATGGTTTGATCTCCTGATCGCCGCCGGGGTGCCGTGCGGCCCGATCAACACGGTCGACGCCGGGGTCGCGTTCGCCGAGAAGATCGGGCTGGAGCCGGTCATCACCGCCGGGTCGGGTGATCGGGCCCGGCCGAGCATGCGGCACCCGGTGACGTTCTCGGCCACGCCGGCCAGCTACCGGCTGGCCCCGCCCGAACTCGACGAGCACGGCGACGATATCCGCGCCTGGCTTGGGGGGGAGCCCGGATGACGGAGTACCCCACCTCGCTCGGCGCTTCCGACGCCGACACGATCACGCTGCTGGGGCAGAACCTGGCCACGGACCTGATGGGCAAGGTCGGGTTCGGCGAGCTGGCGATGTGGATGGTGACCCAGCGGCGCCCCACGCCGTCGGAGGTCCGCGTCTTCGAGGCGGTGCTCGTGGCCCTCGCGGACCACGGGTTCACGCCGACCGCGATCGCCGCCCGGCTAACCTACCTGTCCGCGCCGGACTCCGTGCAGGGCGCGCTGGCCGCGGGCCTGCTCGGCGGCGGATCCCGGTTCCTCGGCGTCACCGAGGACTGCGGGCAGTTCCTCGCCGCGACCCTGGCCGCCGGGGCTACCGGGGCTACCGGGGCAGCCGGGGCTACCGGGGCGCCGTCCGACGACGCGGGCTTCGACGAGCTCGCCCTGGCCGCGGTCAAGAAGGCCCGCGCGGAGAAGAAGCTCGTCCCCGGCCTCGGCCATCCGGTGCACAAGGTGCAAGATCCCCGCACCCCCGTGCTCATCTCGATCGCGGAGGAGGAGGGGCTGCGCGGCCCGCACCTGCGCCTGTTCGAGGCGATCGGCCGGGTGCACCCGCGGGTTCTCGGCCGCAGGCTGCCGCTGAACGGCGCCGGGGTGTGCGGCGCGGTGCTCGCCGACCTCGGCCTGCCGCTGACGCTGCTGCGGGGGTTCGCCCTGCTGGCCCGGTGCGCCGGGCTCCTCGGCCAGCTCGCCGAGGAGGAGCGCAGTCCGATCGCCCACGACGTCTACATGTCCGTGGACCGCAACGCGGTTTACTCCACTCCCTCACAGGAGCCGTTATGGCCACCATCGCAGCGGTCATCGCCTCGACCCACCATCCCTTCTACTATCGTGCTTCCACTTCCACCGGCCCGGACCGGCCGGACTTCGCCGATGAGTGGGTGGCGAAGATCGAGCGGTTCCGCGAGACCCTCACCCGCGCGAACCCGGACGTGCTCGTCCTGGTCGGCAGCGATCACTTCCACCAGCTCTGGCTGGACAACATGCCGCAGTTCCTGGTCGGCAAGGCGCCGTGCTACGACGCCAACTGGTACAACGAGGAGCGCGAGTTCGGCCTGCCGCGGATGTTCTTCACCGGCCAGGAGGATCTGTCCGCGCACATCCTGCGGGGTGGCCTGGACGCGGGCTTCGACCTCGCATTCAGCAACGAGTTGCGGATCGACCACAGCGTCACCTGCCCGATGATCACGCTGCGACCGGCCGCCGACCTCCCGATTGTCCCGATATATACGAATATATTCGCCCCGCCGCTGCCGCAGCCGAAGCGATACGTGGCGCTCGGCAAGGCGATCCGTGACCTGGTCGAGTCGTGGCCGTCCGATCAGCGGGTGGCGATCATCGGCACCGGGCACTTGTCGCTGGAACTGGGCGGCCCCCGGCAGTTCGGTCCGCACGGCCCGGATCCCGAGTTCGACCGCAAGGCCGTGGAGTGGATCGCGTCCGGGGACGTAGAGAAGGCCCTCGGCGAAGTGAGCCTGGACAGCCTGTGGGAACCGGGCAACGCCACCCACGGGTTCCTGGATTTCATGCTGATGATGGGCACCGCCGGCGCGGGCGAGAAGGCCGACTACGCCGACACCCTCGACCTGTTCCACACCATGGAGGCCTACTTCACCTGGTACCCGAACGGCGCGCCGGAGCCCGGGATCGGGGAGTCCGGGATCGGAGGCAGCGCGGCATGAGCAAGTACCTGGTGAACAAGTTCCTGTACACGATCGACCGGGACCCGGAACTGGTCGAGCGGTACCGGGCCGATCCGCGCGGCACCGTCGAATGGTGGGAGGCCGAGCGCGCGAACGCCATCCTCAACGTCCACTCCCGCGAGCGGTCTAGCTGGCTGACGTTCGACGATGCCGAGCGCGAGGCCCTGGCCACGCACGACTACGTGAAGCTGTTCGAGCTGGGCGCCCACCCGTTCCTCACGCTCACCCTGTGCATCGCCCTGTTCGAGCGCGACTACGACGAGCCGCTCGCCTTCCAGAAGCTCTACGCCCGCAATCTCTCCCACTTCACGATGCCCTACCCCGACATCGCCACCTGACCCCCGCTCCCGGCCCCGCCCCGCCCCCTACCCCCGCCCCCGGCCCCGCCCCCACCCCGTGTGCCAGGTGCGCACTCGGGTCGGCTGGCCCCTCCTCTCAACGTGCCAAGCGCGCACTCGGGTCAGTTAGAGGCTGCCCGAGTGCGCATTTGGCATGTCCGGGGTGGGCTTGCCGCGGAGGGTCACCGCGCCGAGGGCGGCGGAGAGGAAGACCAGGGCGGCGGCAAGGTACAGGGCGGCGTGCAGGCCGTCGCCGAACGCCGCGTACGCCGCGTTGAGCACGTCCGTGACGATCGAGCCGAAGCTCGAGTACTTGCTGGCCAGCCCCGACTGCCCGGTCTCGATGACGTGGATGATCAGCGGGATGAACGGCCTGATGCCCGCCTTGTCGGCGGCGGAAATGGGCAGGTGCTCGATCTTGGCGGGCAGCTGGGCACTGAGCTGGGCGAAGACGAGGGCGCCGAGGATCGAGACGCCGGTCACCGCGCCGATCTCGCGGCTGGTGTTGGCTGCGGACGCGGCCATGCCGGACCGATCCGGCGGAACCGCGCCGAGCACGGCCGTCGTGATCGGCACCACCGTGATGCCGATGCCGATCCCGGCCAGCGCCAGCGCCACCGCCAGCGCCGTGTCGTCCGGATGCTGCTTGATAAGCGAGTTCACCAGGAGCAGCCCCACCCCGAACAGCGTGCACCCGATCGTGATCGGCCAGCGCGGCCCGGCGGCCCCGGTCCAGTAGCCGGTGAACACGGACGCGAGGATCATCAGCACCGTCATGGGCGCGAAGACCAGCGCGATCCGGTACCCGGAGGCGCCGACGACCTCGTTCAGGTACAGGGCGGTGAAGAAGAAGATCGCGAAGGTGGCGAAATAGCTGAACAGCGCGATGACGTTTGGCACCGAGAACATCGGCAGCCGGAAGAAGCGCAGGTCGAGCAGGGGGTGAGCGGCCCGCCGCTCCCACCACCCGAACGCCACCGCGCACGCCGCCGCGACGCAGAACAAGATCACCGGCACGGTCGCGCCGAAGCTCGACGTCTCCGCGTTGATGATCCCGAACACCAGCGCCGCCAGCGCCCCGGTACCGAGCAGGGTGCCCGCGGTGTCCACCCGCACCGCATGCGGGTCCGCGCTCTCCGGGACCACGATCGCGGCGATGATCAGCGCGGCGAGGCCGAACGCGAGGTTGAACCAGAAGATCCCTCGCCAGCTCCACGCGCCGACCAGGGCCCCGCCGATCACCGGCCCGAGCGCGAGCGCCAGCCCGGAAACCGCCGCCCAGATACCGACGGCGCGAGCCCGGTCACGGTCACTGGGGTAGACGTGGCGCAGCACGGACAGCGTGCCCGGCTCGCTCGCCGCCGCGCCGAGGCCCATGATCGCGCGGCCCGCGATCAGCGTGCCCGAGTTGGGGGCGAGGGCGCACACCACCGAGCCGGCGCAGAACACGCCGGCGCCGGTCAGCATGACCTTCTTGCGGCCGAGCTCGTCGCCGATCATGCCGCAGGCCAGCATGAGGCTGGCGAACGTGAGCGCGTACGCGCCGACCACCCACTGCAGCTGGGTAACCCCGGCCTGCAGGTCCGACTGGATGGCCCCGAGCCCGACGCTCACGATCGTGTTGTCGAGGAACGTCAGGAACAGCAGCGTGCACAGCGCCGCGAGCGCTATCTCGCTAGCGTGACGCCGACCGGTCGACCCTGGTCGGCCGGCGTCACGCTCGGTGGCGGTCAGCTTGCCGAACTGCATATCGAGGGCGGCTTCCCGCCGTTCTGGAGGGCGAGCAGCGCGCAGAAGCTGGCGTCCGTCACCTTCCACGTTCCGTTCTCAAGGACAGAGACGCCCTTCTCGTTCTTCAGCGCGGGCTTGCCGCCGAGGTACACGGTGTAGGTAACCGTCGCCTGCTTAGGCGAGGTCATCTGGACGTTGGTCACCTTGGCCGCCGCGGTCTTGCCCAGGGCCGACATGGCGCTGATCAGCGAGGAGAACTTCTGCCCGTTCTCCAGCACGCTTACCCGCTCGGACGTGGAAGAGGAGCCGCTGATGAACTTCGCCCAGTTAGCCTTGATGGCCGCGACCGCGGCGCTGGAGTTACCGGAACTGGCGCTCGCCGAGGCGGAAGCGGAACTCGAGGAGGCCGACGCGCTAGCTGTTGCCTTGGAGCCGGAGTTCCCGCCGCCACTGGAGCAGGCTGCCGTCGCGGCGACGATCGCCAGGCCGATTGCCGGTATCGCAAGAATCCGGCGCGCCTCGCGGTGGAATCGCATCACACTGCGCCTCCCTTGGTCCACGGGCGGACCATAGTGTTTCCAGGGTGAGCGACCGTCGATGGTCGCTCAGAGCGATTGTCTCTCGATTCGCGCCCCGGTTGCTGACGATAACCGACGCATGTGTCAGTTTGACAGTTCTTGTTGTGGTATCAGCGATTCTTGTTGTGGTAAAGCCGGACGGCGAGCGGAGTGAACACCGCGAGCATCGAGACCTCAGGGGCGGTCGGCGTGAGTCTTGATCGCCTGGGTGATCCGGCGGTGCACCGGTGACATGCTCTCCTCGTGGCGGCGGACGAGATTCGCGCAGCGGGCCAGTGCGCGGGGGTCGGCCGCCGCGAGCGTCGCGTCCAGCAGCGACCAGCTGAGATCGTCCAGGGCTTGCCGGGCCGCGCCGTCGTCGCGAGGACGGGCGCACACCTCGTCCAGCGCCCGCAGCAGCTTCGGGGCGGCCGGGTCCGGCGTCATCTCCAGCCGGAACGAGTCGGTCCTCGGGCACGGCGCCGCGGTCATGGCGGCGGCCTCGAACGCGTTCAGCAGCGGGCTCACGTCCCCGGCGGTCGCCGGGTCGTACAGGCCGGGGAAGGAGACCTCCTCATAGCCCGGGTCGTAGCCGCTGATGTACAGCGGTGTCCGTGACCGTGCCTGATCCAGCACCCCGAGGGCCACGTCCAGCAGGCTGACCGGCCAGCCGAGATCGGAGATGGCGTGCACCCGGAACTCGCCGGGCTCCGCGCCGAGCAGCGCGAGCAATAGCAGCTGCGCCGATTCCAGCGCGGATTGCACGTAGAACCCGATGTCCGCGCTGTGCAGCCGAATCGCCGCCGTGTCATCGTCGGCGTCATCGGCGGAGGCCGCGGCCCAGGCGGCCAGCCGCTCGTGCACGATCGAGTTGTCGATGACGTGGGTGAACCGGGCGGCCGAGCACAGCATGCCGGAAGCGCGCGCCGTGGTGGACGCGACCCACTCGGCCGCGCGCTTGGAGGCGGTGTAGATCTCCGGGGAGTACGGCCGCAGCGCCTTCCCGGTGGACGCGCACACCACCTGCCGTACGCCGGCTTCCGCCGCGGCGGCTAGCACGTTGCGCACGCCGAGAACGTTGGCCGACGCGGTGCGGTGCACCTCGGCCTCCGCGAGCGCGGGCGAGCGCTGCGCCGCGACGTGGAACACCACGTCCGGCCGCAGCTCGTTGATCAGGTCGGCGATGGCGGCGGGATCCGTGATGTCGGCGTGGCGATAGGCGGCGGCGGGCTGGCGCGGCCAGCCGTCCGTGATGCCGCGGCTGACGCTGACCAGGCGAGCCGGCCGCCACGCCGCGAGCTGCGAGACCAGCGCCGACCCGATGCACCCGGTGCCGCCGGTGACCAGGACGGTCGCACCGCCGAGCCGCTCGCTAAGGCCCGCTTCCGGCAGGCACAGCCCGCGGTCGGCGATGGCGCGGAACCGCGCGTACTCGTCCGCGGCCTGCGGGCGCGCGGCGATCAGTTCCGCGGTCAGCTCGCGCAGTACGGCCGCCTCGGCCTCGCTGAGCCGCGCGCGTCCCGCCGGGACAGCCCGGCGCATCGCGTCGATGATCTCCGCGGACTCGCTCATCATCGCCTCCAGACAATGACACATTAGTAACTTATGGTATCGGCATCACTGCGCACGGTACCGCAAAAGCACGTGCGACCGTCTGGATACCAACGAGATGCTCAGCGGGGGTTGCATGCCAGTAAATCGCAAGCAGAGCCAATGCAGAGGGAAATCGCCAGGTCCGATGCCGAACTGGAACGCTGGCGACCCGGAAACCCTGAAAATCCACGAAATACGCGAATATACGAAATATCGCCTATATGATGACATAAAGGTGAGGATTTACTTCCAGCGGAAGTGGACGAAGAGGCGGCCGAAGTTCTTGGAGTCCTTCTCCACGCGGTGGTACAGCGGCTTGACATCCTTGCGGTCGAGGAACCGCAGCACCCGCTTCTTGAGCTGGCCGGACCCCTTGCCGGGGATGATCTCGACCACCGGCGCCTTCTTGGCGGCGGCCTCGTCGAAGACCCGCCTGAGCGCACGCTCGATCTCGTCACCCCTGTTGTAGATGTCGTGCAGGTCCAGCGTGAGCTTCACGCCCCCAGCGTATGCCCGCTGGACGTGAGTGTCTTTATGACCCGTGCCACGGTTTCGGCGGGGTCTGGCTCCGACGGGACGCTCAGCACGCCCTCGTCCGGCTCGGGCGGCTCCAGCGTCGCCAGCTGGCTGTCGAGAAGCTCCGGCTCGAAGAAGTGACCTTCGCGCGTGGCCAGCCGGTGCCGCAGTTCGTCCCGCCCGACCCGCAGGAACACCATGACCGCGCCCGGGCGGCCGGACAGCAGCAGGGACCGGTAGCTGCGCCGCAACGCGGAACACGACACGACCGCGGACTCCCCCGCCGCGATCCGCTCGTCCATCCACGCCGTGATCGAGCCGAGCCACGGCATCCGGTCGGCGTCGGTGAGCGGGATGCCCGCGTGCATCTTCGCCACGTTGGCCGCCGGGTGGAAGCCATCGGCGTCGGCGAACGGCCAGCCGAGCCGCTGCCCGAGCCGCTCGCCCACGGTCGTCTTCCCGCTGCCCGACACGCCCGCGACGATAAGGATCACGCCGCCAACGTTAGCGTCAGTGGACGAAGGCCCCAACCGCGACGAACGCGAACAGCACCGTGAGGTACAGCACCGACAGGTGGAACAGCCGGATCGTGACCAGGCCCTCATCGCGCCGCGAGTGGGCGTGCAGCCGGTGCACCTCCTGCAGGAACATCCCGCCGAGCACCGCCGCCGCGAGCCCGTACACCGGCCCGATCCAGGGCCAGGCCGCCAGCGACACCGTCACCATCAGCCAGCTGTACACCACCGATTCGGTGAGCACCCGCCGCGTGGTGGCGACCACCGGCAGCATCGGGATGCCCGCGCTGCGGTAGTCGTCCCGGTACTTGATGGCGAGCGCCCAGAAATGCGGCGGCTGCCAGAAGAAGATGACGCCGAACAGCAGCAGCGCCGGCCACGACAGCGAGTCCCGCGCGGCCGCCCACGCGATCAGCACTGGCGCCGCGCCGCACGCCCCGCCCCACAGCGTGGACTGGGACGTGTGCCGCTTCAGCAGCATGGTGTAGATGACCACGTAGTACGCGATCGCACCGAGCGTCAGCGAGGCCGCCAGCGGGTTCGTCGCGGCGGCGAACAGCGCTACCGACACGATCCCCAGCGACAGGCCGAACACCAGCGCCGAACGCGGCGTCACAGTGTGCCGCACCAGGGGCCGCGCCGACGTCCGCCGCATGACCTCGTCGATGTCCCGGTCGATGTAGCAGTTCAGCGCGTTCGCGCTGCCCGCGGCGAGCGCCCCGCCGACGACCACGACGAGGGTCACCAGCAGCGAGGGCAGCCCGTGATAGGCGAGGAACAGCGTCGGCACCGCCGTGATCAGCAGCAGCTCGACGATCCTCGGCTTGCACAGGGCAACGTAGGCGCTGGCTGTCGCGCGCACGCGCGACAGCCACGACGGCACCGGCGCGTCCTGTGCATGCCGCTGCCCCGGCCTGGCCGGGGGACGCTCGACGTTTACCGCGCTCACCAGGGACAAAACCACCTTTCGGCCCGTGGGAGCCCGGGCACTTCATTGAGACTACACGGCGTCGTAGTGTGCTGCCGCGTCCGGGGGGCTTCACAGGCCGGCGGAACGCGTATATGCACGTAGGCATGGACGGTCCTGGATAAGCCTAGGAGGCGCGCGATGCCGTACACCCATCATGCCGATGTCATCGGATCCCTGCTGCGGCCGAAGTACCTGACCCGTGCCCGCACGGCTTACGAATCCGGCCAGCTCACCGCGGCGGAGTTCAAGAGGGTTGAGGACCGGGCGGTGGACCAGGCCATCGCCATGCAGGAAGGCGCCGGGCTGGACGTGATCAGCGACGGGGAGTACCGCCGCTTCTCCTTCCTCGACCAGATCGTCGGCGAGCTTGACGGCGTCACCGCGCGGGAGGGCGCTCCGGTGCACTTCCGCAATGCGACCAGCCCCGGCTTCGACTGGCACGCCCCGTACACGGTGACCGGGAAGGTCCGCCAGCGGCGCAAGCTCACCATCGAGGAGTTCGCCTACTCCCGGGCTCGCGCCCAGGCCGGCAGCACGGTGAAGGTCACGCTGCCGAGCCCGGTCCTGATGTACTCGATGTGGTCGCCCGAGCTGTCCACCGCCGCGTACTCCGACGCCTACGAGTTGTTCGCCGACACTGCGGCGATCATCCGCGACGAGGCCCGCGCCCTCGCGGACCTGGGCTGCACCTACGTCCAGATCGACTCACCGGACGTGGGAACGCTGGTCGACCCGGAGAACCGGGAACTGCGAGAGGATCTCGGCATGCCGACCGAGCGCACCCTCACCGAGGGCATGGACATCATCAACAGCATCGGCGGCATTCCGGGCGTGACCTTCGGCCTGCACGTGTGCAAGGGCAACTACCTGAGCCAGTGGATCGGCGCCGGCGGCTACGACTTCACCGCCGAGGCGATGTTCCGCCGCCTGACGAACTTCGACGTGTTCCTGCTGGAGTACGAGGACGAGCGATCCGGGTCCTTCGAGCCGCTGTCGAAGCTCCCCGACGACAAGGCGGCGGTGCTCGGCCTGGTCTCCAGCAAGACCACCGCGCTCGAGGATCCCAAGACCCTGGTCAGCCGCGTGCACGAGGCCGCCCGCTACACCGGTCTTGAGCGCCTGGGCATCTCCACCCAGTGCGGGTTCTCCTCGGTGCTGCCCGGCGCCAACCTGACCGACGAGGACGTGCAGGAACGCAAGCTCGAACTCGTGGCGGATGTCGCCTCCGAGATCTGGTGAGCGATCGGCCCCCCGCTGGCCCCTCCCCAGCGTGCCAAGTGCGCACTCGGGCTCGGTTGGCCTCCCCCTCAGCGTGCCAAGTGCGCGCTCGGGCTCGGTTGGCCTCCCCCTCAGCGTGCCAAGTGCGCGCTCGGGCAGCCTCTAGCCGGCCCAAAAGCGCATTCGGCACGTTGAGTGGGGTGGGTGAGTCGGCCTAAACGCGCACTTGGCCCGAAAGAGAAAGGTGAGCGAGATGTCAGTGCGGTTCCCGGATGAGCCGGGGTTTCAGGGGCGGTTCGCGCCGGTGCGGATGGAAGGTGAGATCCGCGGGCTCGAGGTGACCCAGGGTGAGGTGCCGGACGTGCTGCGCGGCACGTACTACCGGGTGGGGGCCGACCCGGCCTGGCCGCCGTTCGTGGATCACGACTTCTACTTCAACGCCGACGGCATCGTCTCGATGTTCCGCTTCGCCGGCGGCTACGTCGATTTCAGGACGCGGTACGTGCGCACGCCGCGGTTCGTGGCCGAGCGGGAGGCGCGGCGATCGCTGTTCGGCGCGTACCGGAACCCGTACAGCGACGATGAGTCTGTCGCAGGGCTCAGCCGCGGTCTCGCCAACACCAACGTGTACTGGCACGCCGGGCGGTTGCTCGCCTCGAAGGAGGACAGCCCGCCAGTGCAGGTCGATCCCGACACCCTCGACACCGTGGGCGAGTGGACGTGGGAGGGCGACCTCTCGTCGCAGACCGCCACCGCCCACCCGAAGATCGACCCGCGGGACGGGTCGCTGGTGTTCTTCGGCTACGCGGCGAAGGGGGAGACGACCCCGGACATCGCCTACTACGAGGCCGATTCCTCCGGCCGGATCGTGCACGAGGCCTGGTTCACCGCGCCGTACTCCAGCATGATCCACGACTGGGCGGTCACCGAGCACTTCGTGATCTTCCCGATCATCCCGCTCACGTCGGACCTGGAACGGCTCAAGGCCGGCGGTCCCTATTACGTCTGGGACGGGTCACGGGACGTGTACCTGGGCGTGGTCCCGCGACGCGGCACGAACGTTCGCTGGTTCCGCGGCACCAACCGGTTCGCCTCGCACATCATGAACGCGTTCGACGACGGCCGCCACGTCTACATCGACACGCCGGTCGGGGAGAAGTCCGCGTTCCCGTGGTTCCCCGACATAACCGGGGCGCCGTTCGATCCGGAGAAGTCCCGCGGTTACCTGTCCCGGTGGACCCTCGACACCCGCGGCGACCCGGACGAGGGGTTCTCCGAAGCGCGCCTGACCTCCTGCCCCGGGGAGTTCCCGCGCACCGACGAGCGGTGGGCGACGAGCGAGTACCGGTTCGGGGTCATGAACCTTACCGAGGTACCGGGCCAGCCGCTGGACGACGGGCTGCCCGGGTTCCGCTGGCTGGCGTCCATCGACCCGGAGACCGGCCAGATGCGAACCCGGTTCGCCGGGCGCGATTCCACCGTGCAGGAGGCGGTCTTCGTGCCGCCGGTTCCCGACGCCCCGCACGGGCACGGGTACGTGCTGCAGCTCGTCGACCGGCACACCACGGCCAGCACCGACCTGCTCGTCCTCGACGCCCGGCGCATCGACGCCGAGCCGGTCGCGACGCTCCGGATCCCGATCAGGATGCCCGGCGGCCTGCACGGCAACTGGGTCTCCGAAGACCAGCTAGCCCAGCGAATCGGCTAGCCGCGCCCCACTCACGGAGGTTTATGTCATGCCAGCTGAGGACAGGATCGCCGAGCTTGAGCACCGGCTCGCCGTCGTCGAGGACGTGCTCGCGATCCGCAACCTGCAGCACGCCTACGGCTACTACCTCGATAAGTGCCTGTACGACGAGGTAGTGGACCTGTTCGACGAGGACGGCGAGGTCGTCTTCATTGGCGGCGTCTACAAGGGCAAGAAGGGCGCCGCCCGGCTGTACGCCGGCCGGTTCCGCACCAACTTCGCGGACGGGAAGAACGGGCCGAGCCACGGACGGCTGCTCGACCACCCGATCCTGCAGGACATCGTGCACGTCAGCGAAGACCGGTCCACCGCCCAGGCCCGGTTCCGGGTGCTGATGCAGGCGGGCACGCACTATTCGGTCGCCACCGAGAAGACCCCCGTCCGCCAGTGGTTCGAAGGCGGGCTGTACGAGAACACCTATGTTCGCGCCGACGGGGTGTGGAAGATCAAGCGGCTGTTCTACCGGGCGTTCTGGCACGGGACGCTGGAGCACGGCTGGGCGTACACTCCGCCGGACTACGTGCCGAACGCGTCGGTCACCTATCCCGAGGATCCCTACGGACCGGACGAGCTGCTGAAAGACCCGCCGCGATTGTGGCCAGACACCACCACGCTCCCGTTCCACTACCGCCACCCGGTTACCGGCCGGGACGTTTCCTGATTCACCGCTTTCCTCCCCGTTCCGTGCCCGTGCCAGGCGGCATGTCCACGGCATGTTCTCAGCAGTTGAACACCTTCCCAAATCGCCACGTTAAAAGGTTACAGTGCGGCATGACCAGCAGTGGCAAGGGTAAGGGGTAGTTGGTGAGCGCTGATTCCATTCTTACGCATGTGATCGCGGCTATCGCGGTGATTGTGGGAACGTCATACGTTGTCGGATTGCTGTTTCGCCGAATTCGGCAACCGCAGGTTGTCGGTCAGCTCCTAGCCGGGATCGCGCTGGGCCCTAGCCTGCTCGGAAGATTTGGCGGGCCGGTTTTCCACGCGATCTTCCCCGGCACGATTATTCCCTACCTTAACGTGACGTCTCAGGTTGCCCTGATATTGTTCTTGTTCGCCGTGGGTTACGAGCTCGACCTGGGCGTCCTGCGTCGGCAGCGCGGGAGCGTCCCGGCGATCGGCGTGGCGGCATTCTTCGCCCCGGCGCTCATGGGGCTAGGATCGGTAGCCGCATTCAGCGGGCTTTATCGCAGCGCGGGAGAGTTCCATCCGAAAATGCCGGAATTCGCGTTGTACATGGCCGTTGCACTGTCGATAACCGCCGTCCCGGTTCTCGCGAGCATCGTGCGTGAACGGGGGATCACGGCATCGGTTCCCGGCGTGACCGCGCTGGCGTCGGCGGCGCTGATCGATGCGCTGGGATGGCTGATGCTGGCGGGAGTCCTCCTGCTCGCGAGCGCCTCGTCGTCGTCCCAGCGCCCTTGGTGGAGCACCGTCGGCCTTCTTATCGGCTACGTCGCGATCGGGCTTTTCATCGTCCGGCCAGTCCTGCGAAGGTGCCTGATCGAGGGCATTGCGCGCAAGGCGGGACGCGGTGGTTCGCTGGCGTTTTACGTCCCGGTGGCGGTGGCCGTCGCCATGTGCTCGGCGTGGGTCACGTCCGCGCTCGGGCTGCACGTTATCTTCGGCGCTTTTTTCGGCGGCCTGATCATGCCCCGGCGGAAGGACGGCACGCCCGACCCGGACTTGCTACGCCCCATGAACCAGGCGGGCGGGATACTGCTCCCGGTTTTCTTCATGGTGGCCGGCCTTTCGGTGAACATCACCATGCTGGGCTGGCCGGATCTCGCCTTGCTCGGGATCGTGCTCGTGATAGCGGTCGCGGGAAAGCTCGGCGCGGGGTTCCTGACCGGGAGGTGCACGGGGCTGGGAGGCAGGGACTCGGCGGCGGTTGGCGCGCTGCTGAACACCCGGGGCCTGACCGAGCTGGTCGCGCTGAACGTGGGCCTGGCGGCCGGACTCATCAACCAGCGCCTGTACACGGTCCTCGTCCTGATGGCGCTGGCAACCGACCTCATGACCGGCCCGCTGCTATCGCTGCTCCGTGTCCGGCCGCCCGACCTGGTGGCGGTGCCGCTCCAGTGGGAGGCGCAAGCGGCACGCAGCCGTGAGCCTTCGGACGCCGCGGTGCCGGGTCCGGGGCAGCCAGCGGCTCCAGCCGACGGCGATTACGAGAATCAATAGCTCGAAACGCGGGCAGGCGCCACGATCCGTTCGGAATCATGGGTCCGTGCCTTTTTACGCGGACCTGCATGTCCACTCGCGGTACTCGCGCGCCTGCAGCCGGGACTGCGACACCGAGCATCTCGCGTGGTGGGCGGGGCGGAAGGGGATCGCGGTGGTCGGCACCGGCGACTTCACGCACCCGGCGTGGGTTTCCGAACTGCGGGCGAACCTGGTGCCGGCCGAGCCGGGGCTGTTCCGGTTGCGGCCGGAACTGGAGCGGGAGGTGCACGGTCGGCTGCCCGCCGCGTGCCGGACTCCAGTGCGTTTCATGCTTTCGTCGGAAATTTCCACTATCTACAAGCGGGACGGCCGCACCCGCAAGGTCCACCACCTGCTGTACGCGCCGAGCTTCGACGAGGTGGAGGAGATCACGCGGAGGCTGGCGAAGATCGGCAACCTCGCCTCCGACGGGCGGCCGATCCTCGGCCTGGACTCCCGGGATCTGCTTGAGATCACGCTGGAGGGCGGCGGCTACCTGGTCCCGGCCCATGCGTGGACGCCGTGGTTCGCGGTGCTCGGCTCGCAGTCCGGGTTCGACGACGTGGCGTCCTGCTACGGGGATCTCTCTGGCCACATTCACGCCATCGAGACGGGTTTGTCCTCCGACCCGGAGATGAACTGGCGGGTCTCCAGCCTCGACAAATACCGACTTGTCAGTAATTCAGACGCGCATTCGCCGCCGATGCTGGGGCGGGAGGCGACGGTCTTCGCATCGTCTCTATCCGGTTCCGGGGCTGGCGCGTCCCCGTCTCCCGAAGCCGCCGCCCTCATCCCCGAAACCGGATATTTCGCGATAAAGCATGCTATCGAGACTGGCGAAGGCTTCGAGGGAACCATCGAGTTCTTTCCGGAGGAGGGCAAATACCACCTCGACGGCCACCGCGCCTGCGACGTCCGGACGACACCGGAGGAGACCCGCGCGGCCGGTGGAATATGCCCGGTATGCGGCAAGAAGCCGACGGTCGGCGTGCAGCACCGGGTAGACGCGCTCGCGGACCGGCCCGCTGGCCACAAGCCGGACGGCGCGGCCGGCTACCGGTCGTTCGTGCCGCTGCCGGAGATCCTGGCCGAGATCGCCGGCGTCGGCCCCAAGTCCAAGTCTGTAGAGCGGCAGGTCAGCGCCATGGTCGAGCGGTTCGGGCCGGAGCTCGGCATCCTCGGCCAGGTACCGCTCGACGACCTGGCCGCGAAGGCGCCGTCGATCGTGGTCGAGGCGATCGCCCGGTTGCGTCGCGGCGAGGTACGCCGCCAGGCCGGATATGACGGTGTATATGGGGTTATCAGGGTGTTCGATCCCGGGGAACTGGCGGGTGCGGCGCTGTTCGACATCCCCGCCCCGAAACGGCAATCGCGCCGCCGGGTCGCCGCGGAGGCGGCACCGCCGGAAGCGGATTCGCTGTCGGGATCGGAGTTTCCGGAGGCGGGGACGGGATCGCCGGGGACGGGGAAGCCGGGGGAGTCGGACTCCGGTCCCGCTCGGGACGGACTCGACCCAGGCCAGCGGGCGATCGTGGACCACGACGGCGGCCCGCTGCTCGTCGTGGCCGGCCCCGGCGCCGGCAAGACCCGCGTCCTGGTGCACTCGATCGCCCGGCGGCTGCGTGACGGCGCCGACCCGCGGCGGTGCCTGGCGATCACCTTCACCCGCCGCGCCCGCGACGAACTGCGCGAGCGTCTCGGCGCGCTGGTGCCGGACGCCGCCGACCGGGTCACCGTTGCCACCTTCCACGGCCTCGGCCTGCGGATCCTCCGCGAGCAACATGCCAAGACAGGCCTGGACGCGGACCTGAGGGTCGCGGACGAGCCGACCCGCCGCGCCGTGCTGCGGTCGCTGGCCCGGCCCGGCGACGGTGGCTGGTCCGCGCTGAATACCAAGATCTCTTCCGCCAAACGGGTATTCGCGACTGCCGCCGCCTCCGCTGCCTCTTCCGCTCCTTCGCAGGCATCCTCTTCCCCCGCCGCCCCGGGCGCGGATGCCGCGCGGGGTGCGGGTGTCGCGGCGGGCATGGACATGGAGACCGCGGCGCTGCTCGCCGCGTACGACGCGCGGCTGCGGGAGCGCGGGCTGGTGGACACCGACGACCTGCTCGCCCTGCCGGTGCTGCTGCTGAGCGGGGACGCGTCGCTGGCCGCGGCCTACCAGCAGCGGTGGGGCGACGTTTACGTGGACGAGTACCAGGACATCGACGAGGTGCAGTACGCGTTGCTGCGGTTGATCACCACGGCCGACGGCAACGTGTGCGCGATAGGGGATCCGGACCAGGCGATCTACGGGTTCCGGGGCGGGGACGTCGGGTACTTCCTGCGGTTCGCCTCGGACTACCCGGCCGCCCGGCGGGTGGAGCTGTCCCGGAACTACCGGTCCGCTCCGTCGATCGTGAACTCGGCGCTGCAGGTCATCCGGCCCGGGACGCTGGTGCCGGGCCGGTCCCTGGTCTCCGCCCGGCGTGACCTCCCGGACGGCCCGGTGGAGCTGCGGGCCTGCGCCGACGAGCGGGCGGAGGCCGAGGCGGTGGCCGCGGCGATCGAGCGGATGCTCGGCGGAGCGTCGTTCCACGCACTGGACAGCCGGGCGGTCGATGGGCGGGAGCGGGTGACCCACCAGCTGTCGTTCGCGGACTTCGCGGTGCTGTACCGGACGTCCGCGCAATCCGCGGCGGTGGCAGAGGCGCTGGACCGGCGCGGGTTCCCGTTCCAGCGGCGGTCGCACGCGCGGCTCGCCGAGATGCCGGGGGTGCCGGAAATCCTGGCCGGGATGCGGGCACCCGTGCTGGACGCGGCGCCCGTCCCGGTGGCGGAGCAGGTGTCCGCCGCGGTGGAGGCGGCCCTGGCCGCGGCTGCGGCAGGCTCGGCTGGCGGCTCGGCTGGCGGCCCGGCTACGAAAGACCGTGGGGCTTTTTCCATGGCGGGCCATGGAAGAAGCCCCACAATGTCGCCGGAGCAGCGGATCGCGGCGATCAAGTCGGCCGCGGAGGTGCTCACGCCGCTGGCCGCGCGCTGCGGCACGGACACCGACCGGTTCCTCGATGAATTGTCCCTAGGGGCCGAGGTCGACGCGGCCGATCCTCGCGCCGACCGGATCTCGCTGCTGACCCTGCACGCGTCGAAGGGCCTGGAGTTCCCGGTCGTGTTCATCATCGGCTGCGACGACGGGCTCCTGCCGCTGCGCGGATGGCAGGGCGCCGAGGCGGACTACGACGAGGAGCGGCGGCTGCTGTTCGTCGGGATGACCCGGGCGATGCTGAAGCTGGTGTTGCTGACGGCTGCTTCCCGGACGGCGGGCGGGGCTGGCGGCGCCGGCGAGCCGGGTGCCTCGGGTGGATCGGGTGGATTGGCGCGGGAGTCCAGGCCTTCTCCGTTCCTGGCATCGATCGATCCCGCCCTGCTCGACCGGTCCGGCGGGGCGGCGCCGGCCAGTCGGTCCGGCCGTTCCAGGCGCCGCGACCAGGGCCAGCAGCTCACGCTGCTGTGACGTCGCGGCAAAGCCGCTGAAAGCGGAAGCGGAAAGCCCGATGAATAACGGTAAGGGCACTTCCTACGGCATTTTGGTGAATGCCAACTATCATCCATGCCGTGGCGAGCGAGACCGGTACTGTCGTGGGCGGGCGCTACCGGCTCGACGCGCCGGTCGGCCAGGGCGGGATGGGCCGCGTGTGGCGGGGGCACGACCAGGTTCTCGACCGGGACGTCGCGATCAAGGAACTGCTGATCCCCGCGTATCTCTCCGACGAGGAGCGGGAACGCCTGGTGACGCGGACCACCCGCGAGGCGCGGGCCGCCGCCCGGCTCAACCACCCGGGCGTGGTCACCATCCACGACGTGGTACAGCACGAGGGCGTGCCGTGGATCGTGATGGAATACCTTTCCGGGCAGTCCCTGGGTAAGCAGCTCGCCAACGGGGCGCGGCTGCCCGCCCAGCGGGTGGCTGACATCGGCGCGCAGGTCGCCGACGCGCTCGCGCACCTGCACGCGGCCGGCATCGTGCACCGCGACCTCAAGCCGGACAACATCCTGCTGTCCGGGAGCAGGGTCGTCATCACCGACTTCGGCATCGCCCGGATCGTGGACGAAACCCGCGTGACGAGCACCGGAACCGTGCTGGGCACCCCGCACTACATGGCCCCGGAGCAGCTTGAGGGCGGCCCGATAGGACCCGCCACCGACATGTGGTCGCTTGGGGTGACGCTGTACGCCGCCGCCGAGGGCAGGGTGCCGTTCGATGGCCCGACCGTGACCGCGATCATCACGGCCATCCTCACCGGGGAACCCGCGCCATCGGTGAACGCGGGACCGCTGGCCCCGGTGATCACCCAACTCCTGGTGAAGGACGCGGGACGGCGTCCCGCCGCTAGCGCCGTCTCGGAATCGCTGCGCGCGGTGGCCACCGGCCCGCCCGTCGCGAATCCCCCCGGGCCGGGCGCCACCATCCCGGAACCCGTCGATCAGCGGCCGACGGTGCGGTCCCCCGGGGATACGTTCGGCGGCTTCCCCCAGGAGGGCCTTCGGGTCCCGCCTCCGCGGCCAGGATGGGACTGGCTAGCTACCTCCGGGCTCCTGCTCACGCTCGCCTGCTGCATCGCCGGCATCGTCTACTGGTCGATCGCCCCATTCGTTCCGACGGCGGAGGCCGTGGCCGGTTATGCTGCCGAAGCCGTTCCCATGGTCGCCGCGCTCGTGGCACTCGCGGGCGGCTTGTCCCCGAGTAGCGGCCTGCGCCCTGGGAGCGGCCTGCACCGCTCGCTCCTGCCCGGCGTATTGGGTGCGTTTTTCACGTCAATCCCTGCCCTCGTCGAGACTCTCCTCGCTATTCCTGATTTCCACGCGCTCAGCGGCCCATCCAAATATGTCGACCCATTCGTGGTGAGCATGCTTACAGACGCGCTTGGAAGCGCCGCGATGATCGTCTTGTTTGTCGCCGTGCGCAGGAGTAACCAGCGGGGCCGGTGGGCGACGCCACGCGCCCTTCCGGCGCTGCTGTGCGCCGGGGTGGTGCTGTCCATGGGCATATGGACTTTCACCTGGGCCTGGCAGCTCGTCTCCGGGTATTACGGAACCGATGTCGGCTTTGGCGCCTACGCCGCCCAGGAATATCCCTTCATCGTGATGTTCGTCGGGTACTTCGCCGCCGCGGCGTACGCCGCGTGGCTGGCCATGGGATTGCGCGATCGCCTGGCGGGGGGCTTCATGCTGCTCGGCTGGACGGTGGCGGAGATCCTCGCCTTCTGGGGCTGGGCCGCGGCAGGATGGCATTTCGGCAGCAGGTGGATCCCGGTCAACTGGATCGCCGGCCTGCTGATGGTGGCCACGGCGGTCCTTGCGGTCGTCTACATCGTCTCCACCAGGAGCCCCGCCCGTTCCAACCCGGTCCCCTCCAGCGCCGTTCCGCCCGCTCCGCCTGGCTAACGGCAGGGCCGGTGGCCGCCCGTGTATATCCCTAGCGGCGCGGCGAGAGGACGGCCGACGTGGTGCGCGCCTCGGTCAGGGCGGCCGTCATCATGTCCGCGGCCTGGCCCGCCGCGGCGAGCGCCTCGATCACCTCGGTCACGGTGTCGTCCGGGTCCAGCCCGGCGCCATGCCGGAGCTGCCCGTCCTCGTGCTGGATCACCAGGAACCTGGCGAGCTGCTCGCACAGCTGCGGCAGGTCGTGCCCCATCAGCTCAAGGCTGGCGACGATGTCACGGACGTCGAACGGGCCACTCAGTTCGCCGTCGCCGGTCGTCAGCTCGTTCAGCACGCGGATAGCGGTAGCCGCCTGGCCGGCGATCTCGCGTGGCGTCATGGTGCTGGCCAGCTCGGTCACCGGGCCGCCCCCGCCTCGCGCGTGCGGGACGAAGTTCGCTGCTCTGGCAATCCCATCTCCTCGGGGTTCCACGGGAAACGTTATCTCTACGATACGAGACGTTCCGAGCGCCTGTATCGGGCATACAGGGCAATCTTCGCAAGCTCGGGCGGTCCCTGTAGGATCCCGCTGGGGCGCGCGACCTCATGCGTCCCTTGGTCCACCCCACAGGTCGGTCCACCCCACAGAAGAGGACTGCATGATGACCGCCGGATCCCTCATGGCCGCCGAGCTCGCCGAGCAGCCCGACGTCCTCGGCCGCCTCGTCGCCCGGCACGACGCCGACCGCGACCGCCTGCGCGCGGCGCTGTCCTCGCTGCTGCGGCCTGGCCGTCTGGCCGGGACCGTCCTGCTGGCCCGCGGGTCGTCGGACAACGTGGCCGTCTACGGCCGCTACCTGCTGGAAATCGCGACGAAGCGCCCGGCCGGGCTCGCCGCGCCCAGCGTGCACACCCGGTACCGCGCCGACGTGGATTTCACCGGTTACCTCGCGGTGGCGCTGAGCCAGTCCGGGGCGACGCCAGAGATCGTGGAGACTGCCGCGCGCATGCGGCGCGCGGGCGCGGTCGTCGTCGGCATCACGAACGAGCCGGGCAGCCCGCTGACCGAGGCATCCGACCTGGCCCTGCTGACCGGCGCGGGCAGCGAGCGGGCGGTCCCCGCGACCAAGACCGTCACGGCGCAACTGCTCGCGATCACGGCGGTCGCGGCGGCCTTCGACCCGGAGCTGGTGGCGGCCGGCGACCTGCGGGCGCTGCCCGAGGCC
>JAFMRC010000136.1 GCA_017354375.1 Nocardiopsaceae bacterium | reverse complement strand
TGGAGTTTTGTAGCACTATACGTGCCAAAAAACTCCACGCCGATGGAAAACATCTTAGTAGCCCTGGCCTTGCTGCTGTCCGTAGCCGCCCTGGTCCTGTCCGTACTGGTTCTGTCCCTGGTCCTGGGCGTAGGGGTCTTGGCCTCCGTACCCGCCCTGCCCCTGTTGTCCGTAGCCGCCCTGGCCCTGGTCCTGGCCGTACTGTCCCTGTCCCTGACCCTGGCTTTGGGCGTAGGGGTCTTGACCCTGTTGTCCGTAGCCGCCTTGGTCCTGGCTGCCCTGGCCCTGGCCCTGGTCCTGTCCGTATTGGCTTTGTCCCTGGTCCTGGGCGTAGGGGTCTTGGCCTCCGTAGCCGCCCTGGCCCTGTTGTCCGTAGCCCTGGCTCTGACCGCCCTGGTTCTGTTGCCCGTAGCCCTGGCCCTGCTGGCCCTGGTCGTAGCCGCCCTGGTTCTGCTGGCCGATCTGGTTCTGTGCGGCCTGCACGCCCTGGTCGATTTGGTTCTCGAAACGGCCGCCGGTTGCCTGGTTGGCCTCCTGCCCAAGCTTGTCGATGGCTTGGTCGGCAACGCCTGGATGCTGTTGCGCGAGGTTCTCGGCTTCGTCCTTGGCCTTGTCGAAGATGCCCATGGTGCCTCCCCGTTGACTGCTTCCGATATCGGCGTTTCCGACATCGCTGCGTTCGCCGATAGCCGCCGTGACCTTTGCTCCCGCGCCATCGCCGGCTATCTATGCGGCCACCGTAGCAATGGAACGGATTTCCGCAAACCCCCGATCGGGGATTGCGGGCGTTTGCCCCGATGACGTCCCCGAATCTTCGGTACGTTTTCACTGTCCATTACCGCAAAATCGCATTATGTCATATTTTGCGATTGCGCTGAGTAGGTACGTATAAATACATATACCGAGCAGCCGAATACCTAAATAAATTCAAGCTGTCGACCAGCCCTGCTCGCCCAGTGTAACTCAAAGTAATAATACATGTTCGAGAAGTAATATCAGGCACCGTCGACACGTGGCGCGGGTGTTCCCTCGTCAGGGGGTGTTGGCGGGGGTGCTGGTGCCGGGGTAGGCGGGCCGGGCCGGGGATCCGTTCCGGAGGCCAGGTGTAGGCCGACATCATGTGGGGTCCCAGAGGGTATACGGGGCCGGGGGCGGGTGCATGCCCGGTTCCGTGGTGGTATGTCCGGGGAACGGGAGCATGCCGAGCGGGCCGTGCCGCGGCCGCAGGGCTCCGCGTGGAGGATATGTGAGCGAGGAGTGCACCTATCCTCCACGCGAGCGTGATCGCGACCCTGCAGATACCCTGGTGGGTATTCCGGAGATCCGGAGAGGCTAGACGCCGGCGAACGGGCACGCGGAGCGCCCGGGAGCTGGTAAAAAAGGGGTAACCTGCGCATGCTGGGCGCAAGAAGGCGGGAGGTTCGATCCCCGCCGTGGTTGGTGCTCTACTTGGAGCCAGACACATGGAACGATGGGGCTCATGAAAGGACGTGTGCTAGTCGTCGATGACGACGCGGCGCTCGCGGAGATGCTTGGCATCGTGCTCCGCGGCGAGGGGTTCGAGCCGACGTTCGTGGCCGACGGGGACAAGGCGATGGATGCCTTCCGGGAGACGCACCCGGATCTTGTCCTGCTCGACCTAATGCTGCCGGGCTCGGACGGCATCGACGTGTGCCGGCAGATCCGCAGCGAATCGGGCGTTCCGATCGTGATGCTGACGGCGAAGACCGATACCGTCGATGTCGTACTTGGCCTTGAATCCGGCGCGGACGATTACATCCTCAAGCCGTTCAAGTCCAAGGAACTGGTCGCCAGGATCAGGGCCAGGTTGCGCAGGACCGACGAGCCCGCGCCGGAGGTACTGCAGATCGGCGACGTGACCATCGACGTCGCGGGCCACTCGGTGAAGCGAAGTGGCGAGACGCTGAGCCTTACGCCGCTGGAGTTCGACCTGCTGGTCGCGCTCGCCCGCAAGCCGCGGCAGGTGTTCACCCGTGAGGTGCTGCTTGAGCAGGTCTGGGGCTACCGGCACGCCGCGGATACCCGGCTGGTGAACGTGCATGTGCAGCGGCTGCGGGCAAAGATCGAGAAGGATCCCGAGCACCCCGAGATCGTCGTCACCGTACGCGGCGTGGGTTACAAGGCGGGACCCGGCTGATCTTGCATGGAGCGGTCGGCGATTAGCTCCGACGCGGATGTCCGTGAGGCCTGGGAGCGGGCACTGCGCCGCAACAAGGTGGTGCGCTGGCTGGTCCGGTGGCTGCCGCACCGGGTGACGATCCTGATCCGCACCACGCTGCGCTGGGAACACTGGGTCATCGCGAAGGTGCGGCAACGCTGGCGCCGTAGCCTGCAGCTGCGTGTCGTCGCCACTACCCTTGTGATCTCCGCCATCGTGATCGCCGTGCTGGGCTTCTTCCTCACCTATCAGATCGCGGACGGACTCCTGCTGAACGCGGAGAACACGGCCAAGAACCAGGCGCTGGCCGGGCTGAACAGGGCTAGGTCGCTACCGGGGCTCACTGCCAGCCCGTCGGGCACGGCCGCCGAGCGGTTCATGTTCAATGCCGTGAACACGCTGCAGCCGACCGGTAGCAGCGCTACGAGCTACTACGTGGTGATCGGGCTGAACCGTGACGTCCAGGGCGCGTACACGCGATGGGCGACCGAGAGCGTCTCCGCGGCGGCGACGCTGCCCCAGACGCTCCTCGACAGGGTCCAGGAAGGGCAGCGCAGCAACCGGTCCGGCGACCTGCTCTACTACACGCCGACCACCGTGACCTTTACCAACGGCAACCCGAGCCAGCCCGCCGTCGCGGTGGGCACGCCGCTGGGCGACTGGTACCAGCTGTACTTCGTGTTCCCGCTGCATGACGAGCAGCAGACGCTGAAGCTCGTCCAGACCACCCTGGTCGGCGCCGGGATCGCCCTGGTCGCGCTGCTTGCCGCCATAGCCTCGCTGGTCACCAGGTGGGTCGTGCTGCCGGTCCGGCACGCGGCGCAGGCGGCCAGGCGGGTCTCCGCGGGGCACCTTGAGGAGCGGATGGAGGTCGGCGGGGCCGACGACCTTGGCGCGCTCGCCACCTCCTTCAATGAGATGGCGGGTAGCCTCCAGGAAAAGCTGCTGGAGCTTGAGGAACTGTCCAGGACCCAGCGGCAGTTCGTCTCGGACGTGTCGCACGAGCTGCGGACGCCGATGACGACCATCCGGATGGCGGCGGAGATCCTGCACGACGCCAGGGAGCAACTCGATCCGGCCGCCGCCAGGTCCGCCGAGTTGCTGCAGAGCCAGACCGAGCGGTTCGAGGTGCTGCTCACCGACCTGCTGGAGATCAGCAGGCACGACGCGAACGTCGCCACATTGGACGCCGAGCCGACCGACATATCCGATATAGCGCGGCATAGCGCCGACGATGCCCAGCAGCTTGCCGAGCGACGCGGCTGCCGTATCGAGTTCCGGCTGCCGGCCGAGCCCTGCATCGCCGAGGTGGACAAGCGGAGGGTAGAGCGAATCCTGCGTAACCTGCTGGTCAACGCCGTGGAGCACGGTGAGGGCAGGAATGTGGTGGTGACCGTCGCCGCTGACCGGGACGCGGTCGCCGTAGCGGTCCGGGACCACGGCGTGGGACTCGGGCCAGGTGAAGAGCAACTCGTCTTCGAGCGGTTCTGGCGCGCGGATCCAGCGCGAGCGCGGGCAACCGGCGGGACGGGCCTCGGGCTGGCCATCGCGCACGAAGACGCCCGGCTGCACGGCGGCTGGTTGCAGGCCTGGGGGGAGAAGGGCAAGGGGTCGGTGTTCAGGCTTACCGTCCCGAGGACGGCGGGCCATACGCTGGCGGGCTCGCCGCTGCCACTCGGCCCGGACGAGACCGACGCGGTCAGCGGCGTGCTCGAGGCAGACCTGACGGGAGGTCCCCGTGGGTAGGCTGCCCGTCCCGGGGTCCCGGTTCCGGTTCCGGTTCCGGCTGAGGCTCTCGCGCTTGCCGAGGTTTCCGGCGGCCGTGCTCGCCGCGGGAGTCGCCACGGCGTCCGTCGCCGGCTGCGTCTCCATCCCGAACAGCGGGCCGGTGCTCTCCGATCCGGTCACCCAGGGTGCCAACGCGCAGGACCAGCCCTACCCGCAACTCGTCCCGGAGCCGCCGGCACCCGGTGGCTCGCCCGTGGACATCGTCCGCGGGTTCCTGGCCGCCAGCGCCAGCTTCGCCGACGGGCAGCAGGTGGCGCGGGACTTCCTCACGAAATCCGCCAGCCATGCCTGGCAACCGACCTGGTCGGCGGCGACCGTGTTCAAGGGCACCGGGCCGCAGGTGGGCCAGGTGACCTATCCGTATCCCGGTAACCGGAAGCTGGCGACGGTCGTGGTCTCGGGGAAGGCCAAGACCGAGCTGTCGATACACGACTCCTACGCCGTGCCCTCGGCTTCCGGCGGCAACTCGGCGCCCGTCACCTTCACCCTGGCCAGGGTCGGCGGCCAATGGCGCATCTCCAGGCCGCCGCCCAGGCAGCGGCTGCTGACCAGCACCGAGTTCGACGATGACTACCAGATGCGGAACCTGTACTTCCTCGACCCCACGTCGCGGTACCTGGTACCGGACCCCGTTTACGTGCCGCTGCAGACGACCTCCACGAACCTGCTGAACGGCCTGGTCCGGGACCTGATCGACCATCCCGGCGGCTGGCTGCACGACGGCACCCGGACCGCATTCCCGCCGGGTACCAGGCTGCTTGGCGATGTCATGGTCAACGGCGGCACCGCCGAGGTCAACCTCGGCGGTGCGGTGGCCAGGGCCGGGGACCGGGTGCGGGAGCAGATCTCCGCCCAGCTGCTGGACACGCTATCCCGCTCGGCGCAGGGGCAGCCCTCTATCCAGTCGGTCGTACTCGACGTGAACGGCAAGCCGTGGTCTCCGCCGCAGGCGCAGCAGAACCCGGTGCAACACAGCCCTAAGCTGCGGGTTCCGGAGGGTCCGGGTAAAACCTTCTACTACCTGGACAGCCAGGGGTCGCTCATGAGCCAGTCCGGTGCCTCGGGGCGCGCGGTGGAACTGCGCAGCCTCGGCAGCGGATACTCGGCGATCGCGGTCTCCCCGGATCATCGCTACCTGGCCGCGCTGCGGGGCGGCACGCTGTACACCGGCCCACTCCACGGCACGCTGGTCAAGCGCGCCGGGAACGGTTACACGACGATGAGCTGGGACGCCAACGACCAGCTGTGGGCGACGACCCCTGACGGGCTGGTCATGCTCAGAGGCGAGGTGACCGGCCAGTCCCCGTTGTCGCTCGCCGGGCCGGAATCAGTGACCGTGGAGCAGCCCGACGGACTCCCGGAGACCAAGCCGATTACCGCGGTCCGGGTCGCGCCCGACGGTGTCCGGGTGGCGGTCATCATCGGCGGGACAACCAGGGAACTGGCCTTCGGCGCGATCGCGAGCCGCCCCCCCTCGCAGGGCCAGATCCTGCCGCGGCCCGGCCAGCCGGAGGAAAGCGCGCCCATGGTCACGCTGTCGCCGTTCTCCGTGTCCGGTGGCCAGGCGGGGTTCTCCTCGCTGTCCTGGTACGGCGCCGATAACGTGGTCACGCTCGGTGCCGCGTCCGGGTCGGCGGGGTCGGCGGGGCCGGCGCTTACCGAGCATTCGGTCGACGGAGCGTCATCGACCGCGATCCCCACCGAACCGGGGATCAGATCGATCGCAACCAGCGCCGGCAGTGATCTCGTCGCGGGGACCATGGACGGGAAGCTGATGGAGAACCCGAACATGGGCGGGGGATGGCGGTCGATCGGGACCGGCCTGGCGCCCGCCTATCCCGGCTGACGATCACCCAGGCGATCGGCTCACTCCTGGCGCAACGGACGTACTGGCAGCGCACAATCAAAGACCGATTGTGTGGTCTATGTAGGGCTTCGTCGCCAAAGTCCCTCCTGACAATCTGGCCGCGGCGAGCTAGCGTTCATGCATGGCACTCGCTCGGGTCCGTGGTTGCGCCGGGCTGGCCCCGCCGGAAACGGCGGCTCCCGCTCGGCAAGCCGACGCCAGCCGCAGGCGAAACGGCCCACGTAAGGCGACTTCTCGTCGACTGATCACGGTGCGGCTTAGAGGTAAGTCCTGCCCCTACGGGGAATACCGAGTTCCCCGGACCGGGAGAAGGGCAGTAGTGGCTATGGAAGGCTGCGAACCCCTCAGCAGGCGGATGTGGGGACGAAGACCAGGTCGGCCGAGCGAGTGCCGCCACCCGGTCCACGGAACCGTAGGGGGAAAGCCAGATGGACATCACCTTCAAGAGCAGGCACACCAGCGTTCCGGAGCGCTTCCGCAGGCACGCCGAGGCCAAGCTCGTCAAGCTGGAGAAGCTTGACCAGAAGGCCATCCGGATCGACGTCGAGGTATCCAGGGAACGTAACCCGCGGCAGGCCAGCCGAAGTGAGCGGGTGGAGCTCACCGTCCACTCCCGTGGCCCGGCGATCCGGGCCGAGGCGGCCGCCGATGACCGGTACGCGGCGCTTGACCTGGCGTTCGCGAAACTGGAGGGGAGACTCCGCAAGGCGGCTGAGCGTCGCAAGCCGCACCGGACGGACATGTCCGTCCGGTCCGCGGAGGCGCTGGCCGCGGTGGCGGCCGCTCCGGGAGCGCTCGACGGCACGTCGCTGCTCAGCGAGATAGCCGAGGCTCCCGAGCACGCGGGCACCCGGCGCTCCGGCGCCCCGGGCGACGCCCGCCGGGCGAACGGCCGGGGCAGGGGCACGCGCCCGGAAACGGTCGTACCATTGCCAGGGGAAGACGGCGGGGCCGGGGGCGGCAGGGCCAGATCCGGCGCGGACGCGGACGACGGGGCCGCCGGCCAGGTCGTCACGGACGCCTCCGACATGGTGCCGATCCAGATGGAGGGGGACGGACCGCTTGTCGTACGCGAGAAGTTCCACGTTTCCCGGCCCATGACAATCGATCAGGCGTTGCATGCCATGGAGCTCGTCGGCCACGACTTCTACGCGTTCCACGACAAGGAATGCGGCAAGTTCAGCGTGGTCTACCGTCGGCGGGGGTATGACTACGGTGTCATCCGCTTGGTGGAGGAAGGCTAGGCGCGGGAAGATAATGACCGGGGTACCCGAACCCCCGATAACGGGGTACCCGAACCCTCGATAATGGGTGCAAGCATCCACCCATTGGTGCAAGCGGCCATTGGAGAGGGGTTCTGGCGTGCCCGGCCCGAGTACTCCGGGACAAGCGCTGAGGCTCCGGGGAAGACGTTGAGTTGAGAGGAGCGGCCGTGACCGATCGGCCCAGGATGGGCCCAAACGCGGCAGGAACGACGGAGGCAGGGAAACCGTCAGCTAGCGCACATCCACCGGCCGGAGACGACACGGGCTCCCGCACCCTGTCCCCCTCGGCGGGCACGCCGCCGTCCGAGGAGCCCGACCCCGGAGCGGAGCCGATTCGCGTGCTCATCGCGGATGACCATGCCCTGTTCCGGCGTGGCCTGGAGATGGTGCTCGCCGAGGAAGAGGGCATCGAGCTCGTCGGCCAGGCCTCCGACGGCGCCGAGGCGGTCCAGCTCGCGAGCGAGACGGTGCCCGACGTGGTGCTGATGGACATCCGGATGCCGAAGACCTCCGGCATCGAGGCCGCCCGGCAGATGAAGGAGTCTGCGCCGAGCGCCAAGATCGTGATGCTGACGATCAGCGACGAGGAGGACGACCTCTTCGAGGCCATCCGGGCCGGCGCGAGCGGCTACCTGCTCAAGGACATCCCCCTGGACGAGGTGGCGGACTCGGTGCGCGCGGTGCACGGCGGCCAGTCGCTCATCAACCCGTCGATGGCGGGCAAGCTGCTCACCGAGTTCGCGACGCTGGCCCGCCGCGATGAGGAGGAGCCGCCCGCCAAGCACGTGGCCGCGCCGAAGCTCACCGATCGCGAGATGGAGGTGCTCCGCCTGGTGGCGCGCGGCATGAACAACCGCGACATCGCCAAGGAGCTGTTCATCTCCGAGAACACGGTGAAGAACCACGTCCGCAACATCCTGGAGAAGCTGCAGATCCACTCCCGGATGGAGGCCGTGATGATCGCCGTCCGCGAGAAACTGATCGAGTTCAGCTAACGCCCCGGCCTCCTTCAGGGCATCGAGAAGCGGCTGGCGCTGGTGAGCCGGGAAGACCCGTTCGGGATGAATGGTGTCGCAGTCCACCCAGGTCGCGGCCTCGGCGAGCGCCCGCGCCATCGGCCGCACGGCCCCCGCGCTGTCCAGGGTCACCTGGCGCGCGATCAGGGTCCTGCCCTCGCGCTTGGGATCGACGCGGCCGAGCAGCCTGCCGCCGGACAACAGCGGCATCGTGTAGTAGCCGTGTATCCGCTTTTCTCGCGGTACGTACGCCTCCAGCGAGTGATGGAAGCGAAAGATCCTCTTTGTCCGCTTTCTGTCCCAGATCAGCGAGTCGAACGGCGACAGCAGCGTCGTCCGGTGCGTACCGCGACCGCCGGCATCCAGCCAGGCCAGCGCGTCGGTGTCGGCCCACGCGGGCAGCGGCTTCGCGCCACCCGAGCCGCCGCTACGCGAGCCGCCACCGCGCCTTAGGCCGCCGTCAATCGTGACCGCCGTCAGTCCCGCCTCGGCCGCGACCCGGTCGATATCGGCGACCGTGTCCTGCTGAGGGAGCCGCAGGTACTCGCGGATGTCCGTGTGCGTGGCGACGCCGAGCGCGCGCACGGCCGCGGTCACGAGATGGTACAGGCATTCGGCATCGCTGAGGTCCTTGTCCAGGAGGTCACCGGGGATGACGCGCTCTGGCAGGTCGTAGACGCGGCGCCAGCCCGTCCGCTGCACGCAGGCCGCCTGCCCGGTGTCCAGCAGCCACTCGGCGGCGATCTTCACCTCGGACCAGTCCCACCAGGGCCCGCCCCCCTTCGCGCCGCCCAGCTGGGTGGCGGTCAGCGGGCCTTCGCCTTTCAGGCGGGCCAGCACCTCGTCGCAGGCCCGCTGCGACACCTCGTGCCAGCGCTGCCCCCGCGCCAGCAACCGGCGCCGCCGGGCCGCATAGTAGGGCCAGTCTTCCAGCGGCAGGATGCACGCGGCATGCGCCCAGTACTCAAAGGTAGCTGGTTTGCGGGGATTCCAGTAAGCTTGTTCGACCTTGTCCCGGCCGATCGGGCCGAGCCGGGCATACGGCACGAGCTCGTGCGACCGCGCGAGCACGCTGATCGTGTCGAGCTGCACCGCCGACAGCCGCCGCAGCATCCCCAGGACCCCGCCCCGGCGCCCATCGGCCCCCAGCAATCCCTGGGCGCGCAAGGCGAGCCGGCGCGCCTCGTCGGTGGTTATCTCGATTGCATCCCTAACGGGTGGTAGCGCTTCTTCCCGCACGCCCCCGACTCTAACCAGTAATCCGGACGTTTCCCGGTAGGAACCGCCCCCGTCGTCCGCTCCGGCCCCCGTCCTCGGCGCCCGTCCCCGGTCCCCCGGCCCCGTCTAACCTGCCAAGTGCGCACTCGGGCCAGCTAGAGCGAGCCCAAAAGCGCATTCGGTCGGCAACGGGATGGCGGGTGAGGCGAGGCGAGTGGGGCGGGTGGGGCGGGTGGGGCGAAACGGAGCGAGGTGGGTTAGGCGGTCTCGATGTCGGTGCATAGCCAGCGGGCCGGAGCGGTCTCCTCCAGGCGCACCGCGAGGGCGCGGATCCGCGATTCGAGGCCGATGATGACGCTCATCTCCACCACGTTGTCGTCCGGGCGGCTAACGAGCACGCGCAGCACCCGCGGTCGCTGCCCGCAGCGGAGGGCGGATGCCACCCTGCGCAGGTGCGCCTGAGCCCGGTCGGCCAGCCACGGCCGGAGCTGCCACGGCGGCCGGGCCCCGGCGAGCGTCTCCACCAGGAGCCGGGCGAACTGCTGCGCGGGGAAGGGCGCACGCTCGCGCGCGAGCACCTGGTCGGCCCGCGGAACGACCGCAGGAAGCCGTGATAGCGCCACGGAGCCCAGCGGAAGTCCTGCCCGGGCCGCCGGGGAGGCCGGAAGGGCATCGCCGTCGAACGGCGGCGCCACGTCCGGCACCTTCAGCAGCTGAACCAACGACGGGTCGGGGCGGGCGTGCCCGGAGAGCAGGGTGCGCTGTGCTGCCATTGCTTTGTCCTTAGCGTGTCGCGAGAGAGTGGCAACTGTTTGCGCATCCTGTTGTACAAGCGGCCACTGACATTCCAGAGCAGAGTCAGCTTCCGCCGACGGTGCCGTTGTACTGGGAGGTGATGTACTGGGACATGTTCACCTTGCTCGGGATCAGCCCCGCCGAGTAGAACTGGTCGACGATGTTCTGCTCGGACGCCACGACCGCCGGGGTGATCGTCGCGGGAACGTTGACGGAGACCTTCGCGGCCTTGTCCATGATGCTCGCCGGGAGCCCGGTCGCCTGGCCCCACTCCGCGGCCCACTGGGCCACGTGCGTGTCGGTCCACCGGTAGGCCTTGTTCAGGGTCGCGAGGTACACCTTGATGGCCTTGGCCTTCGCCGGGTCCTGCACCGCCGACTTCGACGCCACCTCGAAGGAGTACGGGCTGCCGTAGGGCTTGCCGGTGACGAGGATCCGCCCGCCGTCCTGGCTGACCAGCTGCTGGACGTACGGCGGCCAGATGTCCCAGGCGTCGATCGCCCCGGAGCTGAACGCCGCGAGGCCGGGCGCGGGCTGCAGGTTCTCCAGCGTCACGTCCTTGGGCGAAAGCCCGTTCCTCGAGAGCACGCTCAGCAGGTGGTAGTCGTCCGAGCTGCCGAACGATACCGCGATCTTCTTCCCGCGCAGCTGGGATATGGAGTGGATCGGGGAGTTCTTCGGCACGACGATCGCGTCGCTGTCCCCGTAGGGCGTCGTCCGGGCACCGACTATCTCGATGTTCTGGCCGCCGGACGCCGCGAACACGGGCGGGGCGTCGCCGACGCCGCCGATATCGACCGCGCCGGAGCTCATGGCCTCCACCATCGACGGGCCGGAGGTGAAGTCCGACCAGCTCACCTTGAACGGCAGCGTCTTGAGCAGCCCCGATGCCTGCAGCACCGCCTCGGCGCCGGTGCCCTTCTGGTCGCCGACGTTCAGCGTGACCGACGACAGGTTGGACGGGTCGCCGCCCGAGCTGCCCGAGCTGCCCGAGCCGCCGGAAGACGAGCACCCGGCCGCCGCGGTCAGTGCGGTCAGCGCCACCGCGGCGGCGAAGA
The DNA here is from genome assembly GCA_017354375.1 of Nocardiopsaceae bacterium. GTDB lineage: Bacteria > Actinomycetota > Actinomycetes > Streptosporangiales > Streptosporangiaceae > Trebonia. The sequence goes on along the minus strand of JAFMRC010000136.1, from coordinate 1,679 downwards.
GCGGCTTGCGGGCGAATCTCATGGATAGTCTCCTTCGATGGCGGCGAGTTCTTCCAGCGGGACTCCCAGCTCGGCGAGCAGCCGCAGCCGGAGCCCGGTCAGCCCCGGGTGATCGCGGTCGCGCGGCCGGGGCAGGTCGATGGGCGCGGAGTGCGCGATGCGCCCGTCGCGGAGGACCAGGATCCGGTCCGCCAGCGTGAGGGCCTCGTCAACGTCGTGGGTGACCAGCAGCACCGCTGGCCTGTGCCGTTCCCACAGCGACAGCACGAGCCGGTGCATGCCGATCCGGGTCAGCGCGTCCAGGGCGCTGAACGGCTCGTCGAGCAGCAGCAGCGACGGCTGCCGCACCAGCGCCCGCGCGAGCGACGCGCGCTGCGCCTCCCCGCCGGACAGCGTGAGCGGCCAGGCGCCGGCCCGATCGGCCAGCCCGACCTCGTCCAGCGCGGCGCGGGCGACGGCCTCCGCCGCCGGCGTGCGCAGTCCGAGGGTGAGGTTGGCCAAAACCCTTTTCCACGGAACGAGGCGGGGCTCCTGGAACGCCACCGCCGTCTCCCCCGGGACGGAGAGGGTTCCCGATGTGCCGGAGTCCAGCCCGGCGAGGGCGCGCAGCAGCGTGGACTTGCCGGTGCCGCTGCGGCCGATCATGGCGACGAACTCGCCGGGGGCGATGTCCAGGTCGAGGCCGTCCAGGACCGTCCGGTCACCGAACCGGCGGGTCAGCCCCCGGACCGAGGCAGCAGGACCGGACCCGGCCTGCCCGTTGGGCACTGCCTGCCCGGCGGGAGCAGTCGGGCCGGGGACTGGGAGAGTCGCGTCGATCCGTTCGGCGGAATGGGTGTTGTTGTTCTTCACGATGCGAAGTCGCGGCGCCATGCCAGTGCCTTCCTGTCGATGACGCGGACGATCCAGTCGGCGAGCAGGCCGAGGATGGCGTACACGATGAGGGCGACCATGATGATGTTGTTCTGCAGGAACTGCTCGGCCTGGGTGATCATGAAGCCGAGGCCGGCGTTGGCGTTGATCTGCTCGCCGACGACGAGGGCGAGCAGCGAGGAGACGACGCCGAGGCGCAGGCCGGCGAGGGCCTGGGGGAGCGCGCCGGGCAGCACGACGTGCCGGATTGTCTCGGCGCGGTTGAGGCCGAGCGCGCGGGCTAGCTCGCCCAGCTTGGGATCGAGGCCGCGGATCCCGGCGAAGGTGTTCACGTACACCGGGAACAGGGCGCCGAACAGGACGATCAGCACCTTCGGCAGCTCGCCGATGCCGAACCACACGATGAACAGCGGCAGGATGCCCAGCAGCGGGATGGAGCGCAGCACCTGCACGACGGGATCGAGGATGTACTCGCCGATCCGGGACAGCCCGGTGATCAGGGCGAGCGCGATGGCGATGGCGGTGCCGACGGAGAACCCGATGCCCCAGCGCTCGGCGGAGACGAGCAGCGACTGCTGCAGCGTCCCGTAACTCGGGTTGTCGGTCGTGATCAGGGTCCAGGCGGTGTGCGCCACCGACACCGGCGAGACCAGCTTGGACGGTGGCAGCACCCCGGTCGCGCTCAGCAGCTGCCACAGCGCGACCAGGGCGATCGGGCTGACCACGCGCAGCCATCCGTTGCCCCGCGTGCGCCCGCCGCTGCCATGGCGGGCGGGCCGGCGGGATGGCGCGGTAGCGCTGCCGTA
>JAFMRC010000561.1 GCA_017354375.1 Nocardiopsaceae bacterium | reverse complement strand
CCTGGGCCCGGCGGGCCTCGAGGCGCGCTAGCGACGACGCCACCGCGATCGCGGTCCTGTCGACCACGGCCTACGCGCCGCCCGACGTCAGCGCCGGCCCGCCGGACGGCCTTATCCGGATCAGCGACATCCGCCCGGAACTGCGCGGGGTCGGCTGGGGCACTCAGGAGCGGCTGTCCTGGCGGGCGCCCGACGGCCTCGAGCTCGACGGCCTGCTGATCGTGCCGCCGGGCCTGAGCCGGGCGGACGGGCCGTTCCCGCTGGTGACGCTGGTCCACGGCGGGCCCTACGCCCGGTGGGCCGACGAGCTGATGGCGGGCTGGGTGGACTGGGGCCAGTGGCTGGCCGCCGCGGGCTTCGCGGTGTTCTGCCCCAACCCCCGCGGCGGCCAGGGGCACGGCCACTCCTGCACGGTGAGGACGACGCCAACGTCCCGGTCGGCCAGGCGCTGTACTTCCACCGGGCGCTCACCCAGTTCGGCGTCGAGCACGACCTGGTGATCTACCCGCGCGAGGGCCACTCGTTCACCGAGCGGGCCCACCAGATCGACGTCCTGGAACGCGTCCGCTCCTGGTTCACCCGCTGGCTCGGCACCCCGGAGGCGCGGCGGGGATAGCGCCGTCGCGGGCCGGTCGACCGCGTGCCGTCAGAGGTCCCGCTTCCGGTAACGGGGAGTGGCGCTCTTGCATCATGTTGAATGTCGCGGATGATGATGTCATGGATGAAGATGAATCTGTGACGCCAGGCGCGTTCTTGTTCGACCCCGAGCGGGGGACGGTGATCCGGGAGGCGCCGGGGAGCGCCCGCGGGTACTGGGCCGGGGCTCCCGCGATCTACCGGGATCCGGGCAGCGGCGAGTTCTACCTCACCTACCGGTGCCGCCGGGACCGGGGAGATGAGCCGGACCGCGGGTACGCCGGCTACATCGCCAGGAGCGGCGACGGGATGCACTTCGAGGACGTGTGGTCCATCACCAAGGACCAGCTCGGCTCGCCGTCGATGGAGCGCTTCGGCCTGTGCCGGGACGGGGACCGGTGGCTGCTGTACATCAGCTACGTGGACCCGGCCGACAACCGGTGGCGGATCGACGTGCTCACCGCCGACGGCCCCGGCGCGTTCCGCCCCGACCGCCGCGTCCCGGTCCTCACCGCGGCCGCCACCGGCACCGAGGGAGTCAAGGATCCGCACGTGAGGCGGTCCGGCCGGACCTGGCTGATGTTCGCCAGCTACGCGGCGCGGACCGAGCTGACGCCCGAGCAGCGGGCCGCCGCTCATTCCACCGCCGACATCTACACCACCGGCGCCACCACCCACCCCACCGGGCTGGCGACCAGCCTGGACGGCCTGACCTGGCAGTGGCACGGCCAGGTGCTCGGCGTGGGCGGCGGCTGGGACCGATACGCGTCCCGGATCACCACCGTGGTCAGGGACGGCGACGGCTGGCTGGGACTGTACGACGGGGCGGTCGATAAGAAGCAGAACTGCGAGGAGCAAGGCGGTGTCGCGCTGTCGTTCGACCTGGTCAACTGGGTGCGCCTGACCCCGGACCGCCCGGCGTTCACCTCCGGCGCGGCGACCGGCTCGCTGCGCTACATCGACTGCGCCGACGCGGGGGAGGACCGCATCTTCTACTACGAGCATGCCCGCGCCGACGGCGCCCACGACCTGAGGGCCATCCGGGTCGCCCGCGAGGAAGGGGCGCCATGACGCACGACGACAGGGGAATCTCACGACGGCGTGTGCTGGGCGGGGCGGGCGCCGTGTCGGGGCTCGTGGTTCTCGGCGGGGCACGGGCCGCGCGGGC
>JAFMRC010000135.1 GCA_017354375.1 Nocardiopsaceae bacterium | reverse complement strand
GGCCGCCGCGCTCCTGCTCGCGTCGGCGACCCCCGCGCTGGCCGCGACCGGCGGGACCGCGACCGGTAGAGCCGTGTCTAACGGAGCCGGCGCGGCGTCCCCCGGGGAGAAGATCGCGGCGAGCCTGCGGAAGTCCCCGCTCTACGTGGATCCGTCGATGGCGGGCGCGTTCCCCGCCAGCGTTCGGTCTTCCCTGCTCGCGGCGATCACGAAGGCGCCCGCGCCCGTCTTCATCATCGTGGCCCCGCTGGTCAGCGGCGGTGACTGGAGCTCCGGCGACCAGCTCGCCTCCGTCGTGCACAACGACCTGGGCAAGCCGGGCATCTACCTGACGCCTGACGCGGAGTACGGCGGCAACATCGACGCGTACACCTGGCCCTCGGACCCGACGGGGACCGACGCCCCGCCCTACCACGCCGCCGACGCCGCGCAGGCCGTCAACCTGGCAACCAACGCGCAGAACACGACGCTGCCCGACAAGTTCACCCGGTGCCTCAGGCTGGTAACCGACGGCAAGGCCGTCTCCGCGTACAACGCGGCGGCGAAGGCCCTGAACTCGGGCCCGAACGCCGGCGGCGGGCCGGGCAGGCCATCCGCCAGCGGGAGCGGGCCGAGTGGCCTGGTCATCACGCTGATCGTGGTCATCGTCGTGCTCGCGGGCGGGGGCATCACGGGCCTGCTGTTCGCCCGCCGCCGGGGCGGCAGGCGCCCATCGCCATTCATCACCCCGCACGGGGTTTTCGCCGCCGCCCGCGCCGCCACCGAGGCGGAGTTGCGCACCCTGGCCCGGGAGCAGGTAATCGAGCTGGGGGAACTCGTCGAGCGGCCCGCCGATGGCGCCCTCACCGACGCGGCCGCCGAACAGGTGGGCAAGGCGCTCGACGCCTACGAGGCAGCGGGCAAGGTGCTGGACGCCGCGGCGGGCATTCCCGACCTGGCGGGCGTGCTTGTCCTCACCCACCTGGGCCAGGGCGCCATGGCGGCGGCGCGGGCCGCGCGGGAGGGCCGTCCCGCCCCGGCGGCCAGCCCGCTGTGCTTCTTCAACCCGCTGCACGGCCCGGCGGCCCGCGAGATCCACTGGCGCCCGCTTGGCGAGCGGCGGAGCCTCGACGTGCGGGCCTGCGCCGAATGCGCCGAGGCGGCCGGGCGCCACCAGCCGCCCGACGTGCTGACCGACCAGGACATCCCCTACTACGAGGCCGACCCCGCGCGCAGCGTGTGGGCCGCCACCGGCTACGGCCAGCTCGCGACCGACCTGGTCCAGCGGATCCTCACCCGGGGCGCGCACCCGGCGGGCTGAGGTCAACGGCGATAACCCATCGATATTCCGAACGGGTATTCCCGACTCGGTCCGGCTACGCTGCTGGTGACTCTCCGGGAAAGGAGCAGGGTGGTGGCTGATCACCCAGGCCCGCTCGACGGCGTGCGGGTGACGGAACTCGCGGGGATAGGCCCCGGCCCGTTCTGCGGCATGCTCCTCGCCGACCTCGGCGCGGACGTCGTCGCGGTCGAGCGCCCCAGCGGCCCCTCCCTGGCGGTGCCGGGGAACGTGCAGGTCACCAGCCGCGGCAAGCGCAGCGTGATCCTCGACCTGAAGGATCCGCGCGGCATCGAGGTGGTGCTGCGGCTGGCCGAGCGTTCGGACATCTTCCTGGAGGGCTACCGGCCCGGCGTCGCCGAGCGCCTCGGCGTCGGCCCCGCCGACCTGCTGGCCCGAAACCCGAGGCTGGTGTACGGGCGGATGACCGGCTGGGGGCAGGAAGGCCCCCTGGCACCGGCGGCCGGGCACGACATCGGGTACCTGGCGGTGACCGGCGCGCTGCACGCCATCGGCGAGGCCGGCGGGCCGCCTCAGATCCCGGTGAACTACCTCGGCGACTACGGCGGCGGGGCCATGTTCCTGGCCCTCGGCGTGGTGTCGGCGGTCCTGTCCGCGCGGGCCACCGGCCACGGCCAGGTGGTGGACGCGGCGATCGTGGACGGCGCGTCGGTCCTGCAGGCCGCCACCTGGGGCTACCTGGCCGGCGGGACGTGGCAGGACCGCCGCGGTGCCAACTTCCTGGACGGCGGCGCCCCGTTCTACAGCGTCTACGCCACCTCCGATGGCCGTCACATGGCCGTCGGGGCGCTGGAGCCCAAGTTCTACGCCCGCCTGATCGAGTTGCTGTTCGCCCCGTCCGGCGCGCCTTCCAACCTACCCGGCCAGCATGAGACGAACCGCTGGGCCGAACTGCGCTCGGCCCTCGCGGCCCGGTTCGCGACCCGGACCCAGGCCGAGTGGACTGCGGTGTTCGAGGGCACCGATGCCTGCGTGTCCCCGGTCCTCCCGATGAAGGAGGCGCCGTCGCACCCGCACCTGGCCGCCCGCGGCACCTACGTGGAAACCGGCGGCGTCACCCAGCCCGCCCCCGCCCCCCGCTTCGGCTCCGCTGCCGATTCCCCGGCACCGCTTCGGGCTGGCCGTATCCCGGCCGTCGGCGAGCATACCCGCGAGGTTCTCGCCGAGCTCGGCATGGAGTGATCGCACGACAGGACGGGTCGCGCGATGACCCGGGATCCGGTTTACTCATGTCACGTGATCATCGTGACCGGCGCCACCGGCGCCCTCAACGGCGCCACCGTCGAGCACCTGCTCGAACTCTGCCCCGCGGACCGGATCGGCGTGAGCGTGCGGGACGTCGCGAAGGCGCGGCACCTCGCCGAGCGCGGTGTCCGCGTGCGGCGCGGCTCCTACGAAGACCCGGCGGCGCTTCTGCACTCGTTCGAGGGCGCCGAGCAGGTGCTCCTCGTCTCGTCGAACCATCCCGGCGCCGACCAGGTGAGCCTGCACCGCGTCGGCATCGAGACCGCCGTCGCGGCCGGTGCCCGCCGGATCCTCTACACGAGCCACCAGCACACGGGACTCGACAGCCCCTTCCTCCCCGCACGCCACCATGCCGCGAGCGAGGCGCTGCTGGCGGACTCCGGCATCGCCTGGACCTCCCTCCGCAACGGCTTCTACGCCCACAGCCTCGACTGGCTGCTCGGACCCTGGCGCGAGACCGGGATCATCGCGGCCCCGGCCGACGGGCCCGTATCGTGGACCGACCGCGCCGACGAGGCGGAGGCGGCGGCCGTGATCCTGGCCCGCGAGCTGCCCTTCGATGGTCCGGTCACGCTTACCGCGGACGCCGCCGTGACGTTCGGCGAGATCGCGAGCATCGCCTCCGAGGTCACCGGCCGCGACATCCGGCGAGTCGTCGTGGACGACGAGGAATGGGTGGCCGACCGCGTCGCGCAGGGCACCCCGGAGCCCATGGCCCGGTTGATGCTTCCATTTTTCCAGGCCGCCCGCGAGGGACGCTTCGCGGGCACCGACCCGCTTCTCGGCGACCTCCTCGGCCGCAAGCCGCGCACCGTACGTGACCTGCTCGCGCGGCCTTTACTTACGTAGGATCAATCTATGTAGAAGTAATCTACGTAGATCAGAGCTACATAGATGACGGGGTTCGTGGGCAGGAGGGCTGAGCTTGCGCTTCTGCGGCGGCGGCTCGATCGGGTGACGGCAACCGGCGCCGGGACGGCCCTGGTGATACGGGGACGTCGGCAGGTGGGAAAGTCCCGGCTGGCTCAGGAGTTCTGCGACAGGGCCGGGGTCCCGTACGTGTTCTTCACCGCGACCAAGGGCGCCTCGGCCGCCGCGGCCCTCATCCGGAGGCGGTGGGCGTCGTGGCGCGGTCGCGCGGTGGAACCGGTGATCCGCGAGGCCCTGTCGATCGCGGCCGACGACCTGCCCTGGCCGGAGGCGACCGCGGTCGGCGCCTGGTGGAACCGGGCCTTCGACCCGGAAATCGACCTCATCGGCGCCGACCGCGCACCCGTGGCGCGCCAGCTCTACTACGCCGGGGACCCGGGTCCCTCCGCGATCCGGTGGCAGGTCGCGGACATCATCGGCGCCTTCACGTAGTCGGCCTATTTCGCGCTTGTGATCGCCGCGGAGATCGGCGCTGGAGATTGCGAAGCGCAATGTGTTGCCATTTGCGACACGCGCCACGAATGTATGCCAAATGCCGACAGCCGACTGGTTCAGTGCGGCAAGATGAGATGCATGGGGCTGGGTGAAGCTAATATCTTTCGAGGGGACTACGGGGAAGCGTGGCTGCGCGCGGTGGCCGCTGGCAGCGGCCTCCTGCACGGTCGGCCCACGAGTCTCGACCTTGAGAAGGCCGATGTGGAGCTGGTGCGGAGGGGCTTCTGCAATGGCGTATGGAACCCCACGGTTAAGGTTCAGGTGAAAACGACCGTGGACCTCCGCGAGGAGGATGGTCATTTTGCCTATGATCTGGACGTGGCCACCTACGACGTACTGCGCCGCGACAATGAGACGGTGCGGCGGATCTTGGCGGTATTCCGGCTGCCGAAGACCGGCGACAAAATCCGTTTGCTGAAAAAGGGGACGCTGCTGGCCGGGAACGGGGCGTGGGCTTCCCTGGAGGGACAGCCGCCCACGGCGAACAAGACGAGCCAGATCGTCCGGCTGCCTGTCGCTAACACGATCGATCGCGCGGGGCTGGAGCACATGCTGGAGACGTATGGTGGGCGCGCGTCGACGCCTGCATGTGAGATCGACGCGTGGGGGACGCCATGAGCGGCACCAGGATAAGCGATGATGGCGGCATGACCGTTCCTGATCTGCGCGCGATGGAGAGTTATCTTCGCGTCGCGGGCTGGTCACTTGAGGATCGTGACGCGCGGACGAGCCTGTGGCGGCTCCCGTCGCCGGACAATTCACCCGGGGACTCGGAACCGCTGGTGGCTGTTCTTCCGATCCACCAAGACGTAGGCGACTACGCGGACGTGGTGGCCGCGGCCATCAAGACGATCGCATACGCCGAACGACGGTTGCCCGAAGAGATCAGGTCCGATGTCAGCTTCGGCGGCGCGGACACTGTCGCGGTACGCCTCACGCCGGACGCTCCCTCCGGCGAGGCGCCGCTGACAACGGTCCGGTCGGCCGTGACAGCGCTGCATGAGTTCGTAGTGGGCTCGGCGACGGCTATCGAAAGCCGTGAACTAGTCCTGCCGTCGCACCGGCCGGCCTGGGCGGAATCGTATGCGGGAAGCGTCCGCCTCTCGACGCATCCGGGCAGCTTTATCCTCAGCCTGGCCATGCCCCTAGTGGTGGACCTGGGCAACGAGGCGGCCAGAGACCAGGACGCGGGAGAGCAGCTATCGCTGGACTTGCCACCGCAGCCTTTCGGCCGCCGGGTAAGCAGCCGGATGCTGAAGGCGGCGCAAGACGCGCGACAGCTGGCCGAAGACGTAAGCGCCGGGCATCAGCCGCTGCGGGTATTCGGTGAGAATCCGGCGCGGCCGGCGGCCAACGCGACCGAGCTTGCCGCGCTGAAGGCGCTGGGCGGACCGGAGTACGGCCTGTACCAGCTGCGGTTCGCCCAGTCTCCGCTGGCCGGGAGGCATAGCGAACCGGTCACGCTGCGGATCACCCCCGGCCAGCAGCGGATCCTGGGCGAGGCCGCCGATTTCCTCCGTACTCGTCAGCCGCGATCGGGCGTGACCGTGCAGGGCCTTGTCGTACGTCTTCACCGGGCGGGCACCTTCGGACCCGGTGAAGTCGTGGTAGAAGGCATCGACGATGACAGCGGAATGACCCGCCGGTACCGCATGGAACTGGCGGAAGACGACTACAACGACGCCGTGCGGGCCTACCGCAACGGCCTGAAGGTGTCGGCTACCGGCGACCGCGAAGAACGCGGTACCCACCTGCACATGCGCCGGCTCACCTCGTTCTCGGTGATCCCCGGCCTGGAATACGAGGCCGAAGGCTCGTGACAGATGCGTGGATCCCATAGCCGCCCTAACCCAGTCCTGGTGGCCCTCCAGCCCCGACGCCAGGTCATGGTGACCTCGAAGCTGCCCCGACTTGGCTCACGATCATCGGCTCGCCACGAGTTCAACGCCCTGACCTACGACTTCGTGGCCGTAGACCGAAAAATTGCGCACTAATTTCCGGCCTGCGAGGATGTCATCGGCTTGGCGGGCGAATGAAATGAGGGACGCCATGGCGATCTGCTTTGAGCTAGTCGTTAACTTCGGCGAGAACATCGACGGAGCTCGGTCGGCCGCCCTCGCGAATCCCAGCCCCATGACGCTGCAGGCAGGTAGTCACCGCGTTCCCCTGCACCGTGCCCTGATAAACCGCAGTGGCTCCTGCATCGAGTTGTCGGTGATCCCGGTGGCCGTCGGCTGGGGTGTGGCGCTGGATGGCACGCTACCGAGGACCAGGCTTACCGCCGCCGAACTGACCGAACTGGGAGCCGGGCTCTACCGACTGCTCACAGGGTTCAGCGGATACCTGACGGCGAAGGTCGGCTGGGACCCGGAGGGCTTCCTCGATCCCGAAGAGCTCCAGAGCGACTGGACGGACGATCTGGCCGACGGCACCATCGACGGACTCGTCCTCTGCGATGCCCTGCATGGCGAACTTGGCCTGGGCAGCAACTACGTGGAGTTTCAGCCGGGGTACCAGTGGATCCCTTACCAAGGCGAGAAGCAAAGCACACTCACGGCTGACTAAACGACTAGACCTTGGCGCCACCGTCACCGCCCTTCGCCCGCACCGGCCAGCATAGAACCGCAAACACCGGCCCAGAAGGGGATCACGCCAATCCACGATCGCGCTTGACGCTTAACGTATAGGAGAATAGCTTCTTAGCTATGTATCGATACGTGGTCGCTGACGTCTTCACCAGTACCCCGCTGGAGGGGAACCCGGTAGCGGTCTTCACTGACGCGCGCGGCATGCGGCCATCGCGGATGCAGCAGGTCGCCAGGGAGCTCAACCTCTCTGAGACCGTCTTCGTGCTCCCGGCCGAGGGCGAAGGCGACGCGCGGGTGCGCATCTTCACCCCGGCGGCCGAACTGCCGTTTGCCGGGCACCCGGTCCTCGGCACGGCGTTCGTGCTCGGCGAGGCCGTGGCCGGGGAGACGATGCGGCTGGAAACCGGCGCGGGCGTGATCCCCGTCGACCTCGCCCGCGAGAACGGGCGCATCGCCTCCGGCCGCATGCGGCAGCCGGTACCCGACTGGGAACCATACGAACGGGCCGGCGAGCTGCTGGCAGCACTGGGCGTGCAGTCGTCCGGGCTCCCGGTGGAGGCGTACCGCAATGGCCCGCGGCACGTCTACGTGGCGCTGGCCGGCGAGCAGGCGGTGGCGGCCCTTCACCCGGACATGGGCGCGCTCGCCGGGCTGGCCGGCATCGGGGTCACCTGCTTCGCCGGCCACGGGAGCCGCTGGAAGAGCCGGAACTTCGCGCCCGCGCTCGGCGTCCCGGAGGACCCGGCCACCGGCTCGGCCGCCGGGCCTCTCGCGGTGCACCTGGCCCGGCACGGCCGGATCGGCTTCGGCCAGGAGATCCAGATCAGCCAGGGCGCGGAGATCGGCCGCCCGTCGACGCTGTACGCACGCGCCGCCGGGGACGGTGACCGGATCGACTCGGTCGAGGTCGCCGGGGCCGCGGTGATCGTCGCACGCGGGGAACTGGATGCTTGACGCTACGGTCCTCGCCGCCCTGGCCAGTCCGAGGCGGCTGCAGGTACTACAGTGGCTGCGCGACCCGAGGGCGCACTTCCCCCCGCAGCGCGACGGCGACCTGGTCGAGGACGGCGTCTGCGTGCTGTTCATCGCGAGCAAGCTCGGCGTCGCCCAGCCCACCGCCACCGCGCACATGCAGGCGCTGGCCCGCGCCGGGCTGGTCACCGCCAAGCGGATCGGCCAGTGGACGTTCTACAAGCGGGACGAAGCCGGGCTCGCGGCCCTCAAGCAGCAGATCGCGGAAGAGCTATGACAGGCAATTCCTGGCGGAGCAGGGTCAGCGGCGTCAGAAGCGGAAGCGGGTCAGGCCCCCCGGCTCCGCCGTCAGGGTCACGACCGCCGAGCGCGGCTCGATGCGGTACACGTTCCACGGCGGCGGCCCCTGCGACGGCGCGTTGAACGGGGCGGTGATGCCCCGCCCGCTGGCGTCGGGCTCGGCCGGCCAGCCCTGGTCCGCCCACGCCTTCGCGACACGCGCCAGTGCGCCCGGCTCCGTCACCCGCGTGGCGTCGCCCTCGACCACGACATCCGCGCCGCGGACCGACACCGCGACCGAGCACCGCGGATCGCGCGCGACATTGCGTCCCTTCCGCGTGCCCGTGCCCGTCTGGAACCAGAACGCGCCGTCCAGCCAGAGGGCACCGACCGCGGTCACATGCGGGCTCCCGTCCCCGTTGACGGTGCACAGCCAGGTCGTGCGGGAGTTCAAGGCGCCCGGGTCCGGCGCCAGCCCCGCGCCGAGTTCCCCGTCGATCGCGGCCCAGTCCACCGGCGGCAGCCCGTCCGCCTTTCCCAGATTGGTGATCTCCATGAGGCCACCCCTTCCTTCTCCTTGCCCACCAGCATCCTGGCTGGTGGCGCCCGCAGGTATGACGCGCGACGGCCGCGGAAGTCATCGCGCATCCGCGGGCCACGAGGCATCGACGCGCCGCCCAGGCACGGTCACGGGCACGCCTACCGCTGCGAAGCCAAGCTGCCCGGAGGAGTCTGCTGATGAAGAGACGGAAATCGGCACATGCCATGATCGAAGGACGTACGCTTCACAATATGCGGTTGACAAGGGTCGAGCGTGACTGGCATCCGTCTAGTCTGGTCAGTGGCGATCTGATCACGCGCAGGGTTTGACGGAGTACGGGAACACCGGTAGCATTTAACTGTTGCTGCCCGCCGTTCCCCGGAACTGGCGGGCATTTTTTTACGGGGTGACACATCGTGGGGGCAGGGCCCAGCGCACTTGCTGTCTGCGTGCTCATCGATTACCAAAACATCCACCTAACAGCACATGACCTTTTCGCTCCGCGAGGAACCCGCGTCCGCGAGAGCCTCGTTCACCCGCTGGCATTCGCCGAAAGGGTCATTGAAGCGCGTGCCGCTCGCCAGCAGATCCCCGCACAGCGGGTGACACGGCTGGACGCGGTCAAGGTCTTCCGCGGGACGCCGAGCAACCAGCGCGAACCAGGCCTCTACAGCGCGGCGCAACGACAAAGTGCCATGTGGTCACGCGACCCCCGCGTCAACGTCACTTACCGGACTCTCCGGTACCCCGGTGACTGGGGCCAGGCATGGTGCTCCGAACGCCCCCGAGAGAAAGGTATCGACGTACTCATCGCGCTGGAACTCGTCGATCAGGCAAGGGCCGGAACGCACCACATCGTCATCCTGGCTTCGCATGACACGGATATGGAGCCAGCGATCGAGCGAGCGTTCAGAGAACGCCAGGTACGGATCGAGACGGCGGGATGGCAGGGCGCCCGGCGCCTCAAGCCACACGGACGCAACGTGTGGCACACGGCACTGAATGCAACTGATTTCGTCAACACGCGCGACCGGCGGGACTATTGGTCGTAGCCACCGCAGAGGAACTGGCGCCCCAGCAGTCACGCCGGATCGTTCGGTATCAAAGATTAGCGCGGACCCCGGACGCACTCGGACGGCACGCGGCCCGGGGCCGGACGGTCTCGATCGAAGGTGATGAATCGAGGCCGCCGCGAGCTTCTGATCCCCGTCACGGTTGTTCCCGCCGACGGCCCGCTACCGTGAGACCGGCGAATCCCGTGTGGAGCACCCGCTGGCGTCGAGCGGAGGGACGATCACCACGATGGATGTGCGTGGGCGTGAGCCTGGCTGGCGCTCTGTCAGTGAGGCAGTCAGCGGATCAAGCCGAGGTAGCGTGACAGGGCGTGATCGACCTGGGCCAGGTTATCGCTGGAAAGGTAATCCACAAGTTCGCCCGTGACGTAGGAGATGTCAATGGTGCGGATCTGGTCGATCAGGATCCTGGTCGGCCGCCCTGCGATGATTGCTTCCGGCCGAAAGACAGACGCCTGGGCGCTGGTCGATGTCGGGATGATCGGTCAGGTTCCGTGGAACGGGTTATGCCACCGGGCGGCTGGTCAACGGGCCTGGCGGAACCTCAGGCGCGAACGGTCCAGGAAACCTGTGAGCAGGGCCGCCGGGTAGCGTTTACCTGGTTCGATCCCCCGTTCCGACCGGAACCGCCGCACTGCAACCAGGCATACGGCATCTGCTTCACCACGGCCGGGATGATCGTCCTTGGCGGGACCCGCGAGGCCGACGGCGAGTGGTATTGGAACCTGCCCGGCGGCGGGGTCGAGCCCGGCGAGACCCTGGAGGACTGCCTGGTGCGGGAGGTGATGGAGGAAGCCTGCGCCCACGCCAACGCCAGCCGCTACATCGGCTGCCAGCGCGTGGACGAGCCCGACCACCCGGCCGGACCCCGGCGCTACTACCAGGCTCGCTTCTGGACCCGGGTCGAACTCCTGCCCTGGAACCCGCGCCACGAGATCGACCAGCGCCGCCTGGTCCGCCCCGACGATTTCCTGACGGCCCTGAGCTGGGGCTCCGCGCCCAGCGCCGCCATCATCCTCGCCGAAGGACTCAAGGCCGAGGCCGAGCACGGATAGCACTACCCCGGCGCACAGGATCCTACCCGGGGCACCCGATGCCGCTGGTCATTCGGTAATGAAGACGGCGTGTCCAGCCCAGCCGGGCTTGCTGATGCCATCGATGGCGGCGCGACCGACGGTGTCGAACGTCGTGTTGTAGTGCCACCACACGCTGGCGTCGAGATTGAAGCGGTATCCGGCTTTCCCGTCGCCGGCAACCAGCCGTAAGGGGCGCAGCAGGGTCCAGGACGTATCGCTCGCGCGGATTACCGCCTCCATGGCCCGGGTGTCCTCGTTGTTCGCCCTCAAGACGCGAGCGAGGATGGGCTTGGCGACGAACCGCGACAACGGGTCGTCGCCGGCGACGAAGGCAGCCGCAGCCGACACGGCTATCAGGCGTGACACTCCCACCTGCGCCATCGCGGCGACTAGTGCCGTCCCTCCGTCCCGCAGCACGGCCGGATCCCGGTCGTCGGCGACATGCCCGAGACACGACACCACGGCATCGGCCCCCTTCACGCCGGCCGCCAGGGCCGCACGGTCGCGCGCATCCGCCTGCATGACCGTGGTTCCCTCCGGCGCGGACGACGGATCGCGCACGACCGAGACAACGTCCATGCCCGCGGCGAGGGCATGCTTGGAAGTCAAGCCAGCCCGCGAGCGAATCCTCGACGCCGCCGCCGCCGTCATGCGCGAGAAGGGCCTGGCCAACACCACGACGAAGGCGATAGCAGCGGCGGCTGGCTACTCAGAAGCCCTGCTGTACAAGCACTTCGCCGACAAGCAGGAGCTGTTCCTGACCGTCTTGAAGGAACGAGTCCCGCAGGCCCGCCTCGACAGCCCTGGTGATGGCGAGCTCATCGACAACCTCACGGCGATCGTGGAGCAGCTCATGGGATTCTTCACGCAGACGTTCCCCATCGCGGCATCCGTCTTCGGGGCACCGGAGCTACTCGCCGAGCACCGCAAGGCGATGATGGGGCGGGGACACGGCCCGGCCGGACCCGTGCACGGAGTGCAAAGCTACCTGGACGCCGAGCAGCACGCCGGCCGGATCAGCGCCGCCAGCGACACGGCATCGGCAGCCCGCCTCCTGGTCGGCGCCGCCTTCCACCAAGGCTTCCTCGCCGCATTCGACGGATTCCGCACGGTCGGCAACGCCCACGCGATCGCTGCCGGAATCGTCGCGACCATACTGCCCGCGCTCACCGAGACCCAGTAGCCGACGGGTTTTGACGACGGCTTCACTGAGGGCCAAGCTGGAACCGCGGCATCACGTCACTCTGGCAGTGGTCAACGTAACGACAATCGGCCTGGTGACCTGATCGCCGAACTGATCCCGGACAAAGTTCTCCATGTCGTCGAGCAGTCCCTGCCTGGCTGCCTGCGTCATCATCTGCGTGCTGGAGTAGGAGAGCATCAGCTTGCGGTAGCTGGCCGCGGTGTAGGTCTGGTTCCAGTCGTAGGCACGGACCTCGACATTCAAGAACCGCGGGTCGCCGCGTAGCACGCGGTGAATCGGAGGGTCCACCGCGTTGCGTTCGGGCGCCTGCGGGCCGGCATGCCCCTCGCCGTATCGCTCGTAGATGGGCTGCGCCGCTGCGAAGAACCCCTTGTCGTCGGGCGAGCTTACTTGGTTCAGGTCGACGACCGCAACCACGCCGCCGGGCTTCAGAACATTCGCGGGCCTGTCAACCTGCGCTTTCGAGGAGATCCAGTGGTACGCGGTGGCCGAGAACACGGCGTCAAAGCCATGTTCCCCTATGTCGACTTCCTCGAAGTCACCGATCGTGATCGTCAGGGCGGGTGACGGAAGGGCCTCGCGTAGCTTGGCGGCCATCGCGGGGCCGATCTCGATGGCGTGAACGGCCGCTCCCCGGCTGAGAAGGTCGCGGGTCGCCTGGCCGGTGCCCGGCCCGACTTCGAGGATTGCCGGATGGTTAGGCAAGAGCTGGAACAGGTCCTCGAACATGGGCGCCGGGTAGCTGGGCCGTATCCCGTGATAGATCTCTGCGACGCCGTCAAAAGACCTGCGTGGCTCCGCGGCAGGAGATTTCGTCATGGCGCGATTATTCCGGGCTCAGCCTGGCGCCTTTCCGCGTAGGCCTGCGACTGACCAAGAAATAACCACCTCAGCCGTCTGGCGTGACCACTGTTCTGGCGCATGCTGGGATGGCCCCGTGGCGAGTACTGGCCCTGGGGCCTGGCGCGACAGCATGCGGTTAGCGGCGCAGGATGCTCAGGCGGCCTCTTCCCGCGGGGTGATGTCGGTGTACGGCTTGATGTGCAGAGCTAGGTACGCGTGAACATGCAGAATTCACGGCGTGGCTTCTAGTAACGGAACGTGATCGATGGGAGTCTCTCCAGTGTTCAGGTGATGGCCG
>JAFMRC010000364.1 GCA_017354375.1 Nocardiopsaceae bacterium | reverse complement strand
GGGCCAGCGCTCGGCCGACGCGGCGGCCGAGGTCGCGGCTCGCATCCTGCGGATCCGCCCGGACAGCGAGACCGCGGTGCCCGGCGCGCTCCGGGCCTGGGCGGAGCTGGCCGTCGAAGAGTCCCCGGAGCGGTCGCTGGTGGAGCGGGTACGGGACGCCGTCGAAGCGCGGGACCTGGGCCGCGCGCAGGATCTCGTCGCGGCCGGGGAGGCGCTGGCCGTGCTGATCGCCGGACCGATGGAGCTGGCCGTCGACCGAGCCCGTCGGCTGCTCAGCCTCGGCACGCGCCGCGCGAGGGACGACCGTGACCTGGAGCGCTACCTGGACCGCCCGGAACTGTCCGGCGCCGTGGACCGCCTGCTGGCGCCCGATTCCGGCAGCTGGGCGCTGCACCTGCGCGGGGTCGGCGGCGTCGGCAAGACGATGCTGGTCAGGTACCTGGCGTCGGGCCGGTATGCCGCCGACCGGGGGCTGCCGCCGCTCGGCATCGCCCGGGTGGACTTCGACTACATGACCCCGGACTACCCGGCCCGCAGGCCCGTGGAGCTGCTGGTGCAGCTGGCCGACGAGCTGGCGCTGCACACCGCCGCGGTCGGCGCGTCCGACCGGGCGCTGTCCCGGTTCCGCGCCACCGCGACGAGCGCGCACGAGGCGCTCAGCGGCTACCCCGCGGAGCGCCCGGAGGCGATGACCGACGAGCGGGTGCTCGCCGCGATCGACGACTTCGCCGGCGCTGTCCGCAGGCTCCTGGCGGACTCGGACCGGAGGCTCGCGGGGGTGCTGCTGATCCTCGACACCTGCGAGGAACTCGCGAAGGCCGACGCCGGAGACCCCGCCGCACCGGCCGTCAGCGCGACGCTCGCGATCCTGGAGCGAATTCACGAGCGCGCTCCGTCCGTGCGCGTCCTGTTCGCCGGCCGCAGGCCGCTCCCCGAGCGGGACTACCTGGCCGTGCGGGACGTTGGCGGCTTCACGCCGGAGGAAGCCGGCCGGTACCTGGACGAGTTCTGCGACCCGCCGCTGGCGGCCGAGCTGAAGGACGCCATCATCCGGGCCTCGCCCGCGGTGGACGCGCCCGGCCGGATCAGCCCGTTCGACCTGGCCCTGTACGGGTCCTGGGCGGACGAGGATCCGGACCTGACCCCTCAGCGCGTGGCCCGGGGGAGCGACGCCTACATCGAGGGCCGGATCATCGGGCGGCTCCGCGATCGCGACGTCGCCCGCGCGCTGCCGGCGCTCGCGGTCGCGGGCCGGTGCCGGGTCGCCACGATCGCCGCGTTCGGTGTCGTCGAGCCGGGTACCCTCGGCATGCGGCTGGCCGAACAGGAGTGGATCGACGCCGACGGTGACCCCGTCACCCACGTGGCGGCCAAGCCCGGGCTGGCGCAGCGGCTGCGCGACTACTTCGGCGCCCCGGACCGGGCCGCCGCCTTCGCCGCGGAGACGACCAGGCTCGCGGGCCTGCTCCGCGGCCGGATAGCGGACGCGCCGCTGGCCGACACGGACGCCGACGAGCTGCTGGCCGCCCTGCGGTTGTCCGAGCCCGCCGCCGCGGCGGCGCTGTGGGACGGAATCGCTGTCCGGGCCAAGGACGAGCGCCGCTGGAACTGGCTGTTCAACGTCACCAGGCGTGTCCTAGGCGAATGGGAGGAAGAAGGCGCCTGGGCGAGCACGGCCGCGCTCCGCGCCACCGTGCTCGCCGCCTCCATCGCCGCCAGCCGCCGCGCGTCGGCGTCGTTCAACGCCCGCCCCGCCTGGGAGGAAGTTCTCCGGTCATGCCACGAGCACCCCGATTCCCAGGCCGGTCGGATCCTGCGAGGCCGCGCGGTGCTGGGCCTGCTGCCCGACATCCCGGCCGGTGAGTCGCTAGGGGAAGCGCTGAACCTGAGGCCTACCGATCACGAGCTGCTCGCGGCGCGGGTGGACGCGGTCCACCGCCTGCTGGAGGCGGGCGATGACGAGTCCGCGGCCCGGACGTGCTTCTCTCCTGAAAGCGGCGGGCTCTTTGGTTCCCGGCTCGGCGCGTGGGTCCTAGTGGCGAACGCCAGGCTGACCGCCGCCCGGGGAAGCCCGGATGCGGCTGGGCGGATGCTGGCCGACGCCGAGCGGTGGGAGCTGTACGGCTGGGACGACGGCCGGGAGTCCTTCGAGTGGATTGAGCCGGACAACGATCGGGAGTTCTTCGACTGGATCCAGCCTGACGACCTGCTGGCCCGGGTGCGGATCGAATGGGGCCTGATCGCGCCGCCGGACGACCGCAAGCTGGCCGAGTGGGAGACCTACGCGGCGGACCACTTCGGCACGATCGACGCCGAACGGCTCGCCTCGCAGTGCCTCAGGATCCGGCTGGCCAGAGGAGTGGTCGAGCGTTCGGTGATCGAGCGGTGGGAGGGAATCGACCGCTACGAGCACGGCTGGCAGCCGTCCTGCTCGGCACACGACCTGGTCCCCCCGCTGTTCGTCACGCTGGCCGAAGCCTGGTCCGCCCTGGGCGAGCCGCGGCGGGCACTGGACCTCCTCGACCGGCGCCGTAACGCCGCGCTCGGCACCCGCGCCGATGAAACGACGATCCGCCACGCCGACGCCGAGGCGATCCGGATCGCCCGCCACTTCCGCCTCGAAGACCAGCGCGCCCTGCTCACCAGGCTGCTCTACACGTCAGCGGGAGGACCGGGCAGCCTGGAGTTGCACGACGACGCGCGTCGCGCGATGGCGGTGGTGCTCGGCGAGAGTTGGCCGCTCACGCCCGAAATGGACGATGCGGCAGAACGACCGGCGAGCTGGCACTCATGGTGGCAGTGCCAGCCCCCAGACGCGGAGGTTGTCCAGCTTCCCGGTTGGGGGCGCGGGGCCAGCACCGAGCTGGCCGCCGACATCGAGCTCGACCTCGAAGAGATGCGGCAACTTGACCATCCGATGCTGCCCGAGCTGCGGGAAAGGCTAGCGGACTGGCTCGCCCGGCCGCGTCCCGCCCCGCGGATCCGGTCCGCGGACCCCTACCGCGACGCCCGGGTGGCGATGCGCCGCGCCGCCCTCGCCGGGGAGCCGCCTCAGCCGCCACCGGAAGTCCCCCGCCGCCTGCTCGCCGAGATGGCCTTCGACGAGGCCGAAATGCTCGCGCTCCGGCTCCCGTCCGCCGCGGCCCGCCTCTTCGGATACGCCTACGACGCCTACCGGGCCAGCGGCGACCGCCTCGGGCAGAGCCGGGCCGCCGAATCCCGCGCCGCGCTCACCGGTGAGAAGTATCCCCAGGCACCAGTAGGCCCTCCGGGGGCAAGTGTCCGGGCATCAGCAGGCCCACCGGGACCAGGCTTCCCGGCACCATCACGCGCTGGGGGACCAGGCTTCCCGGCACCAGCAGGCGGGAGGCGGGCCACAATAATCCGATCGGGCGTCGCAAGTGCCGGGATCGTCATAGGTGCTGGGCTCCTCGCAGGTCTCGGATTCCTCGTTTATAACTTCCTGGCCAGCTCGACGCTCCTTACTGGCTCGGGTACCGCAGGTGAGGGGAACGCCGCGGGCAGCCCGGTCGCCGCACCCGCCGTGATCGCGGTCGGGGTTCTCGCGGTGCTGGTCGTCGCGCTGGGGACGTGGCGGGTCCGCGGTCTCGTCCGCGGCCGGGGGCTGGGCGCCTACCGCCTGGGCACCCTCGGCCTCACCGCGATTTTCCACGCGGGTGGGCGGTCTGGCGTCGTAGGCGACGTCAGGCTCCTGGCCGACCGACGCCCGTTGCGGACCGCGCGGATGGCCTCGTGGCCGAGGCTGCTTCTCCTCGCATGGCTGATCGCGCTGGCCGCAGCGCTGATGGACATGGTCGACCTGGCCCGGGTGCCCTCGCCCTTCCGCGGGGGGAACGCGGAGCCCGGGTACTTCGGTGAATGGAGGCGATCGGCGGGGGCGCTCGAGCTGAGCTGGACCGGTGACCACCGTCCGGTCACGGGCGGCACGGACGGTACGGGCGGTACGAGGCGGTGGCGCGGCACGACTTCCGGTGTCATCCACACCGAGCGGGACACCGCCGCATTGCCGTGGGAACGCGCCCTTGCCGCCAGCCTCGATCCGCGGGTCGCCGGGCGCATCGCGTGGTGTCGGCGGATGTACGTGTCCCCCGGATCCTCTCCGGAGAACCGTGGCCGGGGGGTGGTCAGGTATACGGCGTCAGCCGGCTGGCTGGACGCGCTGGGAGCGCACGTCGCCACGGCGGATGATGCCCGGGGGCATCTCGCGATCGGGAGGGCGATTCGGACGTCAGCCGGATCGGGGATCGACCTCACCTACGGGATCGACGTCGGGGACGAAGACGTCCGGGTGCACTGCGCGATCGGGAGGGCGATCCGGACGAAGGCGGGACCGGGGATCGACCTCACCTACGGGCTCGACGTCACGGGCGAATGGGGGAGGCCCTCGACCGACCGGGCGGAGCTCACGGAGGGGCGGCCGTCGGTCGTCGTGCTGCAGGCCGAGCCGGTGGCGGACGAGGTCGAGGCGGAGGAGGGTGACGACCTTCCGGAGAAGCTGGAGCTGGCGGTGGACCTGATGGACTCCGGGACCGTGCCCGCGGTCCTGATCGTCCCGGCCGTGCCCGTCGCCCGCGCTCGCGAGGTCGCCGGAGCGATCGCCGCGCACGCCGCCGAGCGTCGCGCCGACCCGCGCGACCTGCAGCGGAAGGTCCGCGAGGTTCTCGGCCGCCACGTAGCGCCGGCCGTGCTCGACGACGTCGTGCTGTTCGTGAACGTTCGGACGATGGACGGGAGGGCGCGTCGTGGGTGGTGACGCCGTCGGCAGGCTATGGGCGAAGGTGGGAGGGCACGTGAACGCCGAGGCCGGGCACCTGCACAGCCGGTTCTTCCCGCAGGACGACGGGATCGCGATGACGCCGGACGACAGCTACCTCCGGCTCTGGCTGAGCGAGCTGTTCCTGGCTAAGGAGGTGGCCTGGGGCGCGGAGCGGTCGCCCGCGGTCCAGGCCATGGTGCGGCTGCCGTTCGGAGGGACGGCATCGTTGGGAGGGACGGCGCCGCAGGCGTTCGTCACGCTGGTGCGGCCGCCGGTCCCGTCGGGGCGCGGGGTCTTCGAGGACTTCCAGCTGACCGGGTTGCTGCCCTACCGCGGCGGAACGGTCGAGCTGCAGGCCGCGCTGCACCAGATCCTCGGCAAGAACCACCTCGGCACCGCGATCGACATCCTCACCGGGTTCGCCTCGCTGCTGGTGCCGCCGCTGTCGGCCGCGCTCACGATCGCCGACCAGGTCGCGGCCGGCGTCGAGAAGATCATCGCCGCGAACGCGCAGAAACCGGTGCTCGCCCTGCACGCCGCGCGCGTCGCGCCGGGGGCTAGCGGGCCCGGCAG
>JAFMRC010000363.1 GCA_017354375.1 Nocardiopsaceae bacterium | reverse complement strand
GCCGTGGGCGGGTCGGCCGGCGACGCGTTCGCGAAGCGGGCGGGCGCCAGGCCCGGCCTCGTGGACGCCGTGCGGATCCTCGACGTGGCCGCGATCCCGCCCGGCCGGATCCGGGAACTCCGCGCGGAGGCCGCCGCGAAGGCCGCCGGGTACTCCCTGGTGTCCTGGACCGGGCTGACCCCCGTCGAGCGCCTCGAGGGCCTCGCCCGCCTGCAGGAGGCGATGAACGACGCGCCGTGGGATTACGAGGAGACGCGCTGGGACGCGGAGCGCGTCCGCGAGCGCTTCGACGGCAACCTCGAGCGCACCGGCGCCACCCGGTACACGGTCGGCGCCGTCCACGACGAGTCCGGGGAGCTAGCGGCGTTCAGCGAGCTGGCCGTGGACCCGGAATGCCCGGAGTGGGGCCGCCAGGGAGACACCGCGGTGCTACGCGAGCACCGCGGTCGCCGGCTCGGCCTGCTGGTCAAGACCGCGATGCTGGAGTGGCTCGCGGAGGCCGAGCCGGCGCTGCGCCGGATCTGTACCGGCAACGCCGCCTCCAACACGTACATGATCGCCATCAACGAGCGGCTCGGGTTCCGGGTCCACGGCCCCGGGACGCGGCATTACGAGCTGCCCGTCGCGGCGGTCCTGGAGCGCTAGGCCGCGGCGGTCCTGGGGCGCTAGCTGGCCCCGGCGGACTGCTCGGTCATGGTGATGACGCCGAGCGACTGGGCCTGCGTCATGCCGAAGTCCGCGGCGACCATCTCGGCGGTGGCGCGCTCGTTGTCGGTCAGCGGGCCGTCGGCCATCCCGATCCGGACGGCGTCGGCGAGGTACCGCTCCTTCGCCTCGGGCTGAAGCTGGGAACCGAGGTGGCCGATCATCTGCCGGGCCGTCTCCACCGGCTGCGCGAGATCGGCGGCGAGCATGTCCTCGTTGTAGTCCGGCTGGCCCGCGTTCCGGACCATCTCGATCGCGCGGTTGCGCGCGGGGATGCTGTCCGCGCCGCCGGTGCGGAGCATCACCGCGGCGAGCGCCCGCGCCCCGGCCGGGATAGCCGCCTGCATCGAGGCCGCCGTGGGGGTGCTGAGCACGTCGGTCACGAACCTGGTCTTGCAGGTGACGCACTGGACGTGCTCGCCGACCCGGTTGAGCGGGATAATCGGGATCCAGAACAACGTGAAGAACCGCCGCCCGGCCCGGTGCCGGAAGGGCCGGTCCCCGCCGCACTGGCGGCAGTAGAACGTTCCCTGCGCGATCGTGTGGTAAAAAACCCGCAGGCCCCAGATGATGATCATCGCTACAGGTTATGGGACATCTCGGCGGTAAGTCGACGGATGTGACCATCCGGTTATCCGGGCGGCTGTCCGGCGGCTGCCCGGCGGCTGCCCGGCCCCGGGCGAAAAATCGTTCGCGATTCCGGTCGCGCTGGGGTTGGCTTGTCCCATGCGCATCGAGCGATGGGATCCGGCCGACACCGCCACCGCCCTGGCCCTATACGAGGTGTACCGGGCGGCGGAACTGGCGGACGACCCGGTGTCGCCGCCGGACTCGGCCGGGGTGTTCCGCGCCCACCTGGCGGGCTCCTGGGAAGGCGCGCAGGGCGAGGTGTGGTACGTGCCCGGCGCGGACGGCGGCGCGGTGGGGTTCTACCGGCTCGACCTGCCCGACCTGGAGAACACCGGCCGCGCGGCACTGGACCTTGTCGTCCACCCGGCCGCCCGGCGCCGCGGGATCGGCCGCGAGCTGCTGCGGCACGCGGCGGAACGAGCCGCGGCGAGCGGCCGGGAGTTCCTCGACTCCGGCCTGCTGGCGGACTCGGCGGGCGAGGCGTTCGCGAAACGACTCGGCGCGGCGTTCACGCTCGAAGAGGTGCGGCGCGTCCAGTACCTGAACAAGATCCCGCCGGGGACGGTCGCCTCGCTGCGCGCGGAGGCGGCCCGCAAGGCGGCGGGCTACTCGCTGGCCAGCTGGCGTGAGCCGCCGCCGGAGGAGTACCTGGCCGGGATAGCCGGGGTGCTCAACGCATTCGGCGACGCGCCGCGCGGCGAGGGGGTCGAGGCCGCCGCGTGGGACGCCGACCGGGTCCGGCAGCGCACCGGCCGCCTGGCGCGGGAGGGGCACTGGCGCGCCTACGCGGTCGCGGCGCTGCACGACGAATCCGGGGAGATGGCGGCGTTCACCCGGGTGACGGTCGATCCGGAACAGCCCGGGTGGGGGCACCAGCAGGTCACGGCCGTGACCCGGTCGCACCGCGGGCACCGGCTCGGCCTGCTGGTCAAGACCGCGATGCTGGAGTGGCTCGCGGACGCCGAGCCGGAGCTGGAGCGGATCGAGACCGGCAACGCCGCCTCCAACGACCACATGATCGCGGTCAACGAGGCGCTTGGCTACGAGGTGGTAGCCCCCTCCTGGAAGATGTACGAGATCCCCGTCCACGCCGCTCTGGGAGTGTGAGGTCCGCTGATGCGCATCGTCCGGTACGACCCCGCGGATGAGGCCGCGGCCCGGGGCTGCTACGAGATGTACCGCGCGGCGCAGGAGGCCGACGAGCCGTTCGGCATGCCGCTGACCGCGCGGGTCCTCCGCTTCTGGCTGGCCGAGACCTGGACCTCCGATCCCGTCGAGACCTGGTACGTCCCCGGGGAAGCGCCCGGAACCTGGGCCGCCATGGCCAGGCTGGAGCTACCGGACCTGGAGAACCGGCACCGGGCCGGGCTGACGCTGACCGTTCACCCGGGCCGGCGGCGGGCCGGGATCGGCACCGCCCTGCTGCGGCACGCGGCGGAGCGGGCGGCCGAGCATGGCCGGACGGTCCTGACGGGCCACGTGCCGCGGGGCTCCGCGGGTGAGGCCTTCGCCCGGCGGGCCGGCGCGACCGAGGGCATCGAGGAGGTCCGGCGGCAGCACGACCTCCGAGCGACCCCGGACGGGCTGCTGGCCTCGCTGCGCGAGACGGCCGAGAAGGCGGCCGAGGGCTATTCGCTGGTGACCTGGACCGGGCCGGTGCCCGCGGAGCGGCTTGAGCAGCTCGCGGGGGTGTTCAACGCGCTGAACGACGCCCCGCACGACGCGAGCAGGGAGGACGACCACTGGGACGGCGCCCGGGTCCGGGACCGCTGGAACCGGCGCGTGACCCGGCTAGCGTGCCACGACTACGCGCTCGCCGCGGTGCACGAGGCGACCGGGGAGATGGCCGCGGTGACCCAGGTCGCGGTCGATCCGGACACCCCCGAATGGGGGGCCCAGCTGCTCACCGCCGTTACCGGCCCGCATCGCGGGCACCGGCTCGGGCTGCTCACCAAGGTGGCGATGGCCCAGTGGCTGCTGGAGGCCGAGCCGGGGCTGCGGCGGATCGAGACCTGGAACGCGGCGTCCAACCGGCACATGATCGCGGTCAACGAGCAGCTCGGCTACGAGGTCGCCGGCCCGGTGTCGGTGTCCGTCGAGCTGCCGGTTGAGTCAGTCGTGAAATCCTAGGCGGCGGATCTGCCCGGGGTCGCGCTCAGCGGCCGTCGAGAAGCTCGATGACCGGGGCGAATTCCTCAAGGAACGCGGCGTTCACGGTCGTGTAACTGATCCCGAGGTCGTCGCGGCGGCGCTGGAGCTCATCGGCCATCTGCCGGGGCGTGCCGCGCAGGATCCGCAGCGAGTCGCTGGCGATGAGCGTGGCCATGTCGGCCTGCATGAACCTCAGCGCCCACGGGGGCGCCTCGTCGCCGACGACGAAGACCGGGTTTGCCAGCTCGATCGCGCCGGCGCGGCCACCGGCCGCCTCGAGCACGCCGTCGGCCAGCGCCCGGAATTCGTCCCGGCTGGCCAGCGGCCCGGCCGCGAGCGTGACGATGTCGGCCTTGGCCGCCGCGACGGCACGGGACTTCGGTCCGCCCGCGGCCATCAGCACGGGGGTGTGCCGGTCACCGTCGAGCGCGCGGAGCTCGTCGATGGTCGCCTCGGCGAGGGCCAGGCGCTGCCCGACCGTGGTGGGCGGGTTACCGAGCAGCTCGACGCCCCGCTCGGCCACCTGCGGCAGGCCGGTCCCGATCCCGAACTCGAACCGCCCGCCGCTCAGGACCGAGATGGTGTGCGCGTCCCACGCGGCCAGGCGCGGCGCGCGCAGTGAACTGGCGAGCACGAAGTTCCCGACGTGCAGCGCCGTGGTCGCGCCGGCCGCCAGCGCGAGGGCGGGCATGGACGACAGCAGCTGGAGGCCATCGGCCATGAGCAGCGTCGAGTACCCGAGTTCCTCCGCCCGCCTGGCCGTGCCGAGCCACTGGTCACCATCGCTGGGGGTCGCCTGCGCCGCGAACCGGAACGCCTTCGTCATGCGCCCAGGCTAGCCCCCGGCCGGCTCCTCTCCCCACCGAATATCACTCGGATCCCTCGCATCACTCGTAGAAGCCGAGGCGGCGGAGCTGCTTGGGGCTGCGCTGCCAGTCCTTGGCCACCTTGACGTGCAGGTCCAGGTAGACCCTGGTGCCCAGCAGCGCCTCGATCTGCTTGCGGGCTCGGGTGCCGACCTCCTTCAGCCGGGCGCCCTTGGCGCCGAGGACGATCGCCTTCTGGCTGGGGCGCTCCACGTACAGCTCGGCGAACACGTCGGTGAGGTCTTCCCGCCCTTCGCGCGGGCCCATCTCCTCGACGACCACCGCGATCGAATGCGGCAGCTCGTCGCGGACCCCGTCGAGGGCGGCCTCGCGGATCAGCTCCGCGACCATGACCTGCTCCGGCTCGTCGGTCAGCTCCCCGTCCGGGTACAGCGCCGGGCCCTCGGGCAGGCGGGAGGCCAGGATGTCGGCGACCTCGCCGAGCTGGTAGCCGGTGACGGCGGACACCGGGACCACGTCGGCCCAGTCGCCCAGCTCGCTGACCGCGAGCAGCTGCTCGGCTATCCGCTCCGGCGGGGCCTCGTCGGCCTTGGTGACGATCGCGACGACCGGCGTCTTCCTGACGCTGGCGAGTTCCCGGGCCAGGTACCTGTCACCCGGCCCGATCTTGTCCGGCGCGGGAACGCAGAACCCGATCACGTCCACCTCGGTGAGCGTCGAGCGGACGAGGCTGTCCAGCCGCTCCCCCAGCAGGGTCCGGGGCCGGTGCAGGCCGGGGGTATCCACGATGACCAGCTGGGCGTCGGGCCGGTGCACGACGCCGCGGATCACCCGGCGGGTGGTCTGCGGCCGGTCGCTGGTGATGGCCACCTTCGCGCCGACGAGCGCGTTGGTGAGCGTGGACTTGCCGACGTTCGGCCGCCCGGCCAGGCACGCGAACCCGGAACGGAACCCGGCGGCTCCCGCGGCGCCCTCGGGCGCGGTTCCCGCGGGCACCGCGTTCCCGGGCGCGGTTCCCGCGGGCGCTCCGCTCTCGGG
>JAFMRC010000134.1 GCA_017354375.1 Nocardiopsaceae bacterium | reverse complement strand
GGCGGCCGCGGCGTGGTCGCCACCCGCGGCGGCGACCAGCGGGAGCTGGAGCCGGGCGACGTGGTGTGGGCGCCGCCGGGCGAGGAGCACTGGCACGGCGCCGCCCCGGACTCGTTCCTCGTGCACACCGCGATCTCGCTGGGCGAGACGCGGTGGCAGGAGGAGGTCGGCTAGGGGCGTCAGTGGAGCGTCAGGGGGCGCTAGCGGGGCGGCTAGGGGTCCACCGACACTAGCGTCCCGTACGGCAGGTACCGGTAGGACCGCTCGGCGGCGCCGTACGGGAGCTCCACGCAGCCCAGGCTCTGCGGCCAGCCGAAGGAACTGCGCGGGAAGTAGTGCACCGCGTCGCCGCCGTTGAAGTACGACACCCATTGCACCGGGTCGGAGTAGTGCGATCCGTCCGGGTTGGTGCCCTGCATGACCTGGAACGGCAGCTTCTCGAACACGAAGTACGTCCCGGTCGCCGTCGGCGCCGCCGACATCCCGGTGTTGGCCGGGGTGGAGAGCACCTGCCGCCCGTCGTGCCAGATGGTCAGCGACTCCGGCGTGGACTCGCTGGCGATCGCGTAGCTGTAGCCGTGGGTGTTCCGCCGGCCGTCCGCGGCGGCCTTCAGCAGCGCCGCCCAGACGGCCGGGCTGGCCACCCCGTTGGGACGCATCCCGCGGGACTCCTGGAACGCGGCGATCGCGCCGGTGTCCAGCATGTTCGGCGCGCCCTGCCGCCACATGCCGCGCAGCTGGCGCGGGTACCCGCCCTGCCAGCGGAACGACCCGGACGGCGGGTTGTAGGCCGCGGCGGCCTGCGCGGCCAGGCTGCCGGGGGTGACCGTGCCCCCCAGGTACGCCGACCAGGTCATCGGCAGGTACCCCAGCTGGGCGAGCAGCTCCTGCAGGCGCAGCGTCGAGTACCGCGCGGTAGTGAACCCCGATGAATATCCCGAACGGGTCCTAGCGCCTGTGGACGGCACCGTGACTCGCACGTGGGAGCCGGGGGAGAAGCCGGTGGCCGGGGTGAACGTCGCGGTGTCCCCGGCTCGCGCCCACTTCCCCGGGACGGCGGGGGACAGCCGGGGGAAGGGCGCGCTCGCCGGGAGCGGCTGGTTGAAGGTGACGGTGACGCGATCCGTGCCGTTGACGTGGCGCGTGCCATCGGCGGGGGTAACCGAGGTCACGCGCAGCGGCGGCCGCGCGGTGGTCATCCGGGTGACGGAGGTCGGGGCGGCGTGGTGGCCGCTGGTGACGGCGAAGACGGTGAGGCCCCCGGCGACGGCGAGTGCCGCGCCGGAGGCGAGGATGACGGTGGTTCGTGATGCGCTACCCAAAGTGGTCCCCCCTACGCGCTACGCGTTCTATTACGTAGTGTGATTCATTGCGTTCCCTCTGTAGACGCTAGGTATGCCTGCCCGGCGGTTGACAACCAGCCGATCAACGGTAAATTTTCTGTCCAGTCCAGCACCAGGCTCGTCGGCCAGAGTGGCTGGCGCGTAACATTGGTAACGCGGCCGCGGCGGGGGCGAAGGCAGCCAGCCTTCGAGTGCCGGACGCGAGCTGCCAGGTGAGCCGGTGCGCAACGTGCCCGGCCGTCAGGGGGTTGGGCCTGGAAGGGATCCGGGTGGCTCAGTAGACAACGGTGTCGTGCTCGTTGCCGGCGGGCACGTTTCCGGCCCGAAGGCGCCACCTGGATCCTCTTCCGTGCGAACAGAAGGTGAGAAGCGAGTAGATGACAGGGCCGGCGACGGACGCGGACCGCGTGATCATAGTCATGCCGACGTATAACGAGCGGCAGAATCTGGAGATCGTGGCGGGCCGGATCAGAGAGTCGACACCCGAGGCTGACCTGCTGGTGGTGGACGACAACAGCCCGGACGGGACCGGCGACCTGGCGGACAAGCTCGCCGAGGCCGATTCTCGCGTGCACGTGATGCACCGGACCGAGAAGGCCGGGCTCGGCCGGGCCTACGTGGCCGGCTTCACCTGGGCGCTTGAGCAGGGCTACGACGTCATCGTGGAGATGGACGCGGACGGGTCGCACCGCCCGGAGGACCTGCCGAAGCTACTGACGGCACTGGCCGAACAGTCGGCCGGCGCCGTGATCGGCTCCCGCTACGTGCCCGGTGGCACCGTCGTCAACTGGCCTAAGTCCCGCGAGTTCCTCTCCCGCGGCGCCAACCTCTACAACCAGCTCATGCTCGGCGTCTCCATCAAGGACGCGACCGGCGGGTTCCGCGCGTACACGGCCGAGACGCTCCGGAAGATCGACCTGGACAGCATCGAGTCCGCGGGGTACTGCTTCCAGATCGACATGACGCTGCGCGTGCTGCAGGCGGGGCTGAAGCTGGTCGAGGTGCCGATCACCTTCATCGAGCGCGAGCGCGGCGCGTCCAAGATGAGCAATGCCGTCATCCGGGAGGCGTTCATCCGGGTCGCCCAGTGGGGCCTGTCGGCGCGCCTGCGCGGTCGCTCCGCCGCCTCCGTCCGCCGTTAGGCGGAACGCCTGCGGGCGCTTTCCTCCATGGTGCGGGCCTCCATGGCCCGGCGCTCCCTGATGACCTCAAGCCTTTCGGCGAGGACGGCTTCCAGGTCCTCCACGGTGCGCCGCTCCATCAGCATGTCCCAGTGGCTGCGCGGCGGCTTCACCTTCTTGGGCGAGGGCAGCTGGCCGCTGGCCGCGGTGGCGATCGCCCCGCAGACCCGGCACTCCCAGGTAGGGGGTAGCTCCGCCTCGGCGGCGAACGGCACGCTAAAATGATGCCCGTTGGGGCAGTCGAAATCGACGTCCTGGCGGGGGGCCAGGTCCGTGTTCCGATCATTCTCGTAGCTCGTCGCGCCGAGTCGGGTTCCGCGGAGTGCGCGTTCAGCCATGCTTGCTGCCTCCCAGGCCGTTGGCGATCAGTAAACGGCAACACCGGATACCCGGTCAAGATTCCCGTTGACCGGAGGATCCAATCCCGTTTCACCCACCTTTCCCCTCCAGGAACCCCACCGAAGCACTGGCCCCAGCGGAGTCGGTGTTCCTAGACTGGCAGGTTGGCGACATCCGTGACCCCCGTGACCCTCGGGTGCCACTGGCCCCGCTCGATGAGGGTGTCGCGCAACGTCGTGACATCATCGGTCATCACGCCGTCCGCGCCCAGGCCGAGGGCGCGCTCCATTTCCTCGCGAGTGTTCAGCGTCCACACGTGCACGTGCAGCCCCAGCTCGTGGGAGCGGCGGATGAACTCGCGGGTGGCGACCTGCCGGGGCACCTGCGCGCACTGGGCGCCGGACCGGGCCAGCCGGGCGGCGAGGGCCTTGCCGGGGTGCCCGGCGTACCGGACGGCCACGATCGCGGCGGGGGTGACCGCCAGGCACACCGGCCGGTCCAGGCTGCGCTGGGCCTGCAGCAGCCGCCTGCCGGAGAACGAGGTCACGCAGACCCGGTCCCACGCGCCTGTGCGGCGCAGCACGCCGCACAGGGGCCCGATCGTCCCGCCGTCCTTGAGGTCGATGTTGAACCGCAATTCCTTATAGGTACCCAGCAGGTCCTCAAGCAGCGGGATCGGCTCGGTGCCGCCGATGCGCGCGGCCGCGACTTCCTTGTAGGGCATCTTGGAGACCTGCCCGCCGCGGTCGGTGACCCGGTCCAGGGTCGCGTCGTGGAAGGCCAGGAGGGCGCCGTCGGACGTGGATCGCGCATCGGTCTCTAGGTATGCGTATCCGAGGCTTGCCGCGTACTCGAAGGCGGGCCAGGAGTTCTCCGGATTGTGCGTCGCGCCGCCCCGGTGCGCGAACGCGACCGGCCGCGGGTGATCGAGGTAAGCTACTGCCACGCCTGCGATTATGCCCTCTGACCTGGGACTGCTGGTAAACGCCCGATGTCGCGCGGGCAAGGGCGAGGTTGCCGTTTCGCGGTCATCACCCGCCCGGGTGCCACTCGCGGCGGCGCACCTCGGCCATCGCGATGCCGGCGGCGACCGCGACGTTGAGGGAGCCGACCCGGCTCGGCTGGGGAATGTAGGCGACGGCGCCGGCCGCGGCCAGCAGGGTGGGGGAGCAGCCGTGGTCCTCGTTGCCGATCGCCAGGCAGATGTCGCCGTCGAGGGGCGCCTCGAACAGCGGCAGCGCGCCGGAGGCGAGCTCCACCGCGACCACCCGGAACCCGTCGCCGGCCGCGGCCTTCGCCGCCGCGGCCGGGCTGGGCTCGCGCACCGCCTCCACGAACCGGCTGGTGCCCAGGGCCGTCTTCCCGACCGAGCCCGTGGTCAGGTCCGGCGTGTTCCCGCATAGCCACAGCTTCCGCGCGCCGAGGGCCGCCGCGGTCCGCACCACCGACCCCACGTTGAACGGCTGGGCGACCGAGTCCAGGATGAGGGCCAGGCGCCGGTCGGTGCGGCGCCTCCAGTCGCGGTTGAGGCGCTTGACGTCGGTGGTGCGCAACTGCTTCGGCGCACCGGGGGGTCCGGGGGGTCGTCCCCCCGGGTAAGCGCTGGCCGGTGCCCGCTCGATACGATCGCTTGCGATCGGGCGGGCGCCGGAAGGCGTAGTGGGCGTCGTCATGAGGGAGTAGCCACGATCCGTTCGGGATGATCGACTTTCAGGAGACGATAGCCGCTCCGGGCCGCGACGCGCGCCACCGCCCAGCCGCGGGCTTGCAGCCAGGAATGGAGCGAGTCGGCCCCCAGGTTGCGGCCGGCGACCAGGTGGGCGGCGGCGTCCGGGGCCAGCCGGGACAGCCACGTACTCAGCAGCTCGTGCAGCGCGGCCTTCCCGATCCGGATGGGGGGGTTGGACCAGATTCCGGCGAACGACGACGGCAGGCCCGGATCATCCGGCGGGACGCAGCGCACGTTGGGCAGCCCCGCCTTCCCGGCGTTGCGCGAGCACAGCTCGAGCGCCCGCTCGTTCACGTCCACCGCCCACACGGTCGCTCCCGGGGAGCGGGCGGCCAGGGTGCACGCGATCGGGCCGTAGCCGCAGCCGAGGTCCAGCACGTCGCCGGCGGCCGGTACCCGCGGCGCCGGCGCGGGCGCGGGGTCGAGAAGGAGCCGGGTGCCGGGGTCCAGCCGGCCGGGGGAGAACACCCCGGAGTCGGTCTCCAGCTCCAGGTACACGTCGGGCAGCACCACGCGGACCAGCCCGGGGCGGTGTGCCGCCGCCGGGGACGCGTCGAAGTAGTGTCCGCTCACGGAGGATCAGCGCCGCGTGGCCTCGGCGGCGATGTCCCCGGGGGCCTCGGCGGTGAGCGCGGGGCGGATGTAGGTGCGCATCATCCACCGCTCGACGACGAGCGTCACCACCGGGATGATGCCCGCGAGCAGCAGCACCAGCACCCGTAGCGACAGCACCGGCATCCTGAGCCTCTGCGACAGCCAGAACGCGATGCCGACGTAGACGAGGTACAGGTAGCCGTGCGCGATGCCGACGTAGACGGCGATGAACGTGTTGTGCGCCCAGACCTGCAGCGGGATGCCGACGAAGCACAGCACGATGATCATCACGCCGGTGATGTACGCCATCGTCCGGTAGGCCAGCACGAGGCCCTTCATGTGTCTCCTTGGTCAAACGATGCCCAGCGGTGTTCAGCAGTGTTCGGCGGTCAAGCGGCGCGTGCTCAGCGCAGGCCGTGCCACTTGCCGTGGTCCTTGACCTCGCGGTGCAGCCGCGCGAGGTACGCGTTGTACTCGGCCAGCTCGGGATCGTCGGGCTCGTCTTCGGGCCGGTTCCAGTCGTCGGCCTGCGCGAGGCCGAGCTCGGAGAACTCCGGGCCCGCCGTGATGGCCTTGGGGCGGTTCGGGTCGATGATGGCCAGCGCGCGGGCCTCCGCGGCGGCCGCCTCGAGTTCCCGGATGCGCCTGGGGTCGGGGATCTTGCCGCTGCGGATCCGCAGCTCGTCCCTGATCGTCTTGGCCCAGAACACCACCGCGAACACGGCGAACAACGGCCACTCGAACGTGTAGGCCCAGCTCAGCCCGTTTCCGCCGAGGGCCCGGTGGAACTGCCAGTCACCCAGCCACAGCATCCCCCAGAAGGAGACGACCATCAGGGCGTGCCACGCCAGCCACCTGGGCTGCACCAGGAACCGCCAGGCCGGGGCTTCGCCGGTGGCGGGGCCGTCGGTGGCGGGGCCGTCGGTGGCGGGGATGTCCATGCTTATGAGAGTATCGCGGCGCGCCACTCGCTCGCGGGGCGCGACTTACTCGCGGGGTGCGGCGGCGCGCGGTATGCCAAGGTGATAGCCATGAATGCCGAGATCGTCATCTTCAGCGGCAGCGCGCACCGGGAGCTGGCTGACGAGGTCTGCAGCCACCTGAGCGTTCCGCGCAGCCCCGTGCGCATCACCCGGTTCGCCAACGACTGCCTGGAGGTCCAGCTGCAGGCGAACTGCCGGGAGCGCGACGTGTACCTGGTCCAGCCGATCGTGCCGCCGTCCCAGGAGAACCTGGTGGAGCTGCTGCTGATGGCGGACGCCGCCCGCGGCGCGTCGGCGGCGCGGGTCACGGCGGTGATACCGCACTACGCCTACGCCCGGTCGGACAAGAAGGACGAGCCGCGGATCTCGATCGGCGGCAGGCTCGTCGCGGACCTGCTGGTCACCGCGGGGGTCAACCGGGTGCTGACGCTCACCCTGCACTCGCCGGAGGTGCACGGGTTCTTCTCGGTCCCGGTCGATCACCTGCACGCGCTGCGCGAGCTGGCGGCGCACTTCCGCCGCCGCGACCTGTCGCGGACCGTGGTGCTGTCGCCCGACCTCGGTTACGCCAAGAGCGCGTCGCACTTCGCCAAGCGCCTCGGTGTCCCGGTCGCGGCGGGCGCGAAGGAGCGGTTCAGCGACGAGAGGGTGTCGATCACGTCGATCATCGGCGACGTCGCCCACCGGGACGTGATCGTGCTCGACGACGAGATCGCCCGCGGGACGACGGTGCTGGAGCTGCTGTCGGTGCTGCGCGGGTACGAGCCTCGCTCGGTCAGCATCGCGTGCACGCACGGGCTGTTCGCCGACGGCGCGCTGGAGAAGCTGGGCGCCGCCGAGGACGTGACCGAGATCGTCTCCACGAACTCGGTCCCCGTCCCGTTCTCCCACCCCAAGCTGACCGTGCTGTCGGTGGCCCCGGCGCTGGCCGAGGCGATCCGCCGGACCCACGACGGCCAGTCGGTCAGCGTGCTGTTCGGGCGCTGAGCGCGCTCTTCGGTGCCTGGGCGCCGGTGTGGCAGCATGGCGGCATGAGTGATGATGACCTGTGGCACCGGCCGCTGACCCACGTGCGGGCGGGGGAGCTGAGCTCCGACACCGGCCAGACCCCCGGCATGACCCGGTGGGAGGCTCTCTCGGGCTCCAGCGCCGGGTCGGAGAAACTCTGGATGGGGCAGACCCACGTGGCGCCCGGCGTCAGCTCCGGCGACCACCACCACGGCGAGGCCGAGACGGCGATCTACGTGGTGTCCGGCACCCCGGCGTTCGTGTTCGCCGACGGGGACAAGGAGGTGCGCGTGTGCGCCGGGCCGGGTGACTACATCTTCGTCCCGCCGTACGTCCCGCACCGGGAGGAGAACCCCGGCGAGCAGGATGCGGTCGTGGTGATCGCCCGCAGCAGCCAGCGGGGAATCGTGGTGAACCTGGACAGCCTGTGGCCCGGGGGACGCTAGCCGCGTCCTGCTGATACAATTCCGTCCTGGCGATGAGGCTCGCCCTAAGTGCCCGGGATCGATCCGGGCTAATGGCCTCTACCTCAGTGCACGCTCGCTCAGCGCACGCTCACGGGTAGGAGGCATCGTCATGGCGGAATCGCTGGAATCTCCCGGCAATGAACCGGTGGCCGCGCGGTGAGCGCGGCCCTGCCCATCCCGGTCATCCAGCTCCTGCAGGTCCTCACCGTCGCGCTTGGCGCTCCGGCGGTGACGGGGGTGATCGCGCGGGTCGAGGCGCGCATGCAGGGCAGGCGGGGGCCGCGGCTGGCCCAGCCGTACTACGACCTGGCGAAGCTGTTGCGCAAGGAAGCGCTCGCCCCGCGGCGGGCGAGCCTGTTCTTCCTCGCCGCGCCGGTGATAGCCGTCGCCGCGTACCTGACGATCCCGCTGCTCATCCCGGTGCTGACCAGCTACGGGCTGCCGCTGGGGTACATGGGCGACATCCTGGGCGGCGGGTTCCTGCTGGCGCTGGCCAGCTTCGTCGCCGCCGTCGCCGCCCTGGAGACCGGGAGCCCGTACGCGCAGCTTGGCGCGAGCCGGGCCAAGACGTTCTCCGCGATCACCGAGCCGGTGGTCTTGTTCGTCACGTTCACCGTGGCGCTGCTCACCAGCACCGACCTGCCCTACGTGATGGCGGGCACCATCCGGTCCTCGGCCGGCTCCTACGTCCGCCCGGCGCACCTGCTGGCGTCGGCGGCGCTGTTCATGGTGATCTTGCACGAGACCGGCCGGATCCCGGTGGAGACGCACTCCGGCACCAACGAGTTCGGGATGATCGAAGAGGCCCGGTCGTTCGAGCACTCCGGGCCGTACCTCGCGCTGCTGAAGTACGGCTCGATGCTCAAGCAGTTCATCTTGTTCGCCCTCCTCGCGGACGTGTTCGTCGTGCCGTGGGGGCTGGCGTCCACGCAGTCGCTGCCCGACGTGGTCATCGCGGTCGCCGCGCTGCTGGTCAAGGCGTGCGTGATCGGCGTGGTCGTCGCGGTGATCGACAACTCGTTCGCCAAGCTGCGCCTGTTCAAGATCACCGAGTACGTGGCCGCCGCGTTCCTCCTCGTGGTGGTCGGCGTGATCACGGTCTACGGCGGAGGTGCCTGATGGGTGTGGGTGGCGCGCCCGGGGTCTACGGCGACGCGGCGGACGTGGCCGCCGCGCTGATGCTGCTGCTGGAGTTCGGCCTGCTGAGGCAGGCCCTGATCCGGGATCAGGTCCGGCTGTACGCGGCCCAGTCCGCGCTGATCTCCGTGCTGGCGATCGTGATCGCCGCCGACCGTAACCTGCCCGAACTGTACGCCCTGGCCGGGCTGTCGGCGGCGCTGAAGGTGGTCGCGGTCCCGTGGGTGGTGCGCCGCCTCCTGCTCCGCCCGCGGGCCCCGGGCTGGAGGGCCGGGGAGGAGGCGCCGGGCGTGGCGGGAAGCTACACGCTGAACGTGGCCAGCGCCGTGCTGGCCAGCATCGCCCTCGCCGCGTTCGGGTTCTTCTCGTTCGGATCGTTCCACGTCAGCGCCTCGACCGCGCCCGTCACCGCGCTCGCGCTCGCCGGGGCGATGGTGTTCGTCGCGTTCGGGCTGATGATCGTCCGGCGGGACGTGGCGTCGCAGGCGATCGGGTTCTTCTCCCTGGAGAACGCGATCTCCCTCGCCGCGC
This sequence comes from Nocardiopsaceae bacterium, assembly GCA_017354375.1. Taxonomy (GTDB): domain Bacteria; phylum Actinomycetota; class Actinomycetes; order Streptosporangiales; family Streptosporangiaceae; genus Trebonia. The sequence goes on along the minus strand of JAFMRC010000134.1, from coordinate 3,663 downwards.
TCGTGCTGGCCGCGGGGATGCCGCTGATCCTGGAGACCGCGTTCCTGTTCGACCTGCTCGTCGCGGTGGTGGTGTTCGGGATGCTGATCCGGGCGCACCACGCGAAGGCCGAGTCGATGTCCACCGCCGACCTCACCCGGCTGCGGGGGTGACGGGGACCATGCTGCTGGCCATCCTCATCGTCCCCTTCGCCGCGGCCGTCGCGTGCGGGCTCGCGCCGAGCCCGCGGCGGGTCGCGCCCGCCGTCACCGTCGTATCCGGGATCGCGAGCCTCGGGCTCGTGATGGCGCTCGTACCGGGTACGGTCCGCGCCGGCGGCCAGGCCGAGTTCGGCTACCTGAAGGCCGACGCGATCAGCCTGGTCTTCCTGCTCGCGACCGCCTTCTTGTACGCCGCCCTGGCCGTGTACTCGGTCGGCTACCTGCGCCACGGCCACGGCGACCGTTACCTCAGGCGCTTCCACGCCGGCTTCAACCTGTTCGCGTGGTCGATGCTCGCCGCGCCGCTGATGAGCAGCCTGGCGCTGCTGTGGATCGCGGTGGAGGTCACGACGATCGTCTCCGCGCTGCTCGTGGCGCTCGAGGCCGGTCCCGCCAAGGGGAGTGAGGGGGGCGAGGCCGGGCCCGCCGAGGGAGGCGCTGCCGAGGGAGGCGCCGCCGAGGGAGGCGCCGCCGAGGGAGGCGCCAGCGCCGCCGAGGCGGCCTGGAAGTACGTCCTGATCGCCTCCGCCGGCCTCGGCCTGGCCCTGCTGGGCACGATCTTCGCGTACTACGCCGGCTCGCGGGTCCTGTCCGGGCACTTCGACCTGTCGGTCGCCCCCCTGATCGCCGCCGGTCCCAGGCTGCCGCACGCGCCCGTCATGCTGGCCTTCGTCCTGGCGACCCTGGGCTACGGCACCAAGGTAGGGCTGTTCCCGGTGCACACCTGGCTGCCGGACGCCCACTCCGAGGCCCCGGCCCCGGTATCGGCGCTGCTGTCCGGCGCGCTGCTGGCGACCAGCTTCTACGCGATCCTCCGCTTCTACCAGATAACAGCAACAAGCGTGGGCAGCGCGTTCCCCCGCGACGTCCTGCTCGCGTTCGGCGTCGCGTCGCTGCTGCTGGCCGCGCTATACGTGTTCGGGCAGCGGGACGTGAAGCGGCTGCTCGCCTACTCCAGCATCGAGCACATGGGTATCTGCGCGATCGCGGTGGGCTTCGGCGCCCCCATCGCGCTCGCCGGGATGCTGCTGCACGTCCTAGCGCACGCCGCGGCGAAGGGCAACGCGTTCATGGGCGCCGGCGTGCTCACGGTGAAGTACGGCACGAAGCGCATCGGCGGCATCCGCGGCGGGCTGCGGGCCCTGCCATGGAGCGGCCCGCTGTTCGGTTTCGCGGTCTTCGCGCTGTCCGCGATGCCGCCGTCCGGGATCTTCCGCAGCGAATTCCAGATCGTCGCCGGCGGCCTGGCCAGCGGAAGCTACGCGGTCGCGGCGGCCCTCGTCGCCGGGGTGACCCTGGCCTTCTTCGCCCTGAGCACGGAAGCGACCGGGATGCTGCTGGCCCGCCCGGCCCGGTCGCTGAGCGCCGCCGCCCGCGAGCCGGCCGACCCGGGCGAGCCGAGCGCGTGGATGGTCGTCCCCGTCGTGGCCGGGACGGTGGCGCTGGTGGTGCTGGGCCTGCACCCGCCGGGCGAGCTGACCGACCTGATCGCCCGTGCGGTGACCGAGCTGGGAGGCACGCGATGACCGTCAGCCCCGCGACCGAGGCCGGGCTCAGCCCCTGGAGGGAGGTGCTGGACCGCGTCGCGGCGGGCGACCGGTTCGCCGGCCTGCTCGCCCTCGCCCCCGGCGCCCCCGCCTCCTCTGACGCTGATAACAGCAACAAGCGGGGGTTGTCCGCGCACCTGGCCCGGCCCGGTGGCGTTGACGTCATCGACGTCCCGCTGCCCCCGGGCGCGACCTCCTATCCCGCGCTGACCCCGGACCTGAACGCCGCGTTCTGGTACGAGCGCGTCATCGCCGACCAGACCGGAATCACGCCGGAAGGGCACCCGCGCCCCGCCCCGCTGGTCCGGCCCGGGAACCCCGGCGATCACTTCCTGCCTCGGCACGTGGACGGCTACGGGCTCTTCACGATCCCGCACGGCCCGGTCCGCTCCGGGATCGTGGAGTCGATGGAGTACCTGGTCGAGACCCCCGGCGAGGCGATCCCCCACCTGAACATGCGGATCTTCTACAAGCACCGCGCCGTCGCGGCCCGCTTCGAGGGCAGGAGCGCCGATGACGGCGTGCTGCTGGCCGAGCGCGCCGAAGGCACCGCCGCCGTCGCCCACGCCCTCGCCTACTGCCACGCGGTCGAGGCCGTCGCCGGGCTCGAGGTTCCCCGGGCCGCCGCCCTGGTCCGCGTGATCCACGCCGAGCTGGAGCGGATCGCGAACCACCTCGACGTCGCCGTGCGGCTGGCGGACGCGGCGGGCCTGGCGGTCGCCACGGCGCGGTTCGCGGTGCACAAGGAGAGGGTGATGCGCCTGGTCGGCGCGGCGTGCGGGAGCCGCTTCGGACGCGGCGTCGTCGTCCCCGGCGGGGTCAGCGCCGTCCCGCGCGTCGAGGAGGTCCAGCTTGCCGCGCTGGAGAAGGCGGTCACCGCCGACGCGGAGGCGCTGATGGCCACGTCCTCGTTCCTGGACCGGCTACGCGGCACCGGGCCGCTCACCCCGGAGCGGGCTCGCGAGCACGGCGCCCTCGGCCCGGTCGGCAAGGCGTCCGGCTACGACGACGACGCCCGCGCCGCCCGGCCCTACGACGCGTACCCGCAGCTGCTTGCCCGGGCCGGCGGCCCTCCAGAGCCCCGCCAGCACCGCGACGGCGACGCCCTCGCCCGGCTGCGGGTCCGCTGGGACGAGGTCGCGCGGGCGTTCGAGCTGGTGCGGCTCGCCGCCACCGAGCTCGCCACCGAACAATGCGACCATTCATCCGAACGGATCGTCGCGCCTGCCCAGCGCCCCCCGACTGCCATCGGCGGCCGGGCCGTCGGCTGGGCGGAAGCTCCGCAGGGCGAGGTGCTCTACGACGTCACCGTCGACGGGGGCCGGATCGAGCGCTGCCAGCCGCGCTCGGCGTCGTTCCACAACCTGGTGCTGATGCACGAGGTGTTCAAGGGCGACATCCTGACGGACTTCCCGTTCATCGAGGCGAGCTTCGGCCTCTCCGTCGCCGGAGCCGCCCTGTGATTCACGGAGAGGCGGGACAGTGAGCATCTGGGCTATCCGCGGGCTGCGCGACGGGGTCGTGACGACCAAGTGGCCGAAGAAGCCCGACGAGTACGCGGATACCTGGCGCGGCCCGGTCGTCGTCCGTCCGGGCGCGTCTTCTCGTCCGGACGTGCCGCCGCTCCCCTCTGAGATGGGCGCAAATACCCCGACGCCGGAAATTTCCGGATTTGGAGGGCGGCTTGCGGGGCGGTCTCAGGGGCTTGAGGGGCTGTGTCCGACGGGCGCCATCGAATCGGGCGCGGACGGCGTCCGCGTCGACCAGGGGAAGTGCATCCTGTGCGGGCGGTGCGTCGCGGAGCGGCCGGACCTGTTCGGCTGGTCGGAGGGGGCGACCGGGCCGCGGGCGGCGGCGCTCACCCGGGAGGCGCTGGTGGTGCCGGAGGCGCCGGAGACGGACGAGGCCGTCGAGGC